>JAEWYL010000007.1 GCA_023395675.1 Chloroflexota bacterium | reverse complement strand
GCCCATTTCCACCACAATACAGTATCCAGATATTGAGCGAGAGAACCTTTATCGAGGTCCTTCCTCTGCCAGGGATAAGTACTCAGAGAAGCTGAGACTTATTTCAGGCTGCCTGTACCTGAACAGGTGCTTAACCAGCGCTTCCGTAATTTTTGACGTCAGTGCGGTAAAGCTAGGATTCGTACCCGGCCCATAATTCAATTTTTTATGGGAAAAAAGTACTGCTTTCATTTCCGCAAGAATTTGCAACAAAAAATAAATAATCCATTATTATTACAGCTAGACCTGCACAAGTGGGTGCAGGTTCTTTATTCCACTCATCGAAGGCGAAAGCATGAAGTACACTCGCTGCAAACTGACACTCCCGCGCCTGGCGCTGCTCCTGCTGGCGCTGATCATCACCTTAACAGCTTATTATCCCGCCTATGCCAGCCCTATCCCCGCCGGTCCGGTGGTCGCCCCGGACAATACCGGCGGTGTTCTCTCGCAACAGGAACGGGAGAGGGCCGCGCTGCACAGCTTTATCCATGCCGTGAAGGACCCACAGCGGGAGTCTATCCCGGTGGCGGTTTTCGCACCCGGAGTGCTCGCTAACCCCATTCAGCAGCAGCCTGCCGGCAATCCGGTCTTCGTGTCCAACCAGCCGGAGGCGATTACACAGTTCCGTCTGGCGACCGAGCAGGGCTCCCTCGGCCTCCTGGCGCACAACACCCTGGCCGGAGAGCTCTTCTACAAGCTCGACGCGGGGGATAAGCTCTATGTCGTTTACGGCGATGGGCATTACGAGCGCTACGTGATCTATAACTACAACGATTACCGTGCCGTCACCCCCCGGCTGTTCGAAGATCTGAAAACAGGCAAGCGCTACTCGGACTACGATGTTTTTTACCGCGTCTACAGCGGAGAAGGGAACAAACTGGTCCTGCAGACCTGCCTGGAGAAGGACGGGAACTATACCTGGGGGCGGCGCTTTGTCTTCGCGATAAAGGTAAGTGAGGGCCAGCCGGGGACCGATACGGTCCGCCAGCCCCGCTAGCCGGGCTCGCGTAAGATTTACTCCAATCGGAAGTACTGGCACGAGATCAAAAAAACCGGAGCTTTGCTCCGGTTTTTTTGATCTCGTTTTATGTTGTCCAAAAATCTATTGCAAGGCGAATTTTAGGGTTTCAAGGCGTTTCAACCGGGCCGGTCAGCGGCTCGGTTAGCTCCGGGTCAGCCGAGAGCCAGCAGGACCCGGAGGCATCCTGGGGGCAGAACACCCGCCACCAGGCGCCGTCCGCGCTCACACCGTCCACCTGGGCGGTCTCTCCCGGGGAGAGCAGGGCGATCACAGCGTATTCCGTTCCCGGACCTGAGCGCAGGTTCAAGACCTCCAACGCGCGCACCAACCGGACTTCGGTGGGCAGCACCGTGCCCGGATCCGCTGCGCTCTGGAAAGCCTCCCCCGGCGGGGAAAGAATACCGTGCCAGTAGGCTTCCCCGCCGGCCTCTCGCAAGCCGATCACCAGCACCGCTTCTTCCCGGGCGTCAGGGCCGAGTCCGGTCACATGCATCGCCCGCACCGGATTCGCCACCGGGCCCCAGAGCGACAGCGGATCAACCCCGCCCAACAGGGCAGGGATATCGCTGTCAAACCGCACCCGCGGCGCAGAGCCGGGGGAAAGGAGACCTCCCTGCAGGCGCTCCAGGGCCTCGTCCGGTGAAACCTCCAGGAGCTCTGTGTTCCAGGTCGCAAAAGAAAACCGCGGCCCCATCAGGCTGCGTAAAGCCTCGAAATCGCGGCTCTCCAGTCCCAGAGCGAGAGCCTGATCGAGCGCCTCCCCTGCATCGCGGTGAAAACCGCCGGCTGCAGCCAGCATCCCGCGCCAAGAAAAAGCACCGGTTTGCGCGTCCTGAGAGAGGATCACCAGCGCTTCATCCCCTGCGTCCGGCCCTAACCCCCGGACCAGAAACGCCAGGTCCGGGGAGGCCCCGGCTCCAAACTGGGCCAGCGCACCGGCTTCTCCCAGCAAGCCCCGCAGGTCTGCATCAAAAACAGCTTCCGGCGCGGTCCCCGGCGTCAGGTAGCTGCCGCGCAGCCTCTCGAGGGCAGTCTCCGGGTCCAGCTCCTGCCCCTCCCCACCTGGGAAGGCAAGGATAAAACTGCTGCCCATGGCTCCCCGCAGCCCTTCGAAATCCTTCGTCTCAATAAAAGATGCCAGCTGGCGAGCATAAGTCCCGGCGTCCAGGGCCGGGGGAGGAGTCAGGGTAGGCCCGCCCCCCTCTCCCGGGAGCGCGCGCAGGCCCGGCAGCCCGCTGCAAGCCGCCAGGCACCCGGCCAGGAAGAGCAGAACTGCAGTGCGGCCCAACACCGGCCTCTCAGCCTCCGCGGCGCCTGCCGCGCGGTCTCCGGCCCCGGGGGCGCCCGCCGCCACTCTCTTTGCGCTGCGGCGCCCGGCGCTCGCCTTCCTCCGGCGGCGCGATGGGGGCGTGAAAAGTGCCCTGGTAAAAATCGTCCAACAGCATCGTGAGCAGCTCGGTTCCGGCCCGGCTCTCACCGAGGCTGCGCGCCAGCTCCTGGAAGCGCACCATCCGTTCGGCCTGCAGCCGGTCTCGGCTGCGGAGGTTCGCCTCCAGCAGGGCGATCACCCGTTCGGAGACGACCCGGGCCACATCCTCATCGGAGGGCAGGGCGCGTTCCTGCAGCTCGATCTGGTAGCGTTTCGCAATGCGCACCAGGGCAGAGCGCTCCCCTGGATTCACCAGCGTGACCGCAGTCCCGCTGCCGCCGGCGCGCCCGGTGCGCCCCGCCCGGTGGATATAGCTCTCGAGGTCTTCCGGAGGCTCATACTGGAAAACGTGCGAAAGCTCGGGCAGGTCAATCCCGCGCGCCGCCACATCGGTGGCGACCAGAAACCGCAGTTTCCCCTGGCGCACCCGCTCCAGCACGCTCTCACGCGCCGCCTGCGACAGGTCTGAGGTCAGCTCGTCGGCGTCATACCCAAAACGCTGCAGCACCGTGGTGACATAGTCCACCCGCATTTTGGTGTTGCAGAAGATCAGGGCCGAGGGTGGGTTCTCCACCTCGATGATGCGCACCAGGCTGCGGTCTTTGTCCATCCCGGGCACGAGGTAGTAGACATGCTCCGTCTCGGTGACATGGATATGATCGCTGCTCAGGTTCAGAAAGCCGGGGTCAACCAGAAACTGCTCGGCCAGCCGGATGACCTGGGGCGGGAAGGTGGCTGAGAACATATACGAGGAGACGTGCCGCTCCGGGAGATAGGACTGCAGGCGGCGCATATCCGGGTAAAAGCCCATGGAGAGCATCCGGTCGGCTTCATCGAAAATGAGGATGCGCAGATTCTCCAGCGAGAAAGAGCGCCGCAGCAGGTGGTCCAGGATGCGCCCCGGAGTGCCGACCACCAGGTGGGCCCCGCTCTCGAAGGCCTCCAACTGGTCCCGGTAGCCCACGCCGCCGTATACGGCGACGCTGCGCACGCCCGTCTCCCGGCCCAGGATACCCGCCTCGGTGTAAACCTGCAGGGCCAGCTCCCGCGTCGGCGCCATCACCAGGGCCTGGGTGCGGGCCTCTCTCGGGTTGACCAGCTCCAGGATTGGCAGCAGATAGGCTCCGGTTTTCCCGCTGCCTGTGCGGGACTGAATCATCATATCCCGCCCGGAGAACAGGTATGGGATGGCTTTGGCCTGGACAGGCATCAGCTCCGTCCAGCCGGCTTCCGCGGCGCCCCGGCGGAGCTTTTCGGGCAGATCCGCCAGGGCCGCCTCCGGGAGTTCAGCCTGCCGCCCGGCGCCGCGCGGCGCCTGGGCGGGAGGCAGTGCTTCTTCCTGATCGTAAATTTCGCTTCTACTCTCTTCTTCCATGCGCCTCTAGCCTCGCTGGGGTTCCCTGCTCAACAGACCTTCCAGCCGGTCGAGCATCCCCTCCAACAGGTCAAATGTCTCATCAATTGGCTGCGGTGTCTCCAGGTCAATGCCCGCTTTTCGCAGAGCATCCAGCGGGTAGACAGATGACCCCGACCGCAGGAACTCCAGGTATCTTTCCACTGCGCCTCCATCCCCTGCCAGCACCCGCTGCGCCAGGGCATGGGCCCCGGAGATGCCGGTGGTGTACTGGAAGACGTAAAAATGCTGGTACAGGTGGCTGAACGTGGCCCAAGTGATTCCCACCTGGTCCCGGTCGTAGCTGACCTCGCTGCCATATCCTTCGGCGAACAGGTCCGCCATCAGGTGGTTCATATCATCCGCCGAAAGGCCCTTTCCCTGCTCGACCCGCGAATGCACTTCCAGCTCAAAGGCCTGTAGGGTGGGCATGATGAAGAAGTAGCGGTGGAAGTTCGAAAGGGCCTCCTCCAGCACGCTGATCTGGAAATCACGCTCGGAGTTGTTCTCCAGCAGATAGGAGCGCACCAGCGCCTGGTGGAAATTCGAGGCCACTTCAGCGGCGAAGATCGAGTACTGGGCGTACACGAAGGGCTGGTTCTGCCAGGAAAGATAAGAATGCATCGAATGGCCTGACTCGTGGACCAGGGTGCTCAGGCTGAAGATGGTGTTGTCATAGTTCATGACAATAAATGGGTGGGTGCCCGGCCAGCCAAACGAGAATTCGGATGAAGATTTGCCGGGGGTGGGGTAGACGTCCACCCAGCGGTCCTGCTTCAGGCCCTGGCGCATGGCCTGCACGTACTCGTCGCCCAACGGGGCCACACCTTCCAGCGCCCATTCAACCGCCTGCTCGTAAGGGATCACCGGCCCCTTTTCGGTGAGGGGCGCCCAGATATCATACGGCTTCAGGTCGTCCAGCCCCAGGCCTTTACGGCGCAGCTTCCAATACCGGTGCCAGGTAGGCAGTCGCCGCCGGAAAGTTTCCACGGTGTTGTGTACCACCGCGGGGGGGATATTGTTCTCGAACAGCGATGCCTCGAGCGAGCTGGAATAGCGCCGGGCGCGCGCATTAAAGACCCCCTGCCGCACTGATGTGAGCAGATTCCCGGCCAGGGTGCTTTTGAAGGCCAGGTGGGCGTCCATATAGTTTTCCCAGGCTGTGCGCCGCAGTTCCCGGTCCGGGTTCACCAGGAGTTCGGACAGATTTCCCTGGGTGACCTCTACCTCACGGCCGTCCGAAGCGCGAGCCGGGGGAAATTTAAGCTCCCCATCAACAAACTGGTTGCGGGTGTTTGTCGTACTGGTGAAGGGCTCGCTCAGCATCCCGAGCAGCTCTTCCACCTCAGGCGACCGCACATGCTCCTGCTTGCGCAGCAGGTCCTCGATGTAATGGCGGTAGACCGCCAGATCTGGCTCCGATTCCACCCAGGCCAGGAGCCTGTCTTTTCCGATGCTGAGCATCTCGGGGTCCAAAAATGAAATCACTGCCAGGGTCCGGCCGAACAGGCCCTGCGCTCTGCCCAGCATACGGGCTGCCTCCTGATCGGTGTTATTGACCGCATTCTTCAGATAGGCATACATAAAGAAGCGCCCGACCCGTTTCACCATCTCCTCGGCTTCAACCATGGCCTCTTGAAGCATTTGAGCGCCCTCCCCCAGCTTTCCCCGGAAGCGCTCGAATTTCTCCATTAATTCAGGCAGGGCATTTGCTTCCGCTTCCCAGGCTTCGCTGTTTGGATAGAGACTCTCCTCATTCCAGCGGTACTGCTGCGGCACCTCGCTTCGAGTCTTATACTGCGCAATTTCCATTTTCTCCTCCTGAATACGTGAGCTTACCCACCCGGCTCAGGCTGGTTTCCAATCGTCAGGAACAGTTCAGCGCCTGAAACTGGCATGAATGCAGTGCAACCAATTCTATCAAGAACTGAGAAATACCGCATCAAGATTCAGCCTGAAGGCAGGACGATTACAGCCTCCCCTCCTGCCGGGGCGCAATCCCGAAAAATCAGGAGTACTAGGATTGTTTCTGGACTGCGCCCCACAAACCACTCCTTCGCAAATTACCAATACACCCCTTGCCCGAAATCAGAGGGGTTCAGGTAAAATATATCTTCTCTGGCGGTCCAACCGGGCAAACCTATGGCTAGATAAAGCGCTGCCTGTCGCAGCTGCCCATAGCCTGATTATAGTTCGCGACCAAAAGCCAGATCTGACCTGAAGAGGGGTTGTGAGCAAACCTTCAGATATCACCCGGAAAACCTTTCCCGCTCCAGCCGGGACAGCCTCGCAGTCGAACTCGGCGCGCCGCGAGTTTTGGGCGGGCGTGCAGGGGCAGCTCCCGCTCCTGCTGGGCGTCATACCCTTCGGCATGATTTACGGCGCCCTGGCGGTCGGGGCAGGCATCTCTCCCTCTGCCGCCCAGGCTATGTCAGCCGTCGTCTTCGCCGGCTCGGCCCAGTTCATTACCGCAGGCTTGGTCGCTGATGGCGCGCCCGCTCTGGTCATCATTTTGACCGTGGTCGTGGTGAACCTGCGCCACATGCTCTACAGCGCCTCGGTCGCCCCGTATCTCAAGCACCTCTCTGCCCTGTGGAAAGCCGGGCTGGCCTACCTGCTTACGGATGAGGCCTACGCGGTAGCCATTAACCGCCTGACCGGCGCGCCAAACCCTCACCGCCACTGGTTCGTGCTGGGTACCGGCCTGACTTTGTGGACCTCCTGGCAGATCAGCACCGCCCTGGGCATTCTGCTCGGCACGGTCATCCCCGAGAGCTGGTCGCTGGACTTCACCCTGGCCCTCACTTTCATCGCCCTGGTCATCCCCGCCATTCAGGACAGGCCCAGCCTGGCAGCAGCGCTGGCCGCAGGGGTCACCGCCCTGCTGGCTTACTCGCTGCCCTACCAGCTGGGCCTGGTCGCCGCCGCCCTGGCCGGTGTGCTCACCGGCGTGCTCCTGGAGAGGCGCACATGAATATCTGGCTGACGATGCTCATCGCGGGACTGCTCACCTTCGCCATCCGGCTCTCGTTCATCGCCCTGCTGGGACGTTTGAACGTCTCCGAGCGCTTTACCCGCGCCCTGCGCTTTGTGCCCCCGGCTGTCCTTTCGGCGATTATCTTCCCCGAGGTGCTGATGCCCT
>JAEWYL010000001.1 GCA_023395675.1 Chloroflexota bacterium | reverse complement strand
GTCAGCGCCCGGGAATTTAACAGCCGGGTGGGGTCCAGCTTCAAGCTTGCGAGCGGGATCCGGCCCACGCCACCGGACGCCTTGCATATCGCTGATAAGCTCTTCACCACAAAATCGCCGATCCACTTTCGCCTGTACCAGCAAAAGGCGCAGGGGTGGGATCTTATCCGGCAGCGCCGGCCTTGAAAGGACAGCGATGAACCAGATCCTCCAAAAGCAGAACGAGCCGCAGTTTCTCAAGTACCTGGCCGCCCAACGCCATTTGTATGACGAAGAAAAACGCTGGGCGAACCTGTGGATCATTGTGGTCACTCTGATCGCAATCCTGGGTTCGGGTGTGTTTGCCTTCGCAGTTCCGGTTAACGCCTATCTATCGCTGGCTGCCTTTCTCATCCTGTTCGGTGAGCTCCTCATCGACTACTTGATCTCGAAGCGCGGGGAGCAGGCCGCCGGCGTGCAGGAGCTGTTCGATACAGAACTGCTGGAGCTGCCCTGGAACGAGTTCCTCGTAACCAGGCCGGAGACGGAAGTCATCGAGAGCGCGGCCCGGCGGTTTCACCGGCGCGCCAGACCGGGCGACGCCGACCGCCTGAAGGACTGGTACAGCCGCAAGGCCGGTGGGTTGCCGCTGCACCAGGCCCGGATCGAATGCCAGCGGGAAAACCTGCTCTGGGACCAGCGCCAGCGTAAAGAATACATCAAATGGGTGGCGGCTGCTTTTGTAATCGTTATACTGGCGCTGGTTGTTATCGGTATCTTCGCCGATTGGACCTTCCGTGAGTTCTTCACCGGCCCGCTACCGCTGGTACTGCCGTTCCTTTGGATCGGCGCGAAACACCTCTACGGGCACGGGAAAGCGATCCAGCGCCTGGAAGAGCTGAACCGGTTTGCCGACGACCTGTGGGAGAGCGCCGGCCAGCGGGACGCGGACTCGGAAGCTCTCACCCTCCGCTCCCGCCAGCTGCAGGACCAGATCTACCAGCACCGCAAGGAAAATCCTCCGGTATACACCTGGTTTTACAACCGCATCCGAGAGAGATACGAAAAGATCATGCAGACCTGATCGCCCCTGATGCTCCTCTCCCTCCTCATCTCCCTCCTCCCCACAGCCCCGGCGCCGATCCTGGGGCCGCTCGGCCGGCCGGCCCAGGGCTGGTTCCTGAGCCAGGTGCGCAGGCTGGACCCGCGCCTGGCCGATCGTCTGCACAACGAGGACGGCCCCCGCCCGTACACGCTCTCGACCCTGCTCGACGATCGCGGCCGGCCTTTCCCGGCGGGTACGCGCCTGGTTCCGGGCGATTCCTGCTGGCTGCGGCTGACCTCGCTGGACGGCGAGCTTTCGGAGTTTATTCTGGACCGGCTCATGCCTCGCCTGGCGGGCCAGGTGGAGCTGTATAAGATGAAGTTCCGGGTGGAGGGGTACACCCTGGACCCCGCCCAGCACCCCTGGGCTCACTCCACGGATTATGCCCAGATTTCCGAGCTGTTGAACAGCGCGCCGCAGCAGCGCACCGCCCGCCTGGAGTTCGCCAGCCCGACCGCCTTTCGCAGCCAAGGGCGGGATCTGCCCCTCCCATTACCCGGGCTGCTGATGCGCAGTTACTGGGAGCGGTGGAATGCATTTGCCCCCCCGCCGCTGCAGTTGCACGAAGCCTGGCCGGCGTTCGCCGAGGCCTGCATCGTGGTCAGCGAGCTGGCCGGGGTGAACACCGAGCGCTGGACCTTCGCCGAGGGGTCGCGCGGCCACGCCACCGGCTTCACCGGCGTGGTGGAGCTCACCCTCCAGCGCCCCGAAAAGAGCGGGGAATGGGCTGCCGCCTGGGAGGGTGCGCCCCAGGTGCTGGGCGCGCTCTGCGCTTTCGCCTTCTACTGCGGCACCGGACACCATACCTCGGTGGGGATGGGACAGACCCGCCCCCTGCCCGACCGCCGCCGCCTGCGCGAGGCCGGGACAGGGCGGGTGAACGGCCGGTCCATACGAAAGGGAAGGCAGAAGTGAGTGTCAGGTGTCAAGTACCGGGTGCCGGCTTGAGAAGCAGCCCTCCCGCTTGAGGGGTTGAAACATGGATTTCCCCCGCCGCCGGCGCGAGGCCGGGAGGGGGGCGGGGGGACGGTCGTTAAGACAAAAAACCCTGAAGGTCTCAGAAGACCTGCAGGGTTTTTTAGTATGCGCCCTACTGCCTGCTCATACCTCCCAGGTGCCGTTTTGCTTTCAGCGAAGACGCTGAACGCACCTGGGCAAGGCACCCTGAGCGCAGCGGGGAGGGGTGGGGGTTTGGTAGCCGCATATCACAGTACTTATGCGTGACTTTACCCCGCCCCCGCTGCCGGCTCTGCGGCACACCTTAAGCAGAGCGGGGTACCTCCCCACGGCGCTTTACGATGATGGTAAGCCCATCATCGCAAAACAATCTGCCGTGGGGAGGGAAGACCCTACTCCCTCCGCTCAATCGCCCCCTGGGCCAGCTTCAGGAACTCCTCCACCGCCAGCGGGCCGGGGCTGTCTCCGCTGCGCAGGCGCAGGGCCACCTGGCCGTTCTCCTGCTCTTTGTCGCCGACGACGAGCATGTAGGGGATCTTCTGCTTCTGGGCGTCGCGGATTTTGGCGTTCATGCG
>JAEWYL010000255.1 GCA_023395675.1 Chloroflexota bacterium | reverse complement strand
CCGCCGGTAGGGCTTTCGCGGCTGGCGTGCGTAAGGGGAGGCCGGGCGCTGCCCGGCCTCCCCTTGCGGTACAGATATTTTTCGTGGTTTGTTGGGGCTGTCCCGGATTTACCCGGATGGCGGCGGCTGTCAGGTCGAGGCAGGCGAGTGCCAGCCCCGGCGCGCCTTCCATTTGCGGTGTTCCACCAGCATGCAGGCGTCCATCACCACCTGCAGGCCCGCCTGGCGGGCGCGCTCGGCGGCCGCCTCATTCACGATCCCGGTCTGCATCCACACCGCGCCCGCCCCAATCTCGACGGCGTTCTCCACGAAGGGCGGCACGGCTTCCGGGCGGCGGAACAGCAGCACCAGGTCCACCGGTTCGGGGACGGACTGCAGATCCGGATAAGCCCGCTCACCGAGCGCCTGTTCAAGGGCGGGGTTCACCGGGATGATGCGGTAGCCCTCTCCCTGCAGGTAAGCGGGAACGTAGTAGCCGGCGCGAGCCGGGTTGGATGACAGGCCGACCACGGCGATCGTTTTCGCCGTGGCGAGGATATTTTCGATCGTCTCTGGATCGCTCATAGCGATCATTATAGCCGGATAGCAGGGACCGCAGGGAACAGGTAGGCGTTCAGGTGCCCCAGTCTCTCAGGTAAAGAAAATCGTAGCCGACCGTCCGGTTGGACAGCTTGGCGATGGGCGGCAGGATGCGCTTGAACTGGTTGCGGCGGATACGCTCCACCACGGCGCGCACAAATTTCTCACCGAAGCCGGCCTCCATGCACTCCTCGGGGCTGTAGCGCTCGTCCACCAGCAGGTAGAGCAGCCGGTCCACCTCCGCATAGGTGAACCCCAGCTCGTCTTCATCGGTCTGTCCCAACCAGAGGTCGGCGGAAGGGGGCTTGCTCAGGATCTCTTCAGGGACGTCCATCGCCCGGGAGAGCTGGCGCACCTGGGTCTTGTACAGGTCGCCAATCGGGTTCAGGGCGTTCGCCGAGTCGCCGTAGAGGGTGGTGTAGCCGAGCAGGATTTCGGTCTTGTTGCCGGTGCCCACGGGCAGGCCCCGGAAGGCCTCGGACTGGTCGTACAGCACGATCATGCGCGCCCGCGCCATGGCATTCCCCCGCCGCACCTGGCCGGCGTCGGGAAAACACTCGAACAGGGGGTCCACCATCGGCGTGATGTCGAAATCCAGCGACTGCACGCCCAGGGCCTCGATCACCAGCGCGGCGTGCTCCAGCGAAGCGGGCGAGGAGGTGCGGTAGGGCAGCCGGATGGCGAGCACGTTCTCCGGGCCGAGGGCTTCGGCAGCCAGGTAGCAGGACAGGGCCGAATCGAGCCCTCCGGAGAGGTTGAGCACCGCCCGCTGGAAGCCGGCACGGGTAATCTCCGTGCGGATAAAGCCGGTGAGAATGCGGCGGGTCAGGTCGGTGTTGATTGCGAGATCAATCTGGTCATCCATAAGCGCCTAACCAAAAATCGCTCCAAAACGGGTTGTGCTGTGTGCGGCGGCTTCGCCACAACCAGACTTTATTGATGTAAGTACGGAATATTAGAACCGCCCTCTCAGCGGTTTGCCTGGTCGCTCGAGCTGCCGATGCGCGCCAGCTCCCGCATCACCAGGGCGGTGCGCTCATCGCGCAGCAGGGGCAGCCGGGAGCGGGTGCGGTGCAGCTGGTTCAGGTCAACCTCCGCGCAGGTCAGGGCCTCCTCGTGGTAAGGGCCTTTGACGATCAGCTCACCGTTGGGGTCGAAAAGGGTGGACCCGCCCCAGAAATTGAGCCCGTCCTCATACCCCACCCGGTTGGCGTGCGCCACGAAGTTGGTGAACACGCTGGCGTAGGCGCGGTTGATATGCTCCACCCAGCGGGCTGACTCAAGCTGCGGCTCGGCCTTCAGGCCGCGTCCCGGCGAGGCCGAGGCCAGCAGGAGCAGGTCGGCCCCGTCCAGCCAGAGCAGGTAGGGCGGCGAGGCGTGCCAGAAATCCTCGCAGATCAGCATGCCCACCCGCCCGAAGCGGGTGTCGAAGGCCCGCACCGTATCCCCCCAGGCGAAGAACCGCCCTTCATCGAAGAGCCCGTAGGTGGGCAGGTAGACCTTGTGGTGAATATGGAGCACCTGGCCTCCGGAGAGGTAGGCGGAGGCGATAAAAAACCGGTGGCGGTGGTCCTCATCCACGAAGCCCACCACCAGGTCCAGCTCCCGGCTGGCCTCCAGCAGGGGCTTGAAGATGGGGTCGTCCGGGCCCGGGTGGTGGGACACGGAGGGGACCAGGTCCTGCAGGGCATACCCCGTCAGCGACAGCTCCGGGAAGACCAGCAGGTCCGCGCCCGCGGCGCGCGCCTCCCGGATCTGCGCCAGATGCTTCTCCAGGTTGGCTTCGACATTCCCCAGGTAGGTATTGATTTGAGCCAGGGCAATGTTCAGTTTCATCGCACCAATCATACCATGAGGCGGGGGGAGTGTCCGGGGCAGAGCCCGGATTTCCAGGCCGCAGCGCGGCACTCCGGGCCGCAGCCCGGTACTTCCGGCCGCAGCCCGGTACTTCCGGCCGGAACCAGGGGTGTGATGATCCCGAACGCCTGTACTGATGTATAATGATTGTGAAGCAAGGCGGCGCCCGGTCCTTTTTTGGGACGTGCCGGGCGGCCATCCGGAACAGGCCTGCTGGAAACCTTTCGATGGATCTCTTACTGAACCCCAACGTCGCTTATCTGCTCCTGGTCCTGGGTTTTTCGATGGCGATCCTGTCGATTCTCACCCCGGGCACCGGGCTGTTGGAGCTGGGGGCTCTGCTCTGTCTTTTACTCGCCGGCTGGAGCGTCTACAACTTACCGGTTAATCTCTGGGCCCTGGCCCTGCTCGTGCTGGGCGTGATCCCCTTCATGCTGGCGCTGCGCAAATCCGGGCAGGGGATATTCCTGGTCATCTCCCTCCTGGCGCTGGTGGTCGGCTCCATCTTCCTGTTTCAGGGGGAAGATGGGGGCTTTCCCGGCTCGCCTGCCGTTCACCCGCTCCTGGCCCTGGTGGTCTCCGGCCTCACCTTCGGCTTCTTCTGGGTGGCGGCGCGCAAGACCCTGGAGGCTGAGCTCACCCGCCCCACCCACGATCTGAACGCGCTGATCGGCGAGACCGGCGAGGTGCGCACGGCGATCAATCCGGAAAGCGGGGAAGAGGGCACCGTCCAGGTCGCCGGAGAGCTGTGGACCGCCCGCAGCCGTTCGCCGCTCTCCCCCGGGACCCCGGTGCGGATCGTGGCGCGCGACGGGTTCGTGCTCGAAGTTGAGCCCGGCCCGCCCCCTAATTCGGAGGCTTAAGTTCTCACGTTCTTTGGAGGTTTACCATGCTCTTCATCCCCCCTGCCCAGACCCTGGGCGGCGCCGAACTGACCACCCTCACCACCTGCCTGATCGGGGCCGTGGTTCTCATCGGCCTGGTCCTGCTCGCCAGCGCGATCCGGGTGGTGCCGGAATACCAGCGTCTGGTGGTCTTCCGCCTGGGGCGGAGCATCGGCGCGAAAGGGCCCGGAATTGTCCTGCTCATCCCCATGATTGACCGGGCGGTGCGGGTGGACCTGCGCGAGCAGGTGCGCGAAATCCCCCACCAGACCGCCATCACCAAGGACAACGCCCCCATCAGCATTGATTTTCTCTGGTACTTCAAAGTGCTGGACCCCACCGAGAGCGTGCTGCAGGTGGGCAACTTCGAATCCGCCGCCCAGGGCATGGCGACCACCACCCTGCGCGCCGTGATCGGCGGTATCCCCCTGGACGACGTCCTCTCCGAACGGGAGCAGATCAACAACATGCTGCGCACCCGGCTGGACGAGGTCACCGAGCGCTGGGGGGTCAAAGTGACCAATGTTGAGATCCGCGAGATCATCCCCCCGCGCGAGGTGCAGGAGGCCATGAACCGCCAGATGTCGGCGGAGCGCATCCGCCGGGCGGTGGTGACCGAATCCACCGGGACCCGCGAGTCGGCCATCAACGTGGCGGACGGCGAGCGCCAGGCCGCCATCCTGCGGGCTGAGGGCGAGAAGCAGTCGAACATCCTGCGCGCCGAGGGCGAGCGCCAGGCCCAGCTCCTGCGGGCGGAGGGCTTTGCCAACGCCCTGCAGCAGATCTTTGAGGTGGCTCAGGGGGTGGACCCGAAGACCATGACCCTGCAGTACTTCGACACCCTGCGGTCCATCGGTTCCAGCCCCTCTACCAAGTTCATCTTCCCGCTGGAATTTTCCAGCATGCTGACCAATTTTATGCGCGACCGGGACCAGGACGACGGGAATGCCTGAAAAAGAGCGGCGGGAGGGCGGTAGCGCTGACCGGCGCGCCCGCCCTCCCGGCCGTATCCAGCAAACGGAGAAGGAGGCCGGGACGGACCACCGGCGCAACGGAGCCGGCTGAGCCGGGCTGTGACAGCGTGGCATTGCCCGTTTTCCTCGGATGACAGTACAACGCCTGGATGAATCCATTAAGATCGAGGTCGCCGGCTGGCGCGACCTGAACGCGCTGCGCCACCTGGAGCAGGTCTGCTTTCCAAAAGACGCCTGGCCCCTGTGGGATCTGCTGGGCGTCTTAACCTTTCCGAACGTGGTGCGCCTGAAAGCGGTGGAAGGCGAGCAGATGGTGGGCTTTATCGCCGGCGATATCCGCCAGTCTGAGAAGACCGCCTGGATCGCCACCATCGGCGTGCTGCCGGAATACCGCGGGCGAGGGATCGGCGCCGCCCTGCTGGAGGCCTGCGAGGTGCGCCTGAACATGCCTCGCGTGCGGCTGAACGTGCGCGTGTCCAACCAACCCGCCCTGCGCCTCTACCGCAAATTTTCCTACCAGGAAGTGGGCGTCTGGCCGCGCTACTACCAGGACGGCGAGGACGCTTACATCCTCGAAAAACGCCTGATCTGAGCGTTTTCCC
>JAEWYL010000228.1 GCA_023395675.1 Chloroflexota bacterium | reverse complement strand
CCCTTCTCCTACCCCCTCTCCCGCCCGCCCTCGCAGGCGGGGCTGCAGAGCCTGGAACAGGCGCGCCCGGTCGTCCGCCACGGCGAGCCCGGGCAGGAGGCGGTGATCGCCGTCCCGGTGGTCTCCCCCGAGGGCGCGCCCGACCTGCTGCTCGAAATCCTGGACGAGAACGAATCCAGGCGCTGGAGCCCGGACGAACGCCTGCTCGTGGAGCGGGTGGCGGACCAGCTCGCCATCGCCCTGGAGAACGCCCGCCTCTTCGCCGAGAACCAGACCCTGGCCCGGGCGGTGGAAGCCGCGGCCGATATGGTGCTCATCGGGGGGATGGACGGGGTCGTGCAGTTTGCCAACCCGGCTTTCTTCGCCTCCACCGGCTATACCCCGCCGGAAGCCGCCGGCCTGGACCTGGCCGTATTGAATGGGGACGACCCCAACTCGGCGCTCTACACCGAGATCCGGGAAACGGTGCTGGCAGGGCACGTCTGGCGCGGCGAGGTCACCAACCAGCGCAGGGACGGCTCCGCCTACGAGGCCCAGCTGGCGGTCTCCCCCATCGGCGATGAGCGCGGGGAGTTCAAGCAGTTCGTCGCCGTCCAGCGGGATATCAGCGAGAGCAAGCGCGCCCAGGCCGAGCGCGAATTCCTGCTGCACGAGACCGAGACCCTCTACCAGGCGGGGGCAAGGCTGAGCGCGGCCTCCACCTACGACGGGCTGCTCGAGGTGCTGTGCGAATACACCCTCCTGGGCCATCCCGCGGCGCTGGACGTCTCGCTCAACGTCTTCGACCGCCCCTGGTCCGGCAGCGAACGCCCCGACTGGCTGCTGGTGCTCGGGCGCAGAAGCCGCGCCAGCGCCGAGGCCACCCACCCGGTGCGCCTCCCCGCCAGCCTGTGGGAGCAGGCCCCCCGGCCCGCGCAGCAGGAGGGGGCCGTCTACATCAAAGACCCGGCCCGCCACCCCATGCTCGGGGGCATCGCCGCTTCCCTGGGGCTCGACCCCTCCACGGTGCGCGGCCTGGTGTTCGCCCCGATGGTGGCGGCCGGGAAATGGATCGGGCAGGTGCTGGGCCTGTACCGCGAGGAGACCGCCTTCACCGAGGCGGACCTGCGCCGCCTGAACTCGCTGGTGGGCCAGGCTGCGCTCTCGATCGAAAACCTGCGCCTGCTGGAGGAGACCCGCCGCCGGAATGAAGAGCTGGCGGTGATCAACGCCATCATCAGCGCGGCCAGCTCCTCTCTGGACCTCAACGCCGTGCTCAGCGAGGTGCTCAGCCGCGTGCTCTCGGCCCTGCAGTTCGACTGCGGGCTGGTGGCCCTGGCGGAACCGGGGCAGGACAGCCTGTGCCTGGCGGTGCACCAGGGCCTGCCGCAGGAGCTGGCCTCCGCCCTGGGGGCCGGGGGGCAGGAGGAGAACCTCTGCCGGCTCGTCTTCCAGCGCGGCGAGCCGCTCTGCTACGCCGACCTGCGCGAGGTCTCCGGGCGGGCTGCGCAGGCCCCGCTGGAGGCCGGGCTGCGCGCCTACCTGGGCGTCCCGCTGCGTTCGAAAGGGGAGATCCTGGGGACCCTGTGCGTGTTCAGCCGCGCCCCGCAGACCCTCGAGAGCGCCGCCCTGTCCATGATGCAGGCCGTGGGCCGCCAGGTGGGCGTGGCGGTGGAAAACGCCCGCGCCTTCGAGCTGGCCCAGAAGGCCGTGGTGGAGATCCGCAAGCTGGACCAGCTCAAGAGCCAGTTCCTGGCGAATATGAGCCACGAGCTGCGCACCCCGCTGAACTCGATCATCGGCTTTTCACGCGTGATCCTGAAAGGCATTGACGGCCCGGTGACCGACCTGCAGCGCCAGGACCTGACCGCCATCTTCAACTCGGGCCAGCACCTGCTGAACATGATCAACGAGATCCTGGACCTGTCGAAAATTGAGGCCGGGAAGATGGAGCTGACCTTCGAAGAGCAGGTGGATTTGAAAGAGCTGATCCACACCGCGCTGAATACCGCCAAGGGCCTGGTCAAAGATAAACCCGTCGAGCTGGCCCTGGACCTGCCCGAGAACCTGCCGAAGGTGCGCGCCGACCCGCTCATTATCCGCCAGGTGCTGATCAACCTGCTCTCCAATGCGGTCAAGTTCACCGAGGCCGGCAGCGTCACCGCCGGGGCCGCCCTGCGGGGCGAGCCGGGCCGGCGGGAGATCGAGGTCTGGGTGACGGACACCGGCCCGGGCATCTCCGCCGAGGACCAGACCCGCCTCTTCCTGCCCTTCTCTCAGCTCGACCCCTCCACCACCCGCAAATACGGCGGCACGGGGCTGGGGCTGTCCATCTCCAAGCGGCTGGTGGAGATGCATTCGGGCAGCATCGGGGTGTCCAGCGAGCCGGGCCGCGGCAGCACCTTCTTCTTCACCCTGCCGCTCGATCCCCCGCCGGGGGAAAGCCCCGCACACGCTGATTAAAAAAAAACGGATGATGTTTGTGCAGCGCTGCCGCACAAACATCATCCTGAGGCCCGTGAATTCCTTTTCGGCGCCTTGATCCACCTGGGTTAAAAAAAGAAGTTCAACTTCTCGAGAGAAATTGAACTTCTTTTTGATTCAGCTCTCGTCCTGGTCCTCGGGTTCCGCGCCGGTGTCCTCCCCCCACTCGAACACGTAGCCCGTGCCGCGCACGTTGACGATCCAACGCTCGCCGCCGGGGAAGGCGGACAGCTTGCGCCGCAGGCGGCTGACCAGCGGGCGCAGCACCTCGGGGGCCTCCCAGTCGGTGGTTTCGTACCCCTGCACCAGGAACACCAGCTCGCGGTGGGTCAGCACCCGGCCGCGGTTCTCCAGCAGCACCTTCATCAGCTTGGCCTCGGTGGGGGTCAGGCTGATCTTCTGGTTGTTCCACCAGATCTCCCGCCGGGGCAGGTCCAGCATCACCCCTTCGTTGAGGGAGATGGTCTGCTGGTCGAAGGTGGGGGGAGATTCGATCCCCTCCACGTCTTTCAGGCGCTGCACCGAGGCCTCCAGCTGCTCCAGCAGCAGGCGTTTCTGCTGCTGTTCGGCCCGCCGGGCCAGCCCGCGCGCCACGCTGTTCAGGATGGCGCGCGAGGAAGCCGGCTTGAGGATGTAATCGTGCGCGCCCTGGCGCAGGGCCTCGATGGCCGATTCCAGCGAGCCGTGCGCCGTCAAAAGGATCACTTTCGTCTCCGGGGCGGCTTTGGTAATCAAACCCAAAGCTTCCATCCCATCCATCCCGGGCATTTTCAGATCCAGTAAGATCAGGTCAAATTTCTCGCGCTGTAAAGCCTCAATCGCCGCTTCCCCGCTGCCCACAGCTTCGACATTGTAGCCTTCCAGCCTTAAGATCTCACCAAGAGAGTGCCGGATGGCTTCTTCATCATCAACGAGCATAATTTTTGCTTTCATCTATTCTCTCCAAGGGGCAATAAGATCTGGAAGCAAGCTCCTTCGCCTCTTCCTTTAATAATCTCCAGGGACCCACCGTATGCGGTGACGATCCCGTAGCTGACTGTCAAACCCAGGCCGGTGCCGTTTTCTTTGGTGCTCACGAAAGGCTCGAAAATGGCCTCGCGCTCGTCTTCCGGAATGCCCGGCCCGTTGTCTTCTACACGCACGACCAGTTCAGATTTCAAACGCTGCGACTCGATAAACAGTTCCCCACCCTGCGGCATCGCCTCCATTGCATTCAGAATCAAGTTTAACATGACTTGCTGAATATGACTGCCCACCGCCATGACCCTGACGGGAGAGGCCCTCAGCTCCGTCGCGACCGTGATGCGGTTGTTTTTCAACTGCTGGTCCACCAGCAGCAGGACGTTCCGGATGATCTCGTCCACGTCCACCGGCTGGCGGTCCTGCGCGCCGGGGCGGTAGAGGGTGAGGACCCGCTGCACGATGGTCATCAGGCGCTCCAGCTCGTTCTGCGCCAGGTCAATATACAGCGTGCGGTCCTCGCTGCTCAGGTCCGCCCGGCTGGCCAGGTGCAGGCAGTTGCTGACGGACTGGAGCGGGTTGTTAATCTCGTGCGCGATCGAAGCCGTCAGGCGCCCGGCGGCGGCCATTTTTTCGGCCTGGATGATCAAATGTTGGGAGCGTTCGAGCTTCTCGATCGAGGCCCGCACCTCCTGGTACAGGTAAGCGTTCTCCAGCGCCAGGGAGGCCTGGCGCGCCAGGATGATGAACAGGTCCAGGTCGGCGGACTGGAAGGGAGGCTGCTTCTGGCCACGCGCCGCCAGCAGCAGGCTGCCGCCGTTTTTATGCACCACCGGCACGCACAGGATGGAGCGCAGCTCGTAGGTCTTGAAGATCTCCTCCAGCTCCGCCCGCTCGCGGCCGTCCAGCATATAGACCTGCGAGCCGATGGGCTCCTGGTTGGCCCACAGCGGGATCTTGCGCACCCACAGGCGTTCCATCAGGCTCCCGTAGCGGCCGTAGTCGACGCGGGGCAGGCAGTCTCCGCGCACCTCCACCAGCTCGAGTTCATTCTGCGCCGAGCGCTGCCAGAAAAGCCCGGCGTCGGTGCACTTCAGGTGCTCCAGGAAGGCATCCAGGATCAAACCCTGCAGGCGTTCCGGGTCCGTTTCGGTAAACAGCAGCCCGGTCACGTCGAACAGGGGGCGCAGGGCCTGCAGCCGGATGTGCTCCCGCTTGCGCTGGCTGGAGGCCAGGGCGCTCTGCACGCCCTGCACCAGCACCGGGCCCGAGAAGGGCTTGAGGAGCAGGCTCTCGGCCCCCTCCCGCAGCGCCTGCAGGGCGGTGTCCACGGTCCCGTAGCCGGTGATCATCACCACCGCGATCTCCGGATGGAAGCGGCGCGCCAGGTTCATCAACTGGAAACCGTCCAGCCCGGGCATGCGGATATCAACCAGCATCAGGTGGATGGTCTCACGCTCCAGGATGGTGAGGGCCTGGCTGGGGTTAGGCGTGGTGATGACGGTGTAGCCCTCTTTTTCCAGCAGCCGCTGGCAGAGCCGCAGCACGCCGGGCTCGTCATCCACCACCAGGATGACGCTGTCTTTTACCAGAGGTTCCATAAACATCGTATCACTCATGATAACCCGGCTCCAAACGCGGCAGCCAGACCGTGAAACAGCTTCCCCGCCCTGCCTCGCTCTCAACATTAATCAGGCCCTGGTGCGCGGTGACGATGCCGTAGCTCACCGCCAGGCCCAATCCGGTGCCCTCCCCCACCGGACGGGTGGTAAAAAACGGCTCGAACAGGCGCTGCTGGATCTCGGCCGAGATGCCCTCGCCCGTGTCGCGCACCGAGAAGACCAGGCCGGGCTTCAGGTTGTGCTCCGGATCGGCCATGGCCCGGGTATCGAAGCTCAGGACGCCCCCGGAGGGCATCGCCTGCACGGCGTTGTGGATCAGGTTTACGAGCACCTGCTTGATTTGGTCCGGGTCCACGTAAATCTGGGGCAGCTCCAGCGCCAGGTCGAGCTGCACCTCGACGCAGCTGCTGCTGAGCTGGTGCTGGACCAGGGCCAGGCTCTCCTGAATCAGCTCATTAATATGCGCCGGCTGCCGCACCTTCTCGCTCTGGCGCGTAAAGTCCAGCAGGTTGCGCAGCACGGCGCGCGCCCGCTGCGCCTCGCTCAACACCAGCTCCAGGTCCGCCCGCAGCGAGCTGCCTGCGGGCAGTTCTTCCACCGCCAGCTCCACAAAACCGACGATGGAGGTCAGCGGGTTGTTCAATTCATGCGCCATCCCGGCGGCCATCTCGCCCACGGCGGCCAGCCGGGCGGAGCGGATGAGCTGGTTCTCCGCCAGCCGCTGGGCCTCGCTGCGTTCCTGGAGCTCCTTCAGGCGCTCCTGCATCTCCTGGTTCAGGCGGGCGTTCTCGAACAGCCCTGCGAGCTGGCTGGCGATCATGACCAGCAGCTGCTGGTCCGCCTCGGAGAAGGCGTTCGGCGTCTCGCTCTCCAGGACGATCACGCCGGTGACCTCGCCCTGGTATTTCAACGGCACGACCAGCACCGAGTGCACGCCCGGCTGCACGGGCAGGGAGGAGGGCGCATCCGTAATATTGCCGTAGCGCAGGGGCAGCCCGCTCTCGATCACCCGCCGGGCGAGACCGATCCCAACCGGCAGGCTGTAAGGCTCCCTCATCTCCACCGAGCTGTATTCGAACATCTTTTGCTCGTCCTGGGCGCGCAGCAGCAGGGAGATATGCTCGCTGTTAAAGACCGCCCGCAGCCGGCGGATCACCGCCTGGGCGATCTCCCCGGCCCCGATGCGCAGGGAGGCCGCCGAAGCGATGTCGTTCAGCAGCGCGAAACGCTGCAGGTAGCGGGTGGCTTCCTGGAACAGGATGGCGCTCTCCACAGCCGGGGTGAGCCTGTCCAGCTCCTTTTCCACCCGCTCGAGGTCGCCCTGCGAGAAAGCCCCGGTGCGGCCGGAGAGGAAGGCCGCCACCGCGATCACGCGCCTGCCCATGACGAAGGGCACGCGCAGGCAGCTCTTCAGCGGCTGCTCAACCGCCGCCGCGATGCGCTGGACGGCGGCGTCGGCCCTGATATCCTTCAGCACCTCCCCCCGGCGGGCTGCGACCAGCCTCTCCAGGGATTGGTGGCTGGAGATGGGGATATCCAGCCCCAGGGCCTGGGGAGAACAGTTCCAGGCGCGCTCGATGCGGAATGAATTGCCCCAGCGCACGGCCAGGAAGGCCGCGTCGCAGGGCTGCAGCGTTACCAGGCTGTCCAGGATGCGCTCCATCAGCTCGTCCGGGTGGTAAAAGGCCTCCAGGTCGAGCTTTCCGGGCATCCGGCGGGTTTTCGCAGCCGGGCGGGCTGCGGCGCGCGGGGCTGGCTCCCGCGCCAGGACGCGAAAATAACCCTGAGCCGTGGCGTCCAGCTTCCCGACCCCGACCAGGAGGATGAGCGGTTCCCGCGGGTTGGGAAAAGCGTAGACGTGCTCGACCGACAGCGCACTGCCGGCTCCAGGGCTGCGGAAACGTACACGACCACTGCTGAGGGCGCCTGCTAACCAGGCAGCAGTCTTGGGTTGCTGGAGAAAACTCAGCAGTGCTTCCCGCTGAGCTTTACGCAGAGAAATCCCGGTCAGAAGTTCCCACTGTTGGCCTTCACGCTTCAGCCAGGCCGCCCACCTTGACCCCGTCAGTTTGCACGTTTCCTTTAACTGACTGCTGAAAGTGTTCAAAGTTTCTATCATATATCGTTATTTTTACAAAGGAATTATAGCATTATTGGCATAAAAAAACAGGCTAACAATTTTAAGAATAACGATTGTAGGATTGGGCGGCTGCGCCGCCCCGGTGCGAGGCACGTTCACCGCTGGCCCTGCCCACCGC
>JAEWYL010000181.1 GCA_023395675.1 Chloroflexota bacterium | reverse complement strand
GGCGGGCCCAACCGCCGCCCGCCCACACTTTATATCCTCTCACTCCGGCCTGGCCTTCTGACCGAAGGTCAGGTAGTTGTATGTCCGGTCAATCAGGCCATCCAGCCGGTTGATCAGGTTCTGTATCTCCGGGGCGGGCGGCCCATCGCCCGTTTCGATCTGATTCCGGGTCGCTTCCAGGCGGTCTCTGAGCCGCTCCAGCTCCAGAGGCAGGGTGGAGCCCTGGGGCTGCGGCAGGAGGATCTCGCTGGAAGGAGCTGCCGGAGGGGGTTGGATGGTCTTTTCGAAGATTATCTGGATCGCGACCGCCAGAGGCGGGGCAAGCACCAGGCCGAGCAGGCCGAAGCCGTAGGCGAGGGCGATGGTGACCAGGACGATCAGCAGGGAGGAATAATTCTGGCTGGTGAAAAAGCGGGGTGAGAGCACCAGTTCCATCGCCACCAGCACCAGCAGGGTAAAAAGCGCAGCCAGAATGGCAAGGCCCGGACTGTCTCCTAAACCCACCAGCAGCGGCGGAAAGATCGCCAGAATGGTCCCCAGCCAGGGAATAAGGCGGGTCAGCGCGCCGAGCAGCGCCAGCAGGGCGGCATACTCAATCCCGATCGAATAGTAGCCCAGCCAGAGCAGCATACCGGTGACCAGGCTCTGGATCACCCGGTTGCGGATATAGGAACCTACACCTTCTTCCGTCGAACGCCAGATACTGCGCAGGTGAGCCCGGCGCTCCACCGGGACCAGCGAGAGCCACAGACGCTCGAAACGGACGGTATCCACGCTCCAGTACATACTCAGGATGAGAATGATGGCGAGATTGCCCACCAGATCGAAGACACTCGAAGCCGCGCCCATAAATGACTGGATGGCAGACCGCCCCTGTTCGCCGGTGAGGCTGGTATAGAGGACCTCCAGCGGGGGGAGCTGCGCCGAGATCCAGCGCTGGAAGGCCGAGCCTTCGGTGGGCCAGCGGTCGATGATATCGTCATAGCCGGTGACCAGATCGTCAATCGCATGCTGCAGGTCCTGGATCAGAGGCCCGCTGATGAGGAAGATCGCCCCACCGATAACCCCCAGGGTTAAAAAGTAAACCAGGAAGAGGGCGATGCCGCGGCGCAGGCCGCGTTTTACCAGAGACTCAACCGCCGGACGGAACGCCGCCGCCGTCGCCAGGGACAGGGCAAACAGGATGATCGCCAGGCGGAACTGCCAGAGCAGGACCAGGAATGAGAGCGTGGTGAGGACCAGGGCGGTATACCAGACAATGCGCTTCATGCCGGGTTGTCCTCCTTGTTCGCAATCTGCGCCAGGATGCGGTCCAGCTCGTTGGCGATCCCTTCGAGCGACTCTTCCAGAGAGCTTCTCTCCTCCGTATCCTCCGAATCCCGGTCAAGACCCTGTTTGCGCACATCCTGTGACAGGTTCTGGGCCTCGTATCTGAGCATGCTGGCGTAATCCCTGCCCATCGTCTCCTGGCTTTCGGTCTGGTCGTTCGTCCAGACGAAGCGCTCCAGCAGAAGCTGGATGATCGCCGCCATCGGAATAGCCAGCAGCGCTCCGGGCAGCCCGAGCAGTGAGGCGAATGTCGCCAGGGAGAGCAGGGTCACGAAGGGGTTTACGCCTACAGAGCGGTTCATAATCCTGGGGACCAGCAGATAATTCTCCAAAAGCTGGATGATGACGGTGGCAACCAGGATCCAGGCGATTTTGTCGGGGTCCGAGGAAAGGACTGCCAGGATAGCGGGGATCGCCCCCAGGATCGGGCCAAAGACCGGGATCGCCTCCATCACACCGGCGATGATCGCCAGCACCAGGGCAAAAGGCACACCGATGAGCAGGTAAGCGATGAGAGCCAGGATACCGATGGAAAGGCATAAGAGAGACTGGCCGCGAATATACCCACCCACTTTGGATTCGATATCCGCCAGCAGCTCGCGTAAACCGTCCCGCTTGCCGGATGGGAAAAACAGCAGCAGGCTGCGGATACCCCTCTCACTCTCCTGCGTCCAAAAAAAAGCCAGCAGCAGGATTGCCAGCGCCACCAGGAAGGCCTTCACCACCATCCCGGCATAATTAAAGGTCTGGGCTACCTGATTCAAGACCTCTCCATCCGGCGCCTGCTCTTCCGGGAGTTCCAGGTTCAGGTTCTGCGGCAGCTGGATGACCAGCCGCTGGAGCGCCCGGCTGGGGGATTGAAAGGCCAATCTGCGAAATTGATTGTAATAATCTGGGAGGTCGGCGGTGAGCTCGGTGACCTGATCGGCAATCAGGGGGACGACCAGGACGGTAAAGCCGAGCAGGAAAGCGAGAACGATCAGGAAAATCAGGATCACCCCGACTGAACGAGGTAAGCCGCGCCTGCTCAACCAATCCAGCGCCGGGCGAATGGCCGTACCGAGGACGATGGATACAAAGAGGATAAAAACGACGACCCTCAGACGGTAGATGAGCCAGAACGCAAGCCCCACCGCGACCACAAAGATGGTCGCAAAGATCACCTGGCGGCTGGGCCATTCAGGAACCCTGGCAGAACCATTTTGATTCATACCGGTACAATCTCCCCCAAAACCTGATCACTAACCCGGAAGATAAAACCAATCCCCCATTTTTAAAACAATAATTATCTGTATTGTATCATTGATGCAATTTACCTGTGGATATACCCCAGTGTGGGTTCGGGGCTTTCAGAAAGACCCGAGGCGGCCTGGCGCCAGGTACTTTTTCGCCCGCAGAGAGCCTGTGATGGGCATGGGCGGGCGCCGCATGCAGGCGTGGGAAGGCTGGATGCCTTTTCGTCCCTACCGCTTCAACGGTTGAGGCGGTACGTTTCCCGCTCGCTTCCTCAAGTATGCATTTTGGGTCGATCCCTGATCAGCCCCTCGAAGTGTATTCGCTTTGCTGTGGCTTAAATGCGTCAGGCGTGTGCGGTATCTCCACACACGCCCGGTTCTTATCATCTTGCGCGAAGGCTGTATTTCCAATAAATACCAGCCTAGCAGATGCGGGGCAGCATCTCTCCCGCGAGCATATCCACCACCCGCGTACTGCCGAGCGGGGTTTTCACCAGCACGCGGTTCCTGGGCTCGGGGCGTACCTCCCCGATAATGCAGGCTTCCTCCCCGTATGGGGTGGAATGCATGGTGGCTAGCACCTTTTCGGCCTCCTGCGGAGCGACCACAGCCACCAGCTTGCCCTCATTGGCGATATACAGCGGATCGAAGCCGAGCATCTCGCAGGCCGCGCTGACTTCGGGGCGCACCGGAATACGGCTTTCCTCCAGCAGGATGTTTACCCCCGACTGGCGGGCAATTTCGTTCAGGGTGGTCCCCAGGCCGCCGCGGGTGGGGTCCCGCAGGACATGGATCTCGCTGCTGGCGGCGAGCATGGCTTCGACCAGATGGTTCAGAGGAGCCACATCGCTCTGGACTGCGGTCTCGAAACCAAGTTCGCCGCGGGCGGCCAGGACGGCGATCCCGTGGTCTCCCAGGGGGCCGGAGAGGATGACGACATCGCCCGGCCTGGCGCAGGCCCCGCTGATGGCCAGCCCGGGACGGACGAGGCCCACGCCGCTGGTATTGATGTACAGGCCATCGGCCTTCCCCTTTTGCACCACTTTGGTGTCACCTGCCACAATCTGCACCCCGGCCTCAGCCGCCGCAAGCTGCATGGATTCAACCACCCGGAGCAGAGTTTCGAGCGGCAGCCCTTCTTCCAAAATAAAACCGGCGGTGAGATAGCGGGGGACCGCGCCGAGCATGGCAACATCGTTGACCGTCCCGCAGACCGCCAGGCGCCCGATATCGCCGCCGGGGAAGAAGAGGGGCCAGACGACATGGGAATCGGTGCTGATGGCCAGGCGGGCGGTGGGATCCACCTCGACCAGCCCGGCATCGTCCCCGACGCTGAGGGCCGGGTTTTCGAACCGGGGCAGGAAAGTCTTCGCGATCAGGTCGTGCGACATCTTGCCCCCGCTCCCATGGCCCATGACGATACATTCCTGGTGGGAGAGGGGAAGGGGGCAGGCGCTGTTTTCAAAATCAGGCGTGTTCTGTGACATGAATATTTCCATAACGATAATAAGCGGCGCAGGCGCCTTCGGAGGATACCATCGTTGCCCCCAGCGGCGCTTCAGGGGTACAGAGCGTGCCGAAGGCGGGGCACTGGTTGGGTTTTTTCAATCCCTGCAGGATCTGACCGGCGATGCAGATGGAGGCCTCTTCCGGGTGGATTTCGCTTACCGGGAAGCGCTCCTCGGCGTCGAAGCGGCGAAATTCCGGGCGCAGGCGCCAGCCGCTCATGGGGATCATCCCCACGCCGCGCCATTTCTGGTCACATTCCATGAAAACACGGTTGATCACCTCTTGTGCCGGGCGATTGCCCTCCTGGGTGACCAGGCGGGGGTAGCCGTTTTCGACCGCATGAGTTCCCGCTTCCAGCTGGCGCACGGTCATCAGGATTCCCCGGGCGATGTCCAGGGGCTCGAAGCCGGTCACCACGATGGGGATCCGGTACTGTTCCGCGATGGGCAGGTACTCCCAGTAGCCCATCACCGCGCAGACGTGCCCCGCGGCCAGGAACCCCTGCACACGGTTCGCGGGGGAGCCAAGGATGGCGTGCATGGCAGGCGGGACGCGCACGTGGGATACGAGGACGGAGTAGTTGTCCACCCCCATGGCCTGGGCGTGCAGGACGCTCATCGCGTTCGCAGGGGCGGTGGTTTCGAAGCCGATGGCGAAGAAAACGACCTGCTTGTCGGGGTTCGCCCGGGCGATCTTAACCGCGTCCAGCGGGGAATACACCACGCGCACATCGCCGCCGGCAGCCCGCACCGAGAAGAGATCCCTGCCGGAGCCGGGGACGCGCAGCATATCGCCGTAAGAGGTAAAAATGACGTCCGGCCGGGAGGCGATCGCCAGGGCTTTGTCAATCAGCTCCAGAGAGGTGACGCAGACCGGGCAGCCCGGCCCGTGCACCAGCTCAATCTCAGGGGGCAGCAGCTGGTCCAGCCCGTTGCGCATAATGGCGTGAGTTTGCCCGCCGCAGATCTCCATGACGACCCAGGGGCGGGTGACCGTGCGGCTGATTTCGGCGATCACCCCACGCACCAGCCCGGCATCCCGATACTCGGTGAGATGTTTCATAACTTCAGGTCCCGCTATCCTCTGGGCCCAGCTCAGCCTCCAGGTCTGCGATCTGCTGCAGGAGGGAAAGCGTTTCCTGGGCCTCTTCTTCACTGATTACATTGAGAGCAAAACCGACATGGATGATGGTGTAGTCGCCGACGCAGGCCTCCGGCACGTAAGCCAGGCAGGCCTCGCGCGTGACGCCGCCGAAATCAATTTTGCCCATCATGAGGCCGCCGGTTTCGTAAATTTCAACGATTTTTCCGGGTACTCCTAAGCACATAATTCCTCCGGAGATTCTTTCTCTGAGGCAGGCTGCAGGTTCTGCCTATGTTCAAAAAGACGGCTGGCGGCTACGGCAGCCTGCCCGAGGGCGATGCCGCCGTCGTTCGGGGGCGCCAGACGATGGGTGTAGACGGTAAAACCGCGCGCCTGCAGGCGCTGGAGGGCGGCTTTCAGCAGGGTGAAGTTCTGCCACACACCCCCGCTCAAGGCCACCTCGCTCAAACCAGTTTCGAGGCGCAGCCGCTCGGCGGTCTGGCACACCATCCCGGCTGCACCCTGGTGGAAGCGGGCGGAGATGACCGGGAGGGGGACCCGGGCGCGCAGGTCTTTCACCAGGGCCTGGAACATGGGAGCGGGGTCCACCTGGAAGGCCGGGCCGGGGGTGGTGTAAATGGCGAAGGGATATGCACCCTGGTCCTGAGGGGCGGCAAGCGCCTCAAATTCGATCGCCGCCTGAGCTTCGTAATTGACCGCCTGCCGCACCCCGGCCAGGGAAGCGGCTGCGTCGAACAACCGGCCCATGCTGGAGGTGAGGGGGGCATTGAGCCCGGTAGCGAGCTGCCGCTGCAGCGCCTCCAGGGATTTCTCCCCATGAGCGGTGCGGCGCAGGGCATACTCCACCGGGGCCAAGTCGCCATCCCAGGCAATTCCGGCCTGCTCCAGCCAGGCCAGGGCGAAGCGCCACGGCTCCCGAACCGCCCGGTCGCCCCCGGGCAGGGAGGCGTAGCGCAGGTGGGCAGCCCGGCGGTAGCCGGAATAACTGGCGATCAGGAATTCCCCGCCCCAGATCGCGCCGTCGTCCCCGTAGCCGGTCCCGTCGAAGGAAATCCCGATCACCGCCTCACGTTTCCCCGGCTCGAACTCAATTCCGTGTTCGGCCAGGCAGGCGGCGATATGGGCGTGGTGATGCTGCACCCCGGCCGCGGGAAGCCCCTCCCGACCGGCGCGCTCCAGGGCATAGCGGGTGGAGAGGTAGTCGGGGTGCAGGTCGTAGGCCAGGGCTTCCGGGCGAGCGCGGAAGAGGCGCTCGAAGTGCTGCGTGCCCTCTTCGAAGGAGCGCAGGGTTTCGTAATTCTCCAGGTCGCCGATATGGTGGCTGAAGAAGGCATAGCCGCCGCGGGTGAGGCAGAAGGCGTTTTTCAACTCGGCCCCAACCGCGAGAATGGGAGGCGTCTCCCAGGGCAGCCGTACCGGAAACGGCGCGTAGCCGCGCGAACGGCGCAGGTGGACCGCAGCCGGGCGGCGCTCCTGCGGATCGTCGAAATCGGGCAGCCTGAGCACGGAGTCGTCACAGCGGGTGCGGATCGGGCGGTTGTGCATCAGGAGGGCATCGGCCAGGGCGCTGAGGCGCTGGCGGGCCTCGTCATTCCCCACCGCGATCGGCTCCTCGCTCAGGTTGCCGCTGGTCATCACCAGCGGGGGCAGATCGCTTCCGGCCGGGCCGTCGAGACTGAACAGCAGGTAGTGCAGCGGCGTGTAGGGCAGCATCACCCCCAGGGTGTCCTGCCCGGGGGCGACCCCGGCGGAGATTTCCGAATCCTCCCGGCGGCGCAGGATGACGATTGGACGCTGGCTGGAGGCGAGCAGGGCAGCCTCCGCATCGCTTATCAGGCAGTGCCGTCTCACCGCGGCGAGATCGGGCATCATCAGGGCGAAGGGTTTATCCACCCTCAACTTGCGCCGGCGCAGCTCGGCCACAGCCTGCTCGTTGGCGGCGTCGCAGGCCAGGTGAAAGCCGCCCAGACCCTTGACCGCCAGGATTTTCCCGGAGGCCAGCAGCCGTTGGGCTTCCAGCAGGGCCGCTTCATTCTGGAGGTTCTCAGCATGGCTGCCGGCCGGCGTGGACGCGCCCTGGGCGGCAGACTCGAGCCACACCGCTGGCCCGCAGACCGGACAGGCGACCGGCTGGGCATGGAAGCGCCGGTCGAGCGGATTGTGGTATTCCGCCTCGCAGTCCGGGCAGAGGGGGAAACCCGCCATAGTGGTGTTCGGCCGGTCGTAGGGGATGTCCTCGATGATGGTGAAGCGCGGGCCGCAGTTAGTGCAGTTAATGAACGGGTAGCGATAGCGGCGGTCCTGCGGATCGTAGAGCTCGCGCAGGCAGTCGGGGCAGATGCTCACATCGGGAGAGATGGGCTGGAACGCGCCGGGGATGGTCTCAGAATGCACGATCTCGAAAGAGACAAAACCGTTGGCTGGCCGCTCTTCCACTTCAAAGCTGTCAATGCGGGCCAGGGGCGGGGCCTCGTGCTGGAGCGCGGCAGCAAATTCTCGCAGCTTCACCGCAGGGCCGTCCACCTCGATATCCACGCCGGCGGAGGTATTCCGCACCCAGCCCGCCAGCTGCAGGCGCGCGGCCAGGCCGTAGACAAAAGGCCGGAAACCGACCCCCTGCACAACGCCGGCGATATGGATGCGAAGACCGGAAAGCTGCGGCACCATCGATTTCTACCTGGTTCAACCCTTCTGGAAGGCGCGCACCTGGTCGAGGATCCAGCCGGTCCAGGCGTCCAGCCCCTCGCCGGTACGGCAGGAGAGCGGGAAGGTGATCACGCCCGGGTTGAGGGCTTCCACACCCTGCCGGAAAAATTCCATGCGAAAGGGAATGTAAGGGAGGAGATCCATTTTGTTGATCACCAGCGCGTCCACCCCGCGGTACATGCCTGGGTACTTGTGAGGCTTGTCGTCACCCTCAGGGATGGAGGCGATGAGCACGCTCTGGTGCGTGCCAAGGGCGAAACTGGCCGGGCAGACCAGGTTGCCGACATTTTCGACGATGAGCAGATCTACGGCGTTCAGGTCGAGTTGGGGCAGGGCCTCGTGCAGCATAACGGCGTCCAGGTGGCAGTCGCCGCCGGTATTGACCTGCACGGCCGCAGCCCCGGCGGCTGCAGCCCGGTCCGCATCCAGGCTGGTGGCGATATCGCCATCAATCACCGCCAGGCGCAGCTTTCCGGAGAGCGCCCGGACGGTGCACTCGATCAGGGAGGTCTTACCGGCTCCGGGGGAGGCCATAAAGTTGAGCGAGAAGACCCCGGCCTGGTCCAGGCGGGCCCGGTTTTCGGCCGCCAGCCTGTCGTTCGCGCTCAGTATTTTTTCTACGACGGAAATACGTTGAGACATCATCGCTCCGATTCAGCGTTCCACATCAATAGCTTCCAGATAAAACTCTTCCCCCGCCGCCACCTTCAGCCGGGCGCTCTGGCAAGCCGGGCAGGTCAGGTCCTCCGGGTCGGGGTGATACTGCAGCCCGCAGTCCTGGCAGAGCAGCTCGGTGGGGATGCGTCTGAAGTGCAGGCGGGCGTGCTCGGCAGGGGTATCCTGCGAGATCAGGTCCCAGTAGAATTGGACAGAGTCGTCTACCAGGCTGGAGAGCTGGCCGATCACCAGGTAAAGGTCGGTAATACGCGCAGCCTGCGCCGATTCAGCGTGGCGCAGGGCGATCTCGAGGATGCTTTCGGTCACAGACAATTCATGCATAGCAGGTATCCCTGTCAGATGAAAGATACCATAGTGCTCCGCCCCGGGTTAGTGATGTCTGTCACCTAGAAACTATACAATTATTCTCGAATTTATCGCAGCTCTTGAAGGGCGCTCAAACCACTATCCATGGAGAGCCAGAGGAGCAAAGTCATGATCAGCGCCGAGGAGAGGCACCAGGCGCAGGTTGCGCCGATGACAAAGGGCTCGAGGAAAGTCAGATAGATCATGAAGAGCAGGCCGAAGACCAGCAGCCCCAGGAGCAGCAGAGAGGCCGGCCTTTTCACCGCAGCCCCGCCGAAGCGCATCACCAGCCAGGCAGCCAGGATCAGGCCGTAGCCGATCAGGCCGAAGACCCCAACCGGCAGGACTCCGAAAAGGCGAGAATAGGGGCTGGATTGGACCGCGTTGCAGTCGCCTACCGGCCCGCAGACCGCCTCGCTCCGGGTGATTTCCACGAAGCTGAGGTAGCCCGCCACCGCCAGCCCGGCGGCTACCAGCAGGGGAAAGACCCAGCCGGAGGCAGCGGCAGAGGCGCCTGCCTGTGGCCTGACCAGGCGAAATACCAGGACCAGGAGCGAAGCCAGCATCGCCACCAGCACGATCACGGAAAGTGAGTTGCCCAGCAGGTCTTGCTGGAATTTTTCGATCATGCTGAGCTCTTTCGGTTGGGCCAATCCCTGCTGTTCCAGGAGGGCGGACAGGCCCGGGATCGGCGGGTACTCCAGACCCCCGGTGGAGAGGGCTTTCTCGATCAGACCCGGGAACTGCTCGGGAATCTCGGCAGAGCCTACCAGCACGTTACCCCCGACCACCAGGGCGGGCACGCCGAGGCGGTCCTGGGTGAGAGCATAATTCTCGTACATGGCCTGGTAGAGGGCCTGCCCCTCCTCGTGCATGACATTGACGGCGAGGATATTCAGCTGCTCGCCGTACTGGTCAATAAGCGGGGGCAGCACTTCTTCGATCACGATGTGGCAGTGCGGGCAGGAGGGAGAATAGAAAAGAATAGCGTTCACCACCGGCTGCTGCGCGGCAGAGGCCGGTGCGGCAGGGGCGCTAAAGCAGGCAAACAGCAGCAGAACAAGGGCCAGCACTCTGGCGGTTACCTGGGTTCGGGAGCTTGATTTCATGATGATTCTCCGATTGTTCTGGATATGGGTTCGTGCCTCTTACCGGCAGCCACAGCCCGGGGATTGTCCCGGGTTTATGCCTGCTCGCAAGAGAGAAAATGGATCAGGATCTGGTTGAACTGAGAGGGCCGCTCTGCGGTGACAGCGTGGCCCGCACCAGGGATTATCTCCTGGCGCGCGCCTGGAATGCCGCGCGCCAGCGCAGCCTGGATTTCAGGGGGAACGGTCGCATCGTTCTCCCCGGTGACGACCAGGGTGGGGGCCTGGATCTCAGCCAGGCGCGCACGCGCATCAAAGCGGGCCAGGGAACGCATGGCAGCCCGGTAGCTGCGCGGGTCGGCCTGCAGGCACTGATCGATGAAAGCCTGTCGCAGGGCCTCCTGCTCCGGTTGTGGGAACAGGCGCCCGGCGGCTGCCCGGGCCTGGACGGAAATTCCGAGGCTGTGGGCAAGGACGAAGCGGAGGAGAAAGAAAGCCCAGACGCGCGGGGACCTCGGCCTCAGGCGAGCGAAGGTGTTCACCAGGACCAGTTTTTCCACCAGCTCCGGGCGTTCCAGCGCGATCTGCAGGGCCAGCACCCCGCCCATGGAGATCCCCACCAGGTGCACCCGGGGGTTTTGCCGGGGAATGGCGTCCAGCAGGTGGACGATATCGGCTGCTAGGCCGCCGACGCCGGGTTGGGGGAGGCCAGTATTTCCGGCCGGATGCTGAGAGGCGCCGAAGCCGCGCACGTCCGGGACCAGGGCTCGGAAACCGGCCTGCGCCAGCGCCGGGAGCTGGAGCTGCCAGGAGGCCGAGTTCACCCCCAGCCCGTGCAGGAGCAGGACGGTCTGCGCACCGGAAGGGTTGTGGTCGAGGTAGTGGAGCTTCAAGTGGGAGGGGAGGAGGATGGAGGGCACGGCGTATAGTAGGCTTCGCCAGCACAGGCCCGGCACAGGGTTTCACCGCTGCGGATGATTTCCCGCTGGTTGATGATTTCCTCACCGCACCGGCTGCAGTTGACCCGTGAACCGGGCTCGCCGATGAGCCGGTCGAGAGGCAGTTTTAATCGGACGTCCTCAAACCGGAACATCGTCTCTTCCGGCATGACCTGGTAGGCCTGGAGTTGAGCCTGGTAGCGGCTGTTCTGCTCGGGGGCATAGGTGCAGGCTTCCTGGCGGATCTCTCCCCGGGGGACGAGGCGCACGGAAGACCCGTTCGAGGCGTCAATAAAGGTCGCCGCAACCTTCCCGTAGTCTTCGACGCGCAGGGTGCGGTGCCCGATGGTCGTGAGTGTGGCTGCTTCGATCCCATCGGCAAAGCAGCCGTCCGTTTCCAGGATCACCAGCAGGCGTTTGTCTTTGCGAGGGACCTCCAGGCCTAATGCTGCTGCCCCGGCAAGACCCATGCGGACGCCGATCACCTGGCGTGGACAGAGGTGGCTGTGCCGCGCGGCCGTAAAGGCCAGCAGGGCAGCGAACAACTCAGGCATTCGTAGTGCGGTCGGGCGCTTCCTCTCGCGTTTCAGCTTCCTGGTTTTCTTCCTCGTCTTCTTGCAGGCCTTTCTTGAAGGCGCGGATACCGCTTCCCATTTCGCCCGCGATCCTGCTGATCCGGCCAACGCCGAACAGGACGATGACGATCACCAGGATGAGGATTAATTCAGTTGGACCTAAGTTCATTTGCAAGCTCCATTTGGGAGCGCTCTAATCGAAAATAACGGCGAGCGCGTTAGACCATTGCCTTATTTACGGAATACTATCACGTTTGTATTATACTACCCTGGCGCACCCGGTACGTTGTGCAAAAGGTCATAGGATTGGTGGATTATTGTAACTCCGGGCTCAAAAGTCTCGCGCTTCGAGGATGAGCAAGGCCTGCGGGGATGCAGGACCAAACTTTATTGCATTCACCATTACTTTTGGACGGGCGAGAATACCGGTTCCTAAGGTAAAATGTGATTCTATGCTTCGTAAGAAACCTGATCTGATCGTTATCGGCGGAGGCCTGGCGGGAAGCGAGGCTGCCTGGCAGGCAGCCCAACGCGGCCTGCTGGTGCACCTTTACGAGATGCGTCCCAAAGTCTCGACCGGCGCGCATACGGGAGAGGGACTTGCTGAGCTGGTGTGCTCCAATTCACTGGGGGCGGACCTGCCGGGGCGGGCGCCGGGCCTGCTGAAACGCGAACTGCGCCGGCTGGGCTCCCTGTTAATAGACTGCGCCCGGGAGGCCGCCGTCCCGGCTGGAGGAGCCCTGGCCGTGGACCGGGAGGCGTTTTCGGAGCGGGTTACCGGCGCTCTGAGCGCGCACCCGCGAATCGAAGTAATCCGGGAAGAGGCGCGTGAGATCCCGGAGCTGCCCACCATTATCGCCTCCGGTCCGCTGACTTCCCCGGACCTGTCCCGCGCCATCCAGGCACTGACCGGAAGCGAGCACCTCTATTTCTTCGACGCCATCGCGCCCATCGTTACCCTGGACTCGATTAACTTTGAGACGGCTTACCGCGCCTCTCGCTACGGGCGGGGCGAGCAGGAAGAGGGCGATTATATCAACTGCCCGATGAACGAAGAAGAGTACACCGCCTTTGTAGAGGCCCTGATCGCAGCCGAGCGCATCGAGTTGAAAGATTTCGAACTGGAGCTGGAAGGCGGGGTGAAAGCCGGCGCCCACCACTTTTTTGAGGGCTGTCTGCCGGTTGAAATCCTCGCCCGGCGGGGCAAAGACGCCCTGGCATACGGCCCGATGCGCCCGGTAGGCCTGCGGGACCCGCGCACCGGGCGGCGACCGCACGCAGTCGTGCAGCTGCGCCAGGATAACGTCGCCGGCACCCTGTACAACCTGGTCGGTTTCCAGACCAACCTGAAGTTCCCCGAACAGAAACGGGTTTTTCGCATGATTCCGGGCCTGGAAAAGGCCGAATTTGCCCGCTACGGGCAGATGCACCGGAACACCTTCATATTCTCCCCCGCCCATCTCCAGCCGACCATGCAGTTTCGAGGGCGGGAGGACCTGCTCTTCGCAGGGCAGATCACCGGGGTGGAGGGTTATGTGGGCAATATCGCCACCGGATTGATCGCCGGGTGGAACGCCGCCCGGCTGCGAAACGGGCAGGCGCCGCTGGTTTTCCCGCCGGCCACGATGCTGGGCGCCCTGTGCCACTATGTCACCCATGCCAGCGCCGCGGATTTTCAGCCCATGAAAGCGAATTTTGGCATCCTGCCTCCCCTGGAGGGTGAGAGCCGGGAGCGGGGGAAGCGCCAGCGCGGGGAGGCCTATTCCCGCCGGGCAGAGGAGGACCTGGAAGCCTTTTTGAAGGAGCTGGAGGCCTCCGGCGCGCCGGAAGCCATGTGATCGGGGAGCCGAGGGGGTGATCGAGGGAATATGAGAAAATTCCTGCTCTACCTGTTCGTTTTTTTCAGCGGCTTTGCCAACCTGGCGACGGAGATCATCGGTCCCCGGCTGTTCGCCTCCCTGTTTGGCAGTACGACGGTGATCTGGGCCATTATTATCTCCGTCACCCTGGTGGGGATCTCCCTCGGCTATTACCTGGCTGGAAGAATACCCAAAGAGAGCATCCCCAGGCTGCTGCCCATTCTGCTGGTGCTGAATGCCCTCTGGCTCCTGCTCGTAAGCTGGTTTGTCTGGGAACTGCCGGCCAGGCTGTCGGGTGGGGGCGCGGAGATCATCATGATCACCGCCCTGATCGCCTTTTTTATTCCAGCTGTGATCTTCAGCACCGCCTCGCCGCTGACCATCACTATTCTGGCGGACCAGCCGCCGCAGGCTAACCTGCAGCGCATCGTGGGGAATGTCCTGGCCCTGGGGACGATCGGCAGCGTGCTCGGCGCTCTCGCAGCGGCGTTCTTCTTCATCCCGTACGTCGGTTTGTCCACCTCTTTGCGCCTGTTCGCGCTGGGATCGGTGCTCTTCGCCGCCTATTTCTTCTCCTCGCAGCGCAAGCTGATCTCGGTCGCGGCCGCGCTGATCTGCCTGGTCTTCCCCCTGCCTTCCTACCGTTGGGCCTCGGCGGATACGCTTTTGGCGCAGCAAGAGGGCTATTACCAGACGGTGCGGGTGTATACCGATGGGGAGAACTATATCCGCATGCATTTGGGCCCGCAGTATGAAACCGAGATGGACCTGCGGACGGGGGAGCCTAATTTCAACTATGCTCAAAGCATGATCGAGGAGCTGGGAGAGGTGCAGGGTAAAGAGGTGCTGATCATCGGCGGGGCGGGGCATACGCAGGCGCGGGCGCTGGAGAAGCGCGGCGCGCGGGTGACTGAGGTGGAGATTGACCCGCTGGTCATCTCGCTCTCCGACCAGTTTTTCGGGCCGCTCCAGGGCGAGGTGGTCTCTCAGGATGGGCGCACCTATGTAAACCAGGCGGAGAGCGGGCGCTTCGATTACGTGATTGTGGATGCTTACAGCGGGCCTGCCTACGTGCCGCCGCAACTGACCACCCGGGAGTTCTTTGAGGGGCTGCGAGAGGCGATGACCCCGGAGGGGATCATGCTTTACAATCTGATCGGGATACCCTCGGGAGATGGATCGCGTTCTTTCTTCGCCATCTCCGCCACCCTTGCCTCCGTGTTCAGCGATGCGCGTTATATCGCCCGCCAGAGCAGGAGCCTGCAGAATATCATCCTGATGGCCTCGATGACCGAGATGGCGGCGCTGGGGTACCCGGAAGCGCCCTGCTGCGAGGGCCCGGTGCTGACGGATGATCTGAACCCGATCGAAATCTTTCTGGAAGAAGCCCGCCAGGGAGAGCTGTACTTCCGCAGGTAGCCTCCTGGTCCGGTGGAGGCCAGGAGTGCGCCTCTCGAGAGGGAATCAAGCATGAAGCGAAAAATCATTTTGCTGGCAGCCGCGGTTGTTTTCATCCCCCTGGCCTTTTACCTGGCCGGGCCTGCCCTGGCGCCGGATGAGCCGGGCGTTTTCGATGGCGAGCGGGCCATGCAGGACGTGGAGTACCAGGTCAGCCTGGGGCCGCGCCTTCCGGGCGAGGCGGCGCATGCCGCAGCCGTATCCTGGATGGTGGCAGAGTTGAGAGAGGCGGGCTGGGAGACCGAGGTGCAGGAGAGCGTTTTCCAGGAGCATTCGATCCGCAACGTGGTGGCACGGCGGGGGGAGGGGCGTCCCTGGGTAGTTTTGGGGGCGCATTACGACAGCCGCATGCACGCCGACCAGGACGATCAGCCGGAAAACCGCGAAATGCCTGTGCCGGGGGCGAACGACGGGGCCTCGGGCGTGGCGGTGCTTTTGGAGCTTGCCCGCGTGCTGCCGGAAGACCTGGAGGCCTCCTCCTGGGCCGGCGAGGTGTGGCTGGTCTTCTTTGACGCTGAGGATAATGGGAATATCGAGGGTTGGGACTGGATCCTGGGCTCGCAGGCCTTTGTGAATGGGCTGCTGGAGCAGCCGGAGCCCAATCTTCCGGATATGGCGGTGATTGTAGACATGATCGGGGACGCCGATCTGAATATTTACAAAGAACGCAACTCGGATGCAGCCCTGACCGATGAGATCTGGGCCCAGGCAGCCGCGCTGGGTTATTCTGAGCAGTTTATCCCCTCCCATAAATACAACATCCTCGACGACCACCTGCCGTTTATCCGAGCCGGTGTGCCGGCGGTGGATATCATTGATTTTGATTACCCTTACTGGCACACGCTGGAAGATACGCCGGATAAGGTCGCCCCGGCGAGCCTGGAGGCGGTAGGGCAGACCCTGCTGGCCTGGCTGCTGGAGAGCGGCCCCGAGCCGGCAGAATAACCTCCAGAACTTACCAAGCTGAAAACTACCAGGATTGCCGAAAGCGGACAGGTGTCGTACACTTAGAACCTAGCCTGAATACGGTGCGGAGCGATACGGCGGTCCTGCTCCCTGCCGTCATTTGCGGTAATTCCCTTATTTGATTTCTGGTGCTGATGGGCAGCCTCGATTCTCTTCGCCTGATCCGTCCGAAATGGAGATCCAGGGTCTCTCACCGCCTGGCGCCCGAGGCGGGTGTGCGGGAGAGCTTCCTGCTGCAGTTGGACAGCTTTTACGATCTCCTGGAACGGAGCGTGGAGAGCGGCGATCCTGCCTGCCTGAACCCTGTGCTGGAAGAGTGGGTGAAGGCCCGTACACAGACAGAACTGGACGACCGTGAACGCAGCCTGGCTCCGCTCCTCACGCAGTTCGTGCTGGAAGCGTTCGAGACCGCCCGGCAGGAGCTCCCGCAGCTGGAAGCGCTCGAGCTCACCGGGACCCTGATGCCCCTCTACGCCTACATTTTCGAGTACACCGGGCGAAAAGAGACGGAGCTGCGCATCGAACACGTGACCCGGGAGCTTGGGAATGCGCGCAAGACCCTGGAGCGGCTGGAGAAAACCAAGTCCGATTTCATCTCCGTGGCTGCGCACGAGCTGAAAACACCGCTTACGCTGATCGAAGGCTACGCGGCCATGATGCGCGAGGGCAGCGGGGAGGCGAGTGTCTCGCTTTACCTGCAGGGGATCGACCGGGGCGCGCGCCGCCTGCGTGAGATCGTGGACAATATGATCGACGTTTCCATGATCGACAACAACCTGCTCTCACTCAACCTCCAGCCGGTGTGGATCAACCGTCTGCTCGCCATGCTGGCTTACGAATTTTCCCCGATCGTCAATGAGCGCCGGCAGGTTCTGGAGATCGAGGAATTTCCCGGCAGCGGGGAGCGCTTCTTCGCAGACGCCGAGCGCCTGCTTCAGGCGCTGCGAAATGTGCTCACGAACGCCATCAAGTACACGCCGGATGGGGGGACGATCCGGGTCGGCGGTCGGCGGCTGTCCGGCTTTATCGAGGTGATCGTCACCGACACGGGCATCGGCGTGGCGCCGGAGGATACCAGCCTGATCTTTGAAAAGTTCGGTCGCCTGGGCAACGTATCTCTCCATTCCAGCGGGAAAACGAAATTTAAAGGGGGCGGCCCCGGATTGGGGCTGCCCATCACCAAGGGCATCATCGAAGCACACGGAGGGGCGATCTGGGTGGAGTCCGAAGGGCACGATGAGGAGGCCTGCCCGGGATCCACCTTCCATCTTTTGCTGCCCTTCCGCACGGCGGCCCCGGACGAGCGCCTGGCCCGGCTGTTCACAGAATCCTGAGGGGGACTTTATCTGTCAGTTATAATGGGGGAAACAAGAAGAATTACCATAGTTCGCAAAGGTTTTGAATTTTATATGCCAAAAAAGATGCCCGAACCTACAAACCGGCCCCGAGAGCGTGCTTTCCTCGTGGGCGTGGAGTTATTTGGGGAAGACCAGCTGCTCTCTCTGGACGACTCGCTGACCGAGCTGGCCCTCCTGGCGGACACTGCCGGCCTGCTGGTAGTCGGACAGGCGACCCAGAAGCTCGATCACCCGAACCCGCAGACATTTATCGGCCCTGGAAAAGTAGAGGAAGTAAAAGCGCTGGTGGAGGAAACCCAGGCGGAGGTCATTCTGTTCGATGAAGAATTATCCCCCCGCCACCAGCGCGAGCTGGAAGAAGTCTTCGGATTACGGCTGCGGGTGCTGGACCGCACCGCGCTCATTCTGGACATTTTCGCTCAGCATGCGGGCACCCGGGAGGGCGCGCTGCAGGTCGAGCTGGCCCAGTACGAGTACCGGCTGCCGCGCCTGACCCGGGCCTGGACCCACCTGGCGCGCCAGGCGGGCGGCGGCGGAGGCCGCGCCGGCGGAGTGGGAGGCGTGGGCCTGCGTGGCCCGGGTGAAACCCAGCTCGAGGTGGACCGGCGGGATATCCGCCGCAGGATCGCTCACCTGAAAAAAGAGCTGGAGAAGGTGCGCACCCACCGCCAGCAGTACCGGGCCCGGCGGAGGCGCTCGCAGATCCCAGTGGTGGCGCTGGTGGGCTACACCAATGCGGGGAAATCCACCCTGCTGAACCATCTTTCGACCGCGGACGTCCTGGTCGCCGACCAGCTCTTCGCCACGCTCGACCCCACCACGCGCCGGGTAGAACTGCCCGGAGGCCATATGGCTCTCTTCACCGACACCGTGGGATTTATTCAGAAGCTCCCCACAGCCCTGGTGGCTGCGTTCCGGGCCACCCTGGAGGAGATCGCCGACGCAGACCTGCTCCTGCACGTGGTGGACGTCACCCACCCGAACGCCTCCGCCCAGGCGGAGGCCGTGCACCAGACCCTGGCAGAGATCGAGGCCGATCATATCCCCATGCTGACCGCGCTGAACAAGATCGACCGCCTGGCGGACCCCGAGCGGGCCCAGCAGTCGCTGGCCGGTTTCCCGAATGCGGTCGGCATCTCTGCCTTGATGGGGAAGGGGATGGGCGACCTGCTGAGCATGGTGGCCCAGAACCTGTACGAGACCTACAGCCCGATCACCGTGCGGCTGCCGTACGGCGAGGGCAGCCTGATCGCCCTGTTCCACGAGCAGGGGCAGGTAGCCCAGGTGGAGCAGGGGAACTCCGGCGTGCTCATTCAGGGGCGCCTGCCGGGCCGCCTGCTGGCGCGCTACCGGCCCTTCGCCGTGTCCGGGCAGGGCGCTTCCTCACCCGGGGCGGCCGCCTGAGGCTGGGTCCACCGCTCTGGACCCGCTGCCGGGCGGCGGGACCGGGGCTGCTGGATGCGAGTTTCCATTGGAGAATACAATGCGGGCTTTCAGCGCCTTCCTCGATAAACTCTCCGAATTCCTGGCCCAACGAAAAGGCCTGCTGCCGCTGCTGGGCCTGCTGCTGGTGGCCGCCAACCTGATCCTGCAGTTTATCCCCGCAGCAGGCTGGTGGGCCGAGTCGGATCTGCTGCTGCATTTGGGCATCATCCTGGCTGTCTTGGGCATCCTGCTGGCCTGGGCGCTCTGAGATCCTTCCCCATGTCCTTCATCCACCACCTCGAATGTTCCGCCTGCGGGCGAACTTACGCAGCCGGGCAGGTGTACGCCACCTGTGCGGAGTGCCGCGCGCCGCTGCTGGCGCGCTACGATCTGGCTGCGGCGCGCGCCGGCCTGGACCGAGATCAGGTCTCCCGCCGGCCTGCCGGTACCTGGCGCTGGCGCGAGCTGCTGCCGGTGCAGGACCCGGCGCATATCGTGACCCTCGGTGAGGGAGACACCCCCCTGCTGCGGCTGGAGCGCCAGGCGGAGAGGTTGGGCCTACCCCACCTGTTCGTCAAGGAGGAAGGGAAGAACCCGACCGGTACCTTTAAAGCGCGCGGGCTGACGGCGGCGGTCTCGATGGCGAAAGAGTTGGGCCTGGAGCGGCTGGTCATCCCCACCGCGGGGAATGCCGGGGGCGCGCTGGCGGCCTACGCCGCGCGGGGCGGCCTGCAGGCCCTGGTCTATATGCCGGCCGATACGCCGCGCGCCAATATCGCCGAGTGCCGGGCTGCCGGAGCCGAGACGGTGCTGGTGGAGGGGCTGATCAGCGACGCCGGGAGGCTGGCCGGCGAGCGGGCGGCGCGCGAGGGCTGGTTCGACGTCAGCACCTTCAAGGAGCCTTACCGGGCGGAGGGGAAAAAGATCATGGGCTATGAGCTGGCGGAGCGCTTTGGCTGGGACCTGCCCGAGGTGATCCTCTATCCTGCTGGGGGCGGCACGGGGCTGGTGGGAATGTGGAAGGCTTTCGCCGAGCTGGCTGAGCTGGGCTGGCTGGAGGGAGAGGCAGGCCGCGGCAGAAGGCCGCGCATGGTGGCGGTGCAGGCTGCGGGCTGCGCGCCGGTGGTGCACGCCATAGAGAGCGGCGCGGCGGAGGTGGCGTTCTGGGAAGGGGCGAGCACGGTCGCCTCCGGCCTGCGGGTGCCAAAACCCTATGCCGGGAAACTGATCCTGGAAGCGATTCGCGCGAGCGGGGGCAGCGCGCTGGCGGTGACGGACGAGGAACTGCTGGAGGCGCAGCGCCGCCTGGCGCGCGAGGAGGGCATCCTTGCCGCTCCGGAGGGGGCCGCCACCCTGGCCGCGCTGGAGAAGCTAGCAGCCAGAGGTGAAGTGCAGGCGGGGGAGAGAGCGGTCCTTTTCAACACCGGGAGCGGGCTGAAGTATTTATAACGGGCATTCCAATAACCCACAGCAAGTTGACATCAAAACAACAGGTGGGGCCGGACGAAGTCCGGCCCTACCTGTTGTTTTTTAACTACAGCTTTTTAATCCACGGTCAGCGTTTTACTGAGATTGCGGGGGAAGTCCGGGTTGTAGCCGCGCCTCAGGCTGAGGTGGTAGGAGAGCAGCTGGAGGGGGAGGACGGTGAGCAGGGCGAAGAGCTCCGGCTCCGCTGCGGGCAGGGTGACCAGCTCGCTGGCGTTGAGCCGCAGGCGCGGGTCTTCAACCCCGAACGCGATGGCGCGCCCGCCCCGGCAGGTGACCTCGTTGATGCCGCTCACCACCAGAGGGATATCTTCGGGACCGGCGGAGAAGAGCACCGGGTAGCCGTCGCTGACCGCGGAGAGCGGGCCGTGTTTGAACTCGGTGGAGAGCATCCCCTCGCAGTGCGCATAGGTAATCTCTTTGAGCTTGAGCGCCCCTTCCAGGGCGATGGGGTAGGTCAGGCCGTAGCCCAGGCAGTAGAGGTCGTCCCAGGCAGCCAGGTCATCCACCAGGGGGGCGATCTGGGGCTCCGTCAGGTCCAGGGTGCGCTGCATCAGCTCGGGCAGGGCTGCGAGGGGCGCAGTAGCACGGCCCCCAAGGCGCAGGGCCAGGTACAGGAAGGCGAGGACCTGGTTGGTGAAGGTCTTGGTGGCGGGGACGCTGATCTCATAGCCGCAGGCCAGGGGCAGGTGGTGCTCGCTGACCCGCATCAGGGTGGAGCCGATGACGTTCACCAGCCCGAGCACGGCCGCCCCGCGCTTCTGGGCCGCTTCGATGGCGTTGAGCACGTCTTTCGTCTCGCCGCTCTGGCTGACGAAGATACCGGCGTCTTCCGGGCCGAGGGCGGGGGCGTACTGGGCGATAAACTGCGGGGCGATGACCGGCACCGCGGCCCGGCCTGCCAGGCGCGCCAGGTAGACGGAGCCGAGCTGGCAGGCATGGTAGCTGGTGCCGCAGCCGACCAGGTAAATATTCCGGGCGGAACGCAGGCGTTCGATGAAGGGATCCACTTCTGCAGAACGGTCGAGCAGGTGCAGCAGCTCCGCCGCCACCGTGGGCTGCTCGTGGATCTCCTTCAGCATGAAGTGCGCGTAGCCGCCCTTCTGTGCTGCGTCCATGCTTTCGGTGACGGTCTCCGGCTCCCGCTCGATCAGGGCGCCGTCCTCAACCCGGCGCAGCTCCACCCGCCCGGCCCACAGCGTGACGATTTCGCCGTCATAGACGCGCAGGATGCGCCGGGTCAGGGGCAGGAGGGAGGGCAGGTCGGAGGAGAGGACGGTGAAGCCCTCGCCCAGGCCGACCACCAGGCCGGAACCTTTCTTCAGGGCGTAAAGGCAGTCGCCCCCGGCCTCGCCGATCACGAAGGCGTAGTCGCCCTCCAGGTCATGGTATGCGCCCTGAATGGCGGCGGTAAAGTTACAGCCGCGCAGCAGGTAGCGCTCTACGGCGTGCACGCAGGATTCGCCGTCGTTCTCCGAGCGCACGGTCAGTCCTTCGGCAGAGAACTGCTCCCTCAGCTCGACGTTGTTGACCACGTTTCCGTTATGAGCGCCCACCATCGCGCCCTTTGAGTCGAGGTGCGGCTGGGCGTTCACCTGCGAGGGGGAGCCGAAGGTCGCCCAGCGGAGCTGCAGTATCCCGCGCCTGCCGGTCAGTGCGGCAAAGTCCAGGCGTTCGGCCACCTCGTCCACCTGCCCGACATCTTTGCGCAGATCAATCTCCCGGTCTTCACCGATCACTGCGCAGCCGACCGAATCGTAGCCGCGGTACGACAGCCTGCGCCCGGCTTCGATCAGCAGCGGGCCGAGATTCTCTTCCTTCTCTGTGACAATACCGAAGATTCCGCACATCTTTAAGCGCCGTCCTTTGTGGTAAGCGTTGGTCCTGTATCCCGTTCTAACCGTTCCAGCCAGTCCAGGGCATGCTGCGCGTCCTCGCCGCACATCTCGGGCTCGGGGCGCAGGCGAGAGCAGACCGCGGGCCGGTCGGGGGAGCCGAACAGCCGGCAGAGGTTGTCCGCGGTGAGCTGCACGCAGCGCACGCCTGCCGGTTTGCCCTGCGGCATCCCCGGGATCGGCGACGAGATGGAAGGGGCGATGCAGCAGGCCCCGCAGCCTGCTCTACATTCCACAGCAGCCAGCTTTCAGGCCCTCAGGCGAGGGGTTCATAGGGTGCTCCGAGCGTATCAATCAGAAAAGCGAATTCCTCGGCGTCCTCTCTCAGGTGGTCGTAGCGGCCCGAGGAGCCGCCGTGCCCGGCGCCCATATTGGTGAGCAGGAGCAGGCGGTTGTGATCCGTCTTCATGGTTCGCAGCTTCGCCACCCATTTCGCCGGGTCCCAGTAGGGGACCTGCAGGTCGTTCAGCCCGGCGCGCACGAAGATATGCGGGTACGCCCGGGCCTGCAGGTTCTCGTAGGGAGAATAGGAGAGCATGTACTCGAATGCCTGCGGATCGTGCGGGTTCCCCCACTGCTCGTACTCGATCACGGTCAGAGGCAGGTCGGGAGAGAGCATGGCGGTGATCACGTTGGTGAAAGGCACTCCGGCGACCACGGCTTTGAACAGCTCGGGGCGTATGTTGATCACCGCTGAGACGAGCAGCCCGCCCGCGCTGCGGCCCATGATCGCCAGCCGTTCGGGGCTGGTGTAGCCCCGGGCGATCAGGTGTTCGGCGCAGGCGATGAAATCGGTAAAGGTGTTCTTCTTGTTCATCAGGCGCCCGTTCTCGTACCAGGCGCGCCCCATCTCGCTGCCGCCGCGGATGTGGGCGATGGCGAAAATAAACCCCCGGTCCAGCAGGCTGAGGCGCTGCGGTTTGAAGGAGGGGTTCTGAGAGCTGCCGTAAGAGCCGTACCCGTAGAGCAGCAGGGGGCTGGAGCCGTCCAACGAGGCGCCTTTGCGGTAAACCAGAGAGATCGGGACGCGGGCACCGTCCGGAGCGTCAGCGAAAAGTCGCTCGGAAACATAATCAGACGGATCGTAGCCGCTGGGGATCTGCTGGCGCTTCTTCACCTCCCACTCGAGGCTGTCGAGGTGAATATCAAACGTGGATTCCGGGGTGACGAGCGAGCTGTAGTGGATGCGCAGCCGGTCCGTGTCATATTCCGGGTTTGCTGCCGGCGAGAAAGTATAAATCGGGTCGGGGAAGGTCACGTAGCGCACTTCGCTCAGCGCGTCCGGGGCTGAGAGGCGGATCTGCTGCAGCCCGTCCCGCCGTTCGTAGAGCACCAGCTGGCCGGCAAAGGCCTGCACGGAACTGAGCAGGGTATCGGGGCGGTGGGGGATGAGGATCCTCCAGTTTTCCGCGCCGGGCGACTCGACCGGCGCCTCCAGGAGCTTGAAATTCTCCGCCTCTTCGTCCGTCCAGATCAGGAAGCGCTGGCCCTGGTGCTCGGCGTAATAGCGCACCCAGGGACGGCGGGGGCGCAGCAGGCGGAACTCTCCCTCGGGGCCGGCGGCGGGGAGATAATGGACCTCGCTGGTCGTGGCGCTCTCGCAGGTGAGCAGCAGGTATTCGCCGCTGCGGGTGCGGCGGATATAGATGGGGAAGGCGTCGTCCGGCTCCCGGTATACGAGCTCACCCTCGCCGGGGACGCCCAGCTTCAGGCGAAAGAGCCGGTCGGGCCGGTGGGCGGCATCGAAGCGGGTGTAGAACAGCGTGCGGTTGTCGCTGGTCCAGGCTGTGGTCCAGGCGGTTTCCGGGATTGGGCCGGCGACCAGTTCACCGCTCTGCAGGTCCTTGACGTAGAGGGTGAAAACCCAGGCGCCGGTGTCGTCTACCGAGTAGGCCAGGTAGCGGTTATCCGGGCTGGGCTCGAATGAGAAGACCCGGGTATACTGCCGCCCCTCCGCCAGGACGTTTTCGTCCAGAAGGATCTCCTCCGGCGCATCCAGCGATCCGTGCTTGCGGCAGAACAGGCGGTACTGCCGCCCGGGCTCGAAGCGGGAGTAATAGTAGTATTCCCCCCACCGTTCGGGGACGGTGCTGTCGTCCTCCTGGATGCGCCCGCGCAGTTCCTGAAACAGGCGCTCCTGCAGGCCCTCGGTATGGCGCAGCATGCTCCGGGCATAGGCGTTTTCGGCCTCCAGGTAGGCGATCACCTGCGGGTCTTCTTTATCCTGCAGCCAGGCGTAGGGGTCCTGGTAGGTCTTTCCGGCGTGCTCGAACTCGTGGGCGACGGTTTTCGCCGCGGGCGTGTTGTGGATTTCCTCAAGCATCGAGCTTCTCCTCCGTTCTGTTGGGCTGAGGAGCCATTATAAAGCATCGCAAGCACGGGATGGAAAGGATTTTTCGTGCAGGTAGGCCGGCATAGACCTGCCGTAAGGGTTTTGGGCATCCAAGCGTGGCTTCCGAGCGGCCTCCGCGCAGCACGGCCGGTTAGCACCGGACCTAAGATCCATGCCCGGAACTGCCTTACTCTTTTTTCAGTTTTTTTCGGCCGGAAGCTGGTAAGATAACGTCTGCGATTACCAATTGAATATATACTGTAATATTATGAGAAAAAGCGCATGGGTTTAGCCGATTTGCATATTCACACCCTCTACAGCCACGATGGGACCTGCTCGGTCCCGGCTGTGTTAAAGTATGCCGCAGAGCAGACAGAGCTGGACGTCATCGCCATCACAGACCACGACAACCTGGAAGGCGCCCTGGAGGCGGAGCAGCTGGCTCCCGCTTACGGGATCGAGGTGATCCCGGGCTGCGAGATCACCACCGCGGAGGGCCACCTGCTGGCCCTGTTTATCCGCCGGCCGGTGCCTGCGGGGCTGCCGCTGCTCAAAACCGTGCGGCGCGTGGGCGAGCAGGGAGGGCTGTGCATCGCCGCCCATCCGGGGGCGCGCGGCACCCACAGCCTGTCGCTCCCCTCGGTGTACCGGGTGATGCAGCATCCCGAGGGGCGGGAGGTACTGGTGGGGATCGAGACCACCAACACCGGGCAGTTGGACCAGGCGTCCGGCTGGGCGGCCCGCGCCATGGCGGACGTGTTCCAGATTACCCAGGTGGGCTGCAGCGACGCCCACCTGTTATGGATGATTGGCACCGGGGCGACGGTCTTCCCCGGGCGCGGCGCGGCTGGTCTGAGGCAGGCCCTGGAGAACGGGGAGACCGAGCCGGTGAGCACAGGACGTTTGAGCCGGCTGCGGCTGGCAGGCGGGTTCCTCTCCAGCTACCTGCTGCGCCGGGCCGGCGCGGCGGGTAGCACCGGGGCGGTCTGAAGGGCTGCCCAGAGCGGAATCAAAAAGCTCCGGCGGGCTGCGCCGGAGCTTTTTGATTCCGTTTGAGCTTGCTCAGCTCTAAATTTTCGGTCCCGCCGCCCGCACTTCCGCGGGGGCCTGGTTCTCGAACTTCTTGAAGTTGTCAATAAAGCGCGAGGCCAGGCCGCGGTATTTCTTCATATAGGCCTC
>JAEWYL010000165.1 GCA_023395675.1 Chloroflexota bacterium | reverse complement strand
TACGAGGAGGCGGGCCAGGATTATCCCATCGGGTACGTGCGCTGGACAGAGGGCCGCAACCTGGAGGCCTTCGTGGACCTGCTGGCTGCCGGTCGCCTGGACGTGCGCCCCCTTATCACCCACCGGTTCCCGATTCAGCAGGCCCCGGAGGCTTACGAGCTGATCACCGGCAAACGCAAAGAGCCGTTCCTGGGGGTGCTCCTGACTTACCCGCAGGGGCCCGCCAGGCAGATGGAGCGAGATGACGCTCCAGAGGCGGTCCCGGATCTGCCGCAGACGGATGGAGATGTTTCGCCGGTCGAGTTCCCGGACCGGGTGGAGGCGGGTGCCCCCTCCGGTAAACCGGCCCGCTCGGCGGAAACAGCCCGGCTGATGGGCCAGGTTGTTCCCCAGACTTTTCGGTCAGATCCGGAAGGCGTAAAGCTCGGGGTGCTTGGGGCGGGAAATTTTGCCGCAGCGGTGCTCCTGCCCGCGGTCAAGAAAGTGCCGCAAGTTGAGCTAGTCGCTATCGCCTCGGCCTCCGGTCTGAGCGCCCATAACGCCGGAGAGCGGTTTGAGTTCCGCCGGACCGGCAGTGACGAAGCAGAGCTGCTGGCGGACCCGGAAATCAATACCATCGCCGTTCTCACGCGCCACCACTTGCACGCGCGCCAGGTTGCGGCGGCGCTCTCAGCCGGCAAGCACGTATTTTGCGAAAAACCGCTTGTGATCCGGGAGGACGAGCTGGAAGAGGTCGCGCAGGCCCTGGCCGGGAGTTCCGGGGATTCCACAGCGCTGGCGGAGCCTCGCCCGCTGTTGATGCTGGGTTTTAACCGGCGCTTTGCTCCCCTTGCGCAGCGGCTGGCCGGGTTTCTGGAAGGGCGGCAGGAACCGCTCGCCGCTCATTACCGCGTGAACGCCGGCCTGATCCCGGCTTCTCACTGGCTGCACGATCCGCTCCAGGGGGGAGGGCGCATCATTGGAGAGGGCTGCCATTTTATTGACTTCCTGGCTTTTCTGACCGGCGCTGCACCGGTGGCGGTCACCGCCCGCGCCCTCCCGGACCTCGGCCGCTACCGGGAGGATAACGTGGTCATGACGTTCACCTTTCCCGACGGTTCGGTCGGGACGGTCACCTACCTGGCGAACGGCGACAAGAGCTTCCCGAAGGAGCGGGTGGAGGTCTTCTGCTCCGGGCGGGCGGCGGCCCTGGATGATTTTCGCACCCTGGAGCTCGTTCGCGACGGGCGCAGAGAGGTGCTGCGCTCACGCCTGCGCCAGGATAAAGGCCACCGGGCGGAGTGGGAGGCTTTCTCCGCCGCCGTTCGCGCCGGCGGCCCACCGCCCATTCCCTATGACCAGATCTTCGGCGTCCACCGGGCGGCCTTTGCCGCCGTCCGCTCTCTGCGTTCCAGGGCCGAGGTCTCCATCGCTGGCGCAGTGGAGAGGCCGGGAGAGGCCGGTTAGGCAAGCGCAGCGTGCCCGCCATCCGGACCCTCATCCAGGCTCTGCGCGAACTGGGCCCTTCACAGCTCGGCCTGTACGCTCTGTACCGGTTCGGCCTGCGCAGCGGTCACTACCGCCGAATTACCCCCCCGCCGGAAGCCTCCTCGCCTGGGACGCACCCGCCGGCTTTACGCCTGGATCTCTTCCAGTTCCCCTCCCGGGACGCCCTCGCCCGCCTGCTTGAAGAGAAAGCTGACGCCCTGCTGGCCGAAGCGAACGAGATCGTCTCCGGAAAGTTCCGCCAGTTCGGCGGCCCGGCCGTCCCGCTGCGCCTGAAGCCGGATGAAGGCCTGCTGGAGCACTGGACGGTATACGAGCAGAGAGCGGAGCCCCGCCGCGAAGAACGTACCGGGGATGCTGGCGAGCCGGAAGCGCCGGAAGCGAGGGATATCAAGTTCGTCTGGGAGCCGGGGCGTTTTGGCTGGGCCTTCACCCTGGGCCGCGCCTACCATCTCAGCCGGGATGAACGCTTAGCGCAAGCCTTCTGGAGCTATTGCGAGACATTCCTGGACGCCAACCCGCCCTACCTCGGGCCGCGCTGGCGTTCGGGCCAGGAGGCCGCCCTGCGCCTGATGGCCCTGGTCTGGGCGGCGCAGGTATTCGCAACCTCCCCCTGCTCCACTCCCGAGCGCATGGCCCTGCTGTCCGAAGCGGTTGCGTTTCATGCCGCCCGCATCCCGCCGACCCTGGTTTACGCCCGCTCGCAGCACAACAACCACCTGCTCACCGAAGCCGCGGGCCTGTACACCGCCGGGCTGGCCCTGCCCGCTCACCCGTGTGCAGGGCATTGGAGAGCGCTGGGCTGGCGCTGGCTCAACCAGGGACTGCAGGCGCAGATCGCACCCGGCGGCACTTACGCTCAACACAGCGCCAATTACCAGCGCCTGATGCTCCAAACAGCTCTGTGGGCGCACTCCCTGGCTGAAACAGAAGGCAGAGAATTTCCCGATCTGACTCGCCGGCGACTGGCGGCAGCGACCCGCTGGCTGCTGGCGCTGCTCGATCCGGTCACCGGGCGGGTGCCAAACCTGGGGCCGAACGACGGCGCGTATATTTTCCCCTTCAGCAGCCTGCCCTTTGAAGACTACCGGCCGGTCTTGCAGGCTTGCAGCCTGGCATTTCTCGGCGTTCCGGCCTGCGGGCCGGGCCTGTGGGATGAAATGAGCCTGTGGTTCGGGATAGCGCCCCGGACGGAGGGGGAGGGGACTGCCCCTCACGCAGAGCCCAATCCCGGTCTGGATGCTGGCAGGGGGGAGCGCCCTTCCCCTCATATTCTGAATGGCCGGGACTCCTGGGCTTATCTGCGGGCAGAGCAGTTCAGCTCTCGCCCGGGACACGCCGACCAGCTCCACCTGGACCTGTGGTGGCGCGGGTTGAACCTGGCGCAGGATGCCGGTACCTATCTTTATAACGGGGCCCCGCCCTGGGACAATGCCCTGGCCGGCACTGCCGTGCACAACACCCTCATGCTGGATGGGAAAGACCAGATGCAGCGGGCGGGCCGCTTCCTCTGGCTTCACTGGGCCCAGGCCCGGGCGACCGGCTTCGAGCGGGCGACGGATGGGAGCTGGGAGCGCCTGGATGCCGTGCACACCGGCTACCGGGACCTGGGCGTTCTTCACAGCAGGACGGTGACCGCCTTTCAGGACGGTCGCTGGCTGGTGGAGGATAGGGTCCTGCCGCCGCGGCCAGGAGAAAAGGTGACGGGAACAGCGCATTCGGCGCGGGTGCACTGGCTGCTGCCGGACCTGGACTGGGAGCTGGCGAGCGAGGAAGAGCGGTTAACCCTGTGGCTGGATACCGGCCAGGGCCGGGTTGAGCTACAGATTTCTACGAATCAGGGAACTTCTCGCGCCTTCTCAGACAGCGCGCTGGTTTTCCAGCTGGATCGCGCCGGCGAGCGGCTGGCTGGAAGCGGTGCGGTTTCCCCAATCGCAGGCTGGGTCTCGCCCACATACGGGCTGCGCCTCCCGGCGCTGTCGTTGAGCGCCGAGATCCGCGGGGGCTTGCCCCTGCGGCTGGTGAGCGAATGGAGGCTGCCGTGCACATCCTCCTGATCCACCAGGCTTTTGCTGCGCTGGATGAACCCGGGGGCACCCGCCACCACGAGCTGGCGCGCTACCTGGCGGGGAAG
>JAEWYL010000146.1 GCA_023395675.1 Chloroflexota bacterium | reverse complement strand
GGCGTGCCTTGCACCTGCCGCCGCACGCCGGTTCAAGGTGCAAGGCGCTCCCCCGCCTGCGCGGGTCCACTCCCCACAGGCGTTCTCAGCCTGCCCAAACGCGAGCCTGCAGGGAAAGCGCCTCGCACCGGTTCGCTCGCACCGGGAGGGCGCCGCTGCGGGAACTGTTATAATTACCCCTGCTGTGAATGACCTGCATACCAACCCGCTGGATCAAACCGCTGAAGCCGCCCCCGAGGCCGGCGGGGAGGCCCTGGCCCTCCACCTGCGCTCGCTGACCCGCCTGCTCGTGGGCGGGGCCGAGGTGGGGCTGGAGGAGCTGCTGCGCCTGCTGCAGGTGTGGGAGGCGGAGACGGCGCGCCTGCAGGCCGGAGGCGCTTCCCCGGCAAACCCCGGCCCGGACCTGGATGAAACGCAGGAGACCCGCCTGGACCGCTTGCGCTACGCCATCACCGGCTGGCTGTTCGAGAAGGAAGCTGCCCTGGTGCACGGCGCATATCACGCCGCCGGCCCCGGCTGGCGCGCCGGGCGGCTGCTGCGCGCCGCGGCCCGGCCCCTGAACTGGTCGCTGGACCTCCTCAGAGGCAGCCGGCTGGCCGCCCCTTTCCGCCGGCGTTTCGAGAGTCTGGCGGCCCTGGGGGAGCGTGAAGCGCAGCGCTGGATCGCCCTGGGGCGCCGGGAAGAGGCTCACAGCCGCCTGCTGGCGAAGGTCGCTTTCGATAAGACGGTGGACGAATATATCGAGTACCTGACCCACAACCCCGAGGTCAAAGATCTGGTACAGATGCAGAGCAGCGGGCTGGCGAATGAAGTCATCGAAGAGGTGCGCGAGCGCACTGTGAGCGCCGATACCTTCCTGGAGGGCCTGGCGCGCTCGCTGCTGCGGCGCTTCCCGCGGCGGGAGCTCCCCGCGCCCCCGCCGGAGGTGATCGCCCGGGCCGCGCCCCCCCGCTCGCAGGACGAGACGCACTGAGCCATGCAGAACGATACGCTACTGGGACACTACGCCGGGTTTATCAGCCGGGCGCTGGCGCTGCTGATCGATATCGTCATCACCAGCCTGACCTTCGCCGCCCTCACCTGGTTCATCTCCGTCACCACCACGGTCCTGCGGGTGAGCTCCTTCCTGGGCATCTCCTTCGAGAGCTACGCCTGGTTTCAGAGCCTCACCCGCCTGCTGACCAGCCCGGTGACCACCGGGATCGTCACCTTCCTTTTCATCCTGAGCTATCACGTCTTTTTCTGGCTGCTCATCGGGCAGACCCCGGGCAAAGCCCTGCTGGGCGTGCGCGTGGTGGGCTGCGACGGGCGAAAGCTAAGCTTTTTCCGCGCCTTGCTGCGCTACACGGGCTACATGCTCTCGGCCCTGCCGCTGGGCGCCGGGTTTTTCTGGATCCTGATTGACGACCGGCGCCAGGGTTTTCACGACCGCCTCGCCGGCACCTGCGTGATCTACACCTGGGCTGCCCGGCCCGATGAGAAATTCCTCGCCAAAGAACTGGAAGAGCTGGGCCATTGAGCAGCGCAGCAAACCGCCCCTCTCCGAAGCACCGGGAGCCGAACGTGCCGGTCCGCCTGCTGCAGGATTTTCTGCGGCTGCTGCTGGTTTCCCCCATCGGCGGTCTGGCGGTGCGCCTGAGCAAGACCATTCTGAACCCGAAAGGGCGGGACTGGGTGGACGTCGAGCGCCTGACCCTGACTCTGCCGCGCCTGGCGCCGGAATTCCACGGCTACCGGGTGGCCCAGATCAGTGATTTCCATATCGGCACCTGGCTCACCGGCGACCAGCTCCTGGAAGCGGTGGAGCTGGTGAACCGCCAGGAGCCGGACCTGGTGGCGATCACCGGGGATTTCGTCACCTACTGCCCCGAGCGCTTCGCCGGGGAGCTGGTGCAGGCCCTCAGCCGGCTGAAGCCCAGGGACGGAACCGTGGCGGTGCTCGGCAACCACGACCACTGGACCGGTGCAGGCGCGGTGCGCGAGATCCTGCGCCAGGCGGGGGTACAGGTGTTGAGCAACCGGGCCATGGGTGTGGAGCGGGACGGCGCCTGCCTGTGGGTGGCGGGCGTGGACTGCCATTACGACGGCCTGGACCGGCTGGACCTCGTCCTGGAACAGCTTCCACAGGAGCAGGCGGCGCTGCTGCTGGCGCACGAGCCAGATTTCGCAGATACCAGCGCCGCCACCGGGCGTTTCGAGCTGCAGCTCTCGGGCCACAGCCACGGGGGTCAGATCCGCCTGCCCTTCATCGGCCCGCCCTTCCTGCCCCACCTGGGGCGCAAGTATCCTGCCGGGCTGTACCGGGTGCGGGATATGCACCTGTACACCAACCGCGGCCTGGGCACCGCCGAGCTGGCCCTGCGCTGGAACTGCCGGCCGGAGATCACCATTTTTACCCTCCAGGCGCCCGCAAGTCTATTCGAAAAATGAGGTTGAGCTTGAGAAAGACGCCTCCGGCGCCCTTCTCAACTTCAAACCGGAAATTCTGGGGCATTTTTTATCGCCTCTCCCCGCGAAACCAATTCTGATAGTTTTTTACAGGCCGGTACGGTACAATGAGAGGGTCAGACCGGCCGAGGCGGTCCAGCCGCCCCGGGCGGGAACCTCATACCAGAAAGCAGATCTCTCAAAAACCGGCCAGGGGTTGCGTTCCCACGGCTTCGCCGTCTGGAACCAAAACCACTCGCCCATCTTTGGGAATAGTCCTGGAAAAAAGATAACGCCATGCGAGAAGTAGCTATTATTGGCGCCGGGCAGACCCCGGTGGACGAAAGTTGGGAAAAATCACTCAAGGAGATCGCCGGAGAGGCGGTCTTCGCCGCCATGCTGGATTCCGGGCGTGAGACCGCCGACGGGCTGTTTGTGGGGAACATGCTCTCCGGACAGCTCAGCGCGCAGGAGAACCTGGGCGCTCTGGTGGCCGATTGGGTGGGCCTGCGCGAGGCGGAGGCCTTCAAAGTGGAGGCGGCCTGCGGCTCCGGGGCCGCCGCCCTGCGCCTGGGGCTGATGGCGGTGGCCTCCGGCGAGATGGACTGCGCGGTGGTGGTGGGCGTGGAGAAGATGACCGAGTCGAAAGGCGTGGAGACCACCGCCGCCCTGGCCAGCGCGGCCGACGCGGACTACGAGGCGGCCCAGGGGCTCTCATTCGTGGCCATCAACGCCCTGATCATGCAGCGCTACCTGCACGAGTACGGCTGGAAGCACACCGATTTCGCCCCCTTCACGATCAACGCCCACGCCAACGCCTGCCACAACCCTTTCGCCCGCCTGCAGGAGCCGGTCACCGAGAAGGATTACGCCCGGGCGCGCATGATCGCCGACCCGATCAACCTGCTGGACGCCTCGCCCATCGGAGACGGGGCGGCGGCGCTGGTGATCGTCCCAGCGGAGCAGGTCACGCAAAATGGGCGGCTGCGCCCGCTCATCCGCATCTTGGGCTCGGCCTCGGCCACCGACACCGTGGCGGTGCACGACCGGCGCGACCCGCTCTGGCTCAGCGCGGCCGAAAAATCGGTCCGCAAGGCCTACGCCCAGGCGCGGGTCGGGCCGCAGGAAATTGACCTGTTCGAGCTGCACGACGCCTTCTCGATCATGGCGGCCCTTTCCCTGGAGGCCTGCGGCTTTGCGGAGCGCGGGCAGGGGCCGCGCCTGGGCCTGGAGGGCCAGATCGGCCCGCGCGGGCGCATCCCCATCGCCACCCGGGGAGGGTTAAAGGCGCGCGGCCACCCGGTGGGGGCCACCGGCATCTACCAGATCGTCGAAGTGGTGCAGCAGCTGCGCTGCGAGGCCGGCCCAACCCAGGTTGAAGGCGCCCGCATCGGGATGGCCCAGAATATCGGCGGCAGCGGCGCCACCGTCATCACCCACATTCTGCAGGCCGGCTGAGCGCCGCGCGCGCCCAGCCCCAATCCGCTTCCGGGGTTCCATGCCAGCCTTTCTGACCCATTTCCATGCCATCCGGCGCTTCACGGCGCTGCTGCTGGTCCTGCCCCTGCTGGCCCATGCAGGCGCGGCCCGGGCCGCAGCGGTGGGGGCGCGCGCTCCGGGCGGGCCGCGTCCGGCGCTCTTCAACAGCTATACGCACCGCAGCCCCGGATCTCTGCCCCGCAGCGCCCCCACCGCTGCGCGCTCGTTCAGCTACACGCACATCGCCGCCCAGGAGCCGACCCCCACCTTCAACCCGACCCCGAACCCCACTCCCCTCCCCAGCGAAACCCCCGCCTCCCAGCGCCGGCCCCCGCGCACCCCTGGCCCCACCAGCACGCCCCCCACCATCCCGCCGCCCCAGGACCCCGGCACCACCCAGCTGATGGTCGCTTTCGGCCTGCTGGTGGTGCTGGTCATCCTCTTCGGGGTCTGGCTGAACCGCAACCGGGCCGGAAGCTGAGCTTCCAACTTGTGACGAAACAGCAGAATCCCTGTGATATTTGTCATTTGACTTCCACCCCCCGCTATAGTAATTTAATATCGATCCAGAACGTAAAGTAGATTGAAGGCGGCCTTCCCGCCGCGCTCACTTTGCTTTCGGAAAGATCATTTTCGGGATTTATCAACCTGGGAGCCCGGGAAATGCCCGGTTTCCATGATAATCCGCACAACTCAATATCTTAGGAGACTCTAACCATGGCAATGAAGATTTTGGACGACTGCATCTCCTGCGGCGCCTGCGAGCCCGAGTGCCCGGTGGAGGCCATCAGCGAAGGCGACACGATCTACGTGATCGACGCCAGCCTGTGCGTGGAGTGCGAGGGCCACAACCCCTCCCCCGCCTGCGTGGACTGCTGCCCGGTCGAGTGCATCGTCAAGGCTTAGCGTGAACAATGTAAGTGGTTAAAGTGCAAAATGCCCCCTTCCCTGGGGGCATTTTGCTTTTTTCCCGGCGGCCTGCCCACCCCATCTCATCCCTGGCAGGAAATTGGACAGATGACAGCGGCTATTCATTCACACCCGAGGGAGGCTCTATGTCTAGCGAACGCAAAAAAGTGACTCTGCCCGTATTGTGGAAGAAGGTTGAAAACTGCCAGCCGATTACCTGGCTCACCTGCTACGATTACCCCACGGCCTACCTGCAGGAGCAGGCCGGGCTCGATATGATTCTGGTGGGCGACAGCCTGGGCATGACCATGCTCGGCTACGAAAGCACCCTGCCGGTCACCATGGAAGATATGATCCGCCACACCCAGGCGGTGCGCCGCGGGGCGCCCAACGTCTTCCTGGTGGGCGATATGCCCTATATGAGCTACCAGCCGAGCGTCGAGACCGCCATCCGCAACGCCGGGCGCTTCATGGCGGAGGCCGGCTGCGACGCGGTCAAACTGGAGGGCGGGGCCGAGATGGCCGACCGCATCCACGGGATCGTCAGCGCCGGCATCCCCTGCATGGGCCACTTGGGCCTCACCCCGCAGAGCGCCAGCGCCCTGGGCGGCTACCGGGTGCAGGGCAAATCTTCGCTGCAGGCGAAGAAGATCCTGGAGGACGCCAAGCTCCTGGAAGAGGCCGGGGCTTTCAGCATCCTGCTGGAGATGGTCCCCGACCGCCTGTGCGCCCTCATCACCGAGCGCGCCCGCAACTGCTTCATCATGAGCCTGGGGTCCGGCCCGCACGCCCACGGGCAGCTCCTGATCTACCACGATATGTTTGGCCTTTACCCCCGCTTCAAGCCCCGCATGGCGAAGGTCTTCGGGAACGCGGGCGAGGTGATCCTCAACGGGCTCAAACAGTACGTGGAGGAGGTCAACAACAAAACCTTCCCGCAGCCCGATAACTGGTTCACCATGAAGGACGATGAGTTCGAGGAATTGAAGGGCCTTTTGGAATAGGAGACCGGGATGAACGAGAACCTGCGCCAGTTGTTGAAGATTCCTTACGAGCGCCTCGACGAGATCAACGCAGTCCTGCTGAACCCCGACACCCGGGTGGTGAACGATTTTCTCGCCGTGGTGGAGAAGTACGGCACCCCGGAGGAGATTAACCGCAAAGCGGAGGAGGCCCGCCGCCTGCCCAACCTGCTGCAAAAAGTGCGGGAGGTCTGCCCGCAGTATTTAAAAGACCTGGAGTGGCTGCAGCTGCAGCGCGACCGCGGGGCGTTTATCTCCGTCGCCGATTACCGGCGCAAACTGCTGGGCCCCGCGGCGGACGGCGCCCGCTTCAAAGACGAATTCGCCGTCACCCTGGAGGTGAGCGCGGCCCAGTACTTCCCCTGGGTGCGGACCGCCGCCGAACGGGCCATCGTCGAGCGCTCGCTGATGCCCGGGCGCTTCATTAAAGTGCGCAAAATGAAGGAGCAGGAGGCCGACGGCGACCTGCCCGCCTTCATCGCCGCCATGGAGATCATCGGCGCCAGCTTCGTGGACACCCTCGACACCAAGGGCACCGACGGCTCCAACATCCACCTGAACGGGCCGGAGACCATCACCGGCTATTTCGGCGGGATCGGGCAGCCCAACCACTACCCCCTCAAATGGCTGGATGAGTACCTGTACTTCTACACCCATTACGGCGTGCGCCAGGTGCTCAACATCAACCCGGGCACGATCCTGGTTGGCTACCTGGCCCACAAAATCGGAATCGCAAACGAATTCAAAATTTCCGTTTTTGTCGGGAACGACAACCCTTATGGGGCCCTGTGGACCCTCATCGGCGCCAAGCTTTTCTCGCGCGACGACGGCAGCTCCCCGCTCATCGGCTTCAACTGGAGCAACGCCATCAACAACGAGACCATGGAGATCACCGCCCAGTTCCGCAAGCAGCTCGGCTTCGAGGAGGTGGTGCGCTTCGAGCACCATATCACCGAGACCTGGAAGAGCATCGTGCGCCAGCCCTACCTGCGCCGTGACGAGCTGGTGGATATCGCCAGCCGGGTGGCGAACATCTCCGCCAAGCACGAGGGCGGCGACCCCGAGGTGGAACAGGGGCGCGCCCACCCCTCCGACATCCTGGACTATTTCCGGGAGAAGCAGGAGGTGATCGCCTCGGGCGACTGGGACGCCCTCTGCCAGAACTTCATGGACAAGGTGGAGGCTTCCAACCGCACAGCCGAAGCGCTGACCCGCAGCGGTCTGTCCTTCGTGGCCGCACAGAACCTGCACCTTTAACCGCACGCGAGCTGCGGCCTGCAGGCTGACCTGCGGGCCGCAGCCGGCAGCCAATATACAGGCTCCGGTTTACCGGTATGCGGGCCGGCTCATCAGCATTGAGCGCGCTCAGGGAAAATGCCGTTCGCAATTTCCCTGAGCGCGCTTTTTTTATGGTAGGAAAGGAGGCCCCTGATGTACGATCTGATCGTCGCCGGCGGCGGCCCTGCCGGGCTGGCCGCTGCCCTGTACGCCGCCCGGAAGCATCTGCAGGTGCTGCTGGTCTCGCCGGACCTGGGCGGCAGGACAAACCAGCGCCTGGCGCTCCCCTGGGTAGACGAGGCGGACCCCGCCTGGAACGGGGTGGTGCGCGGCCTGGAGCTTTCGAGCGGGCTGCGCCGCGAGTTCGAGGCCTCGGGCCTCCCCTACGAACAGGCGCTGGTCGAGCAGGTCGAGGCGGAGGACGGGACTTTCGTCGTCTTTGCCGAGGGCAGGCCCGCCCGGCGCTGGGAGGGGCGCGCGGTGGTCGTGGCAACCGGGACGCGGCACCTGCCGCTGGACGTCCCCGGGGAGCGCGAGCACCGCCTGCGCGCGCTGAGCTACTCGGCCCTGAGCCACGCCGCATTCTTCTCGGGCCGCACCTCGGCGGTGGTCGGGGAGGGCGAGCTGGCCGTGCGCGCCGCAGCCGAATTGAGCGCCCTCACCGGCAGGGTTTACCTGGTCTGCAGCCAGGGCGAGATGCTGCACCTGCCCCTGGGCAAAAAGCTGCGCCTCGCCCCCAATGTCCGGGTCCTGGAGGGTTTCACCCCGGTCGAGATCCAGGGGGACGGGCAGGGCTATGCCCGCTGCCTGGTGGTGAAGAACGCGCAGGGCGAGCGCCAGCGGCTGGAGGTGGACGGCATTTTTGTGGAGCGCGGCCTGACGCCGAACTCGGGCCTGGCAGGCGCGCTGGCGCAGCTCGACTCCGCCGGGCGCATCCGCGTGGACGCCATGGCGCGCACCAGCTGGCCCGGCCTGTTCGCAGCCGGGGACGTGACGAACCTGTACGCCGAACAGATCCCCGTGGCGGTGGGCGAGGGCGTGAAGGCTGCGCTGAGCGCGTTCGATTATCTGCTGCGAACCGGGTGATTCAGGGCTGCCAGCCCGCGGCGGCCATCTCGACCTGGGCCAGGCGCATGACCTCGGTGATGCGGTTCAGGCTTTCCCCGGCCCGGGCCAGGAGGGCCGCATCGCCGCTCTGCACCCCCTGGAGATAGACCTCCCTCAGGCTCTCCGCCTCCGGCCCGACCTGCTCCAGCCAGGCGGCGATGGAGGCGTATTCGGGAGGGACGGCGGGGAAGGCGCTCAGGCTGCGGGCGGCCAGCACCAGCTCGTCCAGGGCGGCCTGCACCTCGCTGCGCCATTCCGGGTTGTTGATCAGGGCCGGGTCGGCCTGCAGGCGGGTGTTGGCCCCCATGAAAGTCTCCAGCGCAGCCGCAAAGTGCCGGGCGCGGATCAGCACGCGCGCCCGGTATGCGGCGGCGGCGGGCGGGGGTAGGGGCGAGGGGACCAGGGTGGGCGTCTCCAGATTCTGGATCTCGGGCGTGCCGGCCGGGGTGATCTCCACCTGGACCGCGCCCTCCTCCTCCAGCAGCGCCTGGAGCTGCTCGGGGTCCGCGGTGTAAAGCAGCACCGCCCCCAGCACGAGCAGCGCCAGAAACAAAACCCCCATCAGAGCCAGACAGTTCCTCACCCCACTATTCTAACTGTTCTTCTGGCTGCGTCCCAGGCATTTAGGGAGGTTGTGCGGCAGCGCGGGCCCCCTTCAGACCGGGCGCTAACCTCCCACGCGTTTCAATTCAGCTTGAGCGGCGCCCAATGGTCTTCTTCCCAGGCCACGTACTGCACGGGCCGCCCGTCCCGGCGCGCCGGGCGCAGCTTATCCGAGAGGACCAGCCCCTTCTCCACCGGCGCCCCGTCCAGGGTGCTCACGGCGGTGATGCCGGTCTCCAGCACCGCGGCCACCGGCTGCAGGCCCGACAGCTCCCGGATGCGGCCCAGCAGCAGGTAGCGCCCGTCCTGGCCCCCCGCGGCGAGCCCCACCGCAGCCAGCGCGCCGATTACGCCGTCCTGGCTGCCCCCCAGCCCCTCCAGCAGCAGCCCGAAGCGAGCGGCCAGGGCGCGCGCCTCCGCCTGCGCCACCAGGTCGCTCTGGGCGCGGCGCCCGAAGGCCACCACCTCGTCCGGGATGCAGGCCAGCCTGCCGGTGGGCGGCAGTTCGCCGGAGTCGTGGGCGGCGAGGCACAGCCCGGGGTCGCTGCCGGCCTGGAAATCCGCCAGCATCAGCCCTTTGACGCGCTCAAAAAGATCACGCAGGCTGGTTCCCTGCGGCGCCTGCAGGGCGATGGCGGCGCTGCTGTTGTGCGAGGTGTAGGGGACGCGCGGGTCCACCAGGAGCTGGTGCCGGGTGACCCCCAGCACGCCGTAATCCCGCCCCAGGTCGGCCGCCAGCGCCCGCGCCAGGCGCCCGGTGCCGCGCGATTCGAGGTTGTCGGTGTCATCCAGGCCTATCAATACGATCATGGGTTACCCTTTCAAGATTCGTTATAATGGTCAGAGCCTGCGCCGGCCGCCGGTCCTGCCGGGGACGGGTGCGGGGTGCGAAAAACTCATAGACAAAGCCGGGCAGCCTCGGGCTGCCGCCAGGAGGGAAAATGGCAAAAATCTATCTGCGCGAACGCCGCCATGTGGATAAAGGGGAGGGGCGCCCCCGCTTCGAGATTGTCGCCGTCTCCGGGGTGGACCTGAAGGTCTATCACACGCACGTTCGCCGCGCGGAGGCCGAGGCCATCGCCTCCGACCTGCAGGCTGAGCTCGTCTATCTCCCGCGTGGAGAGGGGAGCGGCGAGGGCGACGGGCAGGGCGCGGGCGGCGGCGCGGAACGTGGGCGCGGCGAAGGCCGCCCGGGAGGGCGGCGCCGGAGAGGCGGGGCGCAGGGAGAGCAGGAGTAACCTTCCCGGCTTCCCTGCGCGCGGCTCAGCCTTGGGCTTTGTAGATCCGGGTGCCAGGGTTCTCTCCATTCAGGGCGCGGGTCAGGCTGCCCGGCTCGCGCCCGTTGATAATCAGCACTTCGTGCACGCTGCGCGCCTGGGCCAGGGCCTGCAGCAGCGAGCGTTCGACCGGCAGGTCGTTCAGGTCCAGCGCTTCCAGCGCCCCGACCTCGATCTCCGGGATGAACTCGGCCTGCGGGTCCTTCTTGGGGTCTGCGGTCAGCAGGCCCGGCTCATCCTTGACCAGGATACAGCGCCCGGCGCCCACCACCTCCGCCGTCAAGAAAGCCCCGAAGTCCGTGCGGTGGGGCGGGATGAGCCCTTTTTCAGGCACCTCCTCCCACAGCCCGTAGGGGGGCATGGCGTGCATCACCGGGATCGCCCCCAGCGCCAGGTATGAGGGCAGCTTGACCACGTCGTCGTGACCGATTTTTACCCCGCCGTAAGGGGCGAGCAGGATGGAGACCATCAGGGCGTTCTGCTCGCTGATGCTGGACCCCAGCTTCGCCAGCACGCCGGTGGGCATGCCCAGGTCCATGGCGATGGCGTAGGCGTGCCGGCTGCGGGTGCCCCCGCCGGTCATCACCAGCAGCTGCCTGGCCTGCTTCGCCTGCACCAGCTCATCCAGAATAGGCAGCAGCACCTGCCTGCCCCGGTCAATAATGCTCTGCCCGCCGAGCTTGATCACGTTCAGCTGGGGCAGGGGCCGGAATACGCGCTCGACCTCGGTGCTCTCCAGCAAACGCCGGTCCATCAGCGATTCAGCCATCAGCGCGGTCTCGATGTGCAGCCGCCCGGATTCATCCTTTTTCAGACCCATCGGTTCTGCCTCCCAGGAAATGATTATTCGGTACAGGGTTTGCGCGGCGGGCGAGCGCGCGCTCCCCGACCGGCGTAAATCCCACCCGATTGTAACGTAAATCCCGGGCCTGAGGCGCGGCAGGGTGCTTCCTGGGATGCTTCCAGGGGTGCGTGCAAAAGCGCCTCCAAGGGCGCTTCCGAGGGAAGAAAGAACCGGGTAGACCGCGCCCGCAGTGGGCCCGGCCTACCCGGTTCGTCTCCACCCTGAAAATGCCGGGGGAGTAAGCTTCGATTAGCTGCCGCCCTGCTGCTCGCGCCAGGGGGCTGAGTCGGGGATGAACAGGGACTGGCCGAATTCCTCCAGGCCGAACTGGGCGATCTTCTCCTGCACCGGCACCGAAATGATCCAGTCGGCAAACTGCGCCGCCAAGTCGGCATTGATGGCGGGGTTCTTCTCCGGGTTGACCACGATCACGCCGTACGGGTTGAACAGCACCGGGTCCCCCTCCACCAGCACCTCCAGCTCCAGCCCGGCCTGGGTGCGCGCCAGGTAAGTGGCCCGGTCGCTCAGGGTGTAGGCCTGCTGTTCGTTCGACATGGTCAGCACCTCGCCCATGCCCTGGCCGGAGGAAACGTACCAGCCGCCGGCAGGCTCGACGCCGGCCGCCTTCCAGACGGAGAGCTCCTTCGAGTGCGTGCCGGACTCGTCGCCGCGCGAGATAAAGGTCGCTTCGCTCTCGGCGATCTGCTGGAAGGCCGCGGCCGCGTCCTCCATGCCCCGGATCCCGGCCGGATCGGAGGCAGGCCCGAGGATCACGAAATCGTTGTACATCACATCGTCCCGGCGGACGCCGTGCCCGGCCGCCATGAACTCATCCTCACGGGCGCGGGCGTGCACCAGCAGGACGTCCGCGTTGCCGTCCTGGCCGAGCTGCAGGGCCTGGCCCGTGCCGACCGCGATCACGTCCACCTCGACCCCAAACTCGCTCTCGAAGTCCGGGAGCAGGACGTCCAGCAGCCCGGAATCTTCGGTGCTGGTGGTGGTCGCCAGGATGAGCACTTTCGCGCTGGCCTCGCGCTGCGGCTCCTCCTCGGCAGGGGCTTCGGTCTCAGGCGGGGCAGGGGCCTCGGTCTCTGCGGCCGGGGCGGGGGTCTCCGCCGGCGCCTGGGTGGCGGGGGTCCCCCCGCAGGCTGCCAGGAGGAATGCCAGGACGATGAACAGATGGAACATAAAAAGTTTGTTTTTCATCTTGTTTTCCTATTCGAAACAGACGGAAGGGTTGGATTTCGTTCTTCTGGTTTTTAATACACCATATCGCCGCGCACAAAAGCGGCGGTGCGCGCATCCTGAGGCTGCTCGAAGAAGCGCTCCGCCTCGGCCACCTCGACAATCCTGCCCTCCAGCAGGAAAGCGACCCGGGTCGCCAGCCGGCGCGCCTGGAAGACGTTGTGCGTCACCAGCACCAGGGTGGCGCCCTGCTCCCGGTTGAGGCGCCGGGCGATGCGCTCGATAATGCCCACGTTGTGGGGGTCCAGGTTGGCGGTGGGTTCGTCCATGAGCAGGACGGCGGGCCGGAGCACCACGGCGCGGGCCAGCGCCACCCGCTGGGCCTCGCCGCCCGAAAGGGTGCGCGCCCGCTGGCGTTCCAGGCCCTTCAGGCCCACATCCTCCAGGGCCGCTTGCACGGCCTCTTTTCCGTTCCGCTCGCCGCGCAGGCGCAGCCCGAAAGCCACGTTGTCCCACACGCTGCGGTCCAGCAGCAGCGGCTGCTGGAAGACCGTGGTCACCCGGCGGCGCTGCTCCAGGGGCATCTCCGCCCCCGCTTTGAAAACGCTGCCCTGGAAGTGGATCTCCCCGGCGGAGGGGGTCTCCAGGAAGTTCAGCAGGCGCAGCAGGGTGCTCTTGCCCGAGCCGCTGGGGCCGACCAGGGCGAAGATCTCGCCCCGCAGGATATCGAGCGAGTTGATCTCCAGCACGCGCCGGCCATCGTAGTCTTTCTTGAGCCCGCGCAGGCGGTAAATGGGGTCGGGGGCGGCGGTGTTCATTGTTCGAAAGCCCTCCCCTGCATGCGCAGCATGGCGAGGTTCGCCAGGAAGGTCAGCCCGAGCAGCACCGCGCCCAGCGCCAGGGCGAGATCGAAATTGCCCTTGCGCGTTTCCAGGACGATGGCGGTGGTCAGCACCCGCGTGCGCCCGTCAATATTCCCCCCCACCAGCATCACCGCACCGACCTCGGAAATGATGCTGCCAAAACCGGCGATGACCGCCACGATCACCCCCACCCGCGCTTCCATCAGCACGGTGGTAGCCGCCTGGCGCGGGGTGGCGCCCAGCGCGATCACCTGTTGGCGCAGCTTCGGGTCCACCCCCAGGACGGCCGCCATGGTGAAGCCGGCCACCAGGGGAAAGGCGATGATGATCTGCGCGACCACCATCGCGCCCGGGGTGAAAAGGTCGGGGACCCAGGACCAGGTGAGCTGGCCCAGCGGCCCGCTGCGGGAGAGCAGCAGGTAGACAAACAGGCCGATCACCACCGGCGGAAAGCCCATGCCGGTGTAGAGCAAAGCCACACCCAGGCGCCGCCCGGTGAATTTCGCCAGGCCCATGAAAACGCCGACCGGAATTCCGATCAGCGTGGAGAACAGCAAGGCCAGTCCGGACACCTGCAGCGAGAGGGAGATAATTTCTAAGAGTTCGGAGGTCATAAGCGCCGGTGATGTACGGGTTGAATGGGTACAAGTATAGTACCCCGGCGCGAATTTGTCCAGCAGGTAAGGGGAAAAAATTGCAGCTTCTCGAAAAAAAGGGGCAGCGGGGGGGGTTTCCGCCCCCGGCCCCCCCCCGTTTTGGCC
>JAEWYL010000113.1 GCA_023395675.1 Chloroflexota bacterium | reverse complement strand
GAGGCCTGCCCGTTCCCGTCCAGCTGCGCCTGCCCGAGCAGGCTCTCCCCGTCGTAGAAGGCCACGGCCCCGGATGGCGGGCCGCTGCCGGAGGTGACCTGGGCGCGGAGGGTGAGGGGTTGGCCGGGGGCGGGCCGGCTGTCGGAGAGGCTCAGGGTGATGGCGGTGGGCTGTGCGGGGAGCACGCTGACGCTCACCGGCTCCGAGGTGCTGGGCTCGAAGTTGTAATTGCCTTCGTAGCGGGCGGTGAGGGAGTGGAGGCCGGGGGGGAGGCTGGTGGTGGAGAAGAGGGCGCGGCCGTCAGGGTCCAGGGCGGCGCGGCCGAGGCGGGTGGAGCCGGCGAAGAAGGTCACCTGCCCGGGGGGCGGGCCGGAGTCCGAGGTGACGGAAGCGGTGAGGAGCAGCTCCTGGCCTTGAGCCAGCTCGCCGGCGGAAGCGGACAGGGAGACGGCGGTTGGCGACTGTGAGCCGTACCGCTCCAGGTCCAGGATGACGATCCGGTCCTGCAGCGGCTGCTTAATGAACAGCCGGTGGCGCTGCGCATCATAAAAGAAACGGATATTGGCCTCCTCAAGCTCATCATCGCTTGACTCTGGGATGGCATTGCCCAGCACGCTGTTCTCGGCTGTGATCTCCCCCGTGCAGCCGGTGGGGGGGCAGGGGGTGACTGCTCCTGCGTTCCAGACCTCTCCGTTGTCCAATTCGGGGCTGCGCACCACAAAGCCGCCTCCGGGCAGGAGATAGATTTCGCCGTACTCACTGCCTATGTGGTCCCCGTTCATTCTGCCGACCAGGCTGTTGCCTGCCGTGACCTCCTGGCCTGCGCAGCTATCCCACTGGCAGAACGTCAGTGCGCCCAGTTCTCTGGGAATGCGGTTGGTATAGAAAACGCTGGTAGGCCAGAAGGGGGAGCCGACCAGATAGGCGCCATTATTTAACAGAGTAATCCCGGCAGAGCCGACCTGGGTTTCCACATCCGCTCCGGTGAGGCTGTTGGCTTCCGAGACCACCTGCCCGGCGCAGGTTTCCGGGGTGCAGCGAGTCACCGCGCCGGCCATTTTGATGCTGCCTTTATTCCAGTACGAACTGGAGATCACCAGGCTGCCATCCGGCAGGGGAGTCAGCGAGTGGCTTCCAACATAGTCCCCGGCCCTGCTTCCGGTGAGGCTGTTGGCCTCGGAGATCACCTGCCCGGCGCAGCCGTCACGGCCGCAGAAGGTCACCGCGCCGGCTGCCTGATGCACGCCGCGGTCCCAGAGCGGGGTGCTGACGGCAAAGCCGCCCCCGGGCAGAGAAGCGGCCCAGGTGTCAACGCCCACCATAAATCCAGGCTGCGAGCTGACCAGGCTGTTCTCCGCAGTCACTGGTCCGGTGCAGTCTTCCGGCCCGGAGCAAAATCTGTACGCGCCTACGCTGGCGCCAGAGGCATCGTGCCAATAGGCTGCGCTGAGCAGGTAGCCGCTTTCCAGGGCAAAGAGGTGGCTGTTTCCAAGGAGATCCTCTGTAGAACTGCCCACCAGGCTGTTCTGCTCTGAAACAGGCCCTGTGCAGGGTCTGCTCTCGCTGCAAATGCTGACGGCGCCTGCATTCATAAGGTCTTCACGGTCCCAGAACAGGCTGAATACAGCATAATCGCCGTTCTCAAAGACCCGGGTTCTGAACCCCACGCTGTCCTCCGCCTGGCTGCCGGTCAGGCTGTTCTCCGGGTTAATATTACCCACGCAGCCCGCCGGAGGGCAGGGCGTCACGGCCCCGAGTGCCGGGGCCGTAGGGCTGCTCCAGTTGGGAGAGGCCGCCAGGTAGCCCCCGCCCGGTAATAGCTGGACCTCTTTCCCCACCCCGTCACCGGCGGAGACGCCCACCAGGCTGTTTGCCGCTGAGACCTCCCCCACACACCGCCCGGAGGGGCAGGGAGTCAGCGCGCCGGCATCAGTCTGGCTGCCGTTATCCCAAAACGGGCTGGGAATCAGGTACCCGCCCTGCGGCAGGAGGAGCAGGCCGGTTTCACTGACATCACCGGTATATTCCACCTCTCCCAACTGGTCGTGCGCATGGGCGCCTACCAGGCTGTTGGTCCTGTCTATTGAGCCTTTGCAGCCGGTGGCCGGGCAGCCGGTCACCGCTCCGGCGTCCACGGTGCTGCCGCGATCCCACACCGGGCTGCGGACCACGTAGCCTCCGTTCTCCAGGGCGTAGACCGTCCCTACCGCTCCGACTCTGTCGTCGTAGGTAGTCCCCACCAGGCTGTTGTCTGCAGAGATGACCATCCCCCTGCACCCGGCGGCGGGACAGGCGGTGACCGCCCCGGCTGCCTGCACCAATCCATTTCTCCAGTTATTCCAGGAGGGAGCCGCGACGACGTATCCCCCACCGCTAAGGGGGGTGACGGTCATAAATCCGTCGTGCTCGCGCCTCCCGGTCAGGCTGTTTTCTGGCCGCACGGGTCCGGTGCAGTCCCCGGGAGCGCAGTACGTGGCCGCGCCTGCATCCTGGATGCCGTTGAAATCCCAACCATTCGTCACCACCACGTAACCGCCGCTCTCCAGAGGTGTGACCTGTCCGACCCGATCGCTTTTCGAGGTCCCCACCAGGCTGTTCTGAGCTGAGACAGGACCGCCGCAGCCGGTCACGGCGCTGCAGTAAGTCACCGCCCCGGCGTCACGGACCGAACCGTTGTCCCACAGGAGGCTGCTGACCACGAAATCACCGTTTTTCAAGATCCTGACTGTTTCCTCCCCAGAGTCGTCGCCGCCCACCTGGTCGTTCTGGCGGCTGCCGGTCAGGCGGCTGATCACCTGCAGGCTGCCGCCTTCCAGCAGGGTCACCGAGCCGGCGTCCTCCTTTCCGCCCGGGTCGTCATGCGGGTGGGCGATGACGATATTGCCGTTGGGCAGCAGGTAAACGTTATTCCCTTCGAAGTCATGGCGGGTGAAGGCGGCTGCCGGAGCCTCCGGCGCGCTGCTTGAGACGCGCAGCGGGCTGAGCGGCTGGGAAAGCGGCTGGGAAAGCGGCTGGGAAAGCGTCGGGGAAAGCGGCTGGGAGTACGCCAGCACCAGAGCCGCCCAGAAGACGGTGATGCGGAAAATGGTTTTAGACATGGAATACTCTCTCTCGGCCTGAAAAACGGGGTCAGCGCAGCCCGCCCGGCCAGCAGCACGGTCAGGCAGGGGCGAGCTGAGCGCGGAAGCGCTGTTCTGCCCGTATCCATGCTGGCGGTATTGCTCTGAACCGCCCGGTCAACAGGTGAGAGCGTGTGGGATGGTGAGCCGGGGGCAGGCCCTGCCAGGACCCTGGTTTTCTCTCCCCCTTCACGGTACAGGTAGACAGATTGTACCGTATTTAATCTAGTTAACGGCCCGCGCCCTGAAAAGTTACAGGGGAGGGCGAATAATTGCAGCCAGAAGCTGCCGGGAAAAAATAGGGGCCGGGCGAAGCCCGGCCCCTATTTGGCAGCATACACATTTCGAGGAATTCCGTTTGGGGGTTATTCCTCTTTACGCAGGTGCGGGAACAGGATCACCTCACGGATGTTGGGGCTGTCGGTTAAGAGCATGGTCAGGCGGTCAATGCCCATGCCGAAGCCTCCGGTGGGGGGCATGCCATAGCGCAGCGCCTGCAGGTAGTCCTCGTCCATCGGGTGGCGCTCCTCGTCCTCCACGCCGTACTCGCGCCCCATCTCCAGGAAGCGGGCCTCCTGGTCGAGGGGATCGTTCAGCTCGGTGAAGGCGTTGCAAATCTCGAACCCGGCCACAAATCCCTCGAAGCGCTCCACGATCTGGGGGTTGCCGGGACGGCTCTTGGCGAGGGGCGAAATGTCGCGCGGGTAGTTATATAGGAAGGTGGGCTGGATCAGGGCGGGCTCGACGTACTCGCTCAGGAGCTTATCAATCAGCTTGCCGCGCGGGGCCTTCGGGTCGAACTGGATCTCCCGGGCGCGCATGGCCCCGGCCAGGGACTCGGCGGTGGGGTAGTCCTCCAGGTTGATCCCCGCCAGCTCCAGCACCGCCTCGTTCAACTCGATGCGCTTCCAGGGGCGCTCCAGGTTAATCTCCCGGCCCTGGTAATTCAGGCGCAGGGTGCCGGTCACGCGTTCTGCGGCGTAGGTCACCATCTCTTCGGTCAGGTCCATCACGCTGTAGTAATCGGCGTAGGCCATGTAGAACTCCAGCATGGTGAATTCCGGGTTGTGGGTGCGGTCCACCCCCTCGTTGCGGAAGTCCCGCCCGATCTCGTAAACACGCTCCAGCCCGCCCACCAGCAGGCGCTTGAGATACAGCTCGAAGGAGATGCGCAGGTAGAGGTCCTGCTTCAACTGGTTGTGGTGGGTGACAAAGGGGCGCGCCGCCGCGCCGCCGTAGATGGGCTGCAGGACGGGGGTCTCCACCTCGATAAAGCCGCGCGCATCCAGAAAGTCGCGCAGGGCGCGGATCAGGGCCGCCCGGGTCTTGAAAATCTCGCGCACCTGCGGGTTGATGGCCAGGTCGGCGTAGCGCTGGCGGTAGCGGGTTTCGGGGTCGGTCAGGGCCGCATGGCGCACCACCTGCCCGTCCACCAGCTCATCTTTGGCCGCCGGCAGCGGGGTGATGGACTTGGCCAGCAGGCGCACCTGGTTGGCGCGCAGGGTCGCCTCCCCGGTGCGGGTGCGGAACATCTCGCCGCTGGCCTGGATGAAGTCGCCCAGGTCGAACTCCCGGTTGAACAGCTCGAGCTGCTCCTGGCCGATATCGTTGGCGCGCAGGAAGATCTGCAGCCGCCCGTCGCCGTCCTCGATATGGGCGAAGGTGATCTTTCCCATGGGGCGAATGGAGCGCAGGCGGCCCGCCAGGGTGGCGGTCACCGGGGCCGCGCCGTCTTTGGCTTCGCTCTCTTCGAACTCCCGGACCGCTTCCAGGCTGGTGTGCGTGCGCTCAGCCCGGTTCGGATACGGTTCGATCCCCTTCTCCTTCAGCCGCTCGAGTTTTTCCAAACGGACCTGTTCCAGTTGGGTGTATTCGGATGTCACGGTTGCATCTCCTGATCCTGTTCTTCGTACCTATCCTGGAAATAATCCTTCTTGTTTTAATGGGCGGCCCCGCCGCGCAACACAACAAAACCATTTTCGGATAGATACGGAATAAAAGATAATGGCAGCGTTTCCATGCCCGGCTTCCCGGCGCCAGGGCGCGGCTCGAAAATACAAAAGCCCCGCGCAGACCTTGCATGCGCGGGGCTTAAATCCTTACCCCAGGTTTATTCCACCTTGATCACCGAGACGTAAAAGGAACCGCCCGGCGCGTCAACCCGCACCTGGTCCCCTGCCCGGTGGTCCATCAGGGCGCGGCCCAGGGGAGATTCATTGGAAATGCGCCCTTCGCGAGGGTTGGCCTCGGCCGGGCCGACGATGGTGTAGACCTCCGGTTCGTTATCGCCCTCACGGAGTGTCACCGTGGCGCCCACCTGGATAACATCCATTTTCCCGGTCTCTTCGATGACGCGGGCATTGGCGAGCAGCATTTCCAGCTCCTGGATGCGCCCTTCGACAAAGGCCTGTTCGTTCTTTGCAGCCTCGTATTCTGCATCCTCGATCAGTTCGCCGCCTTCCATGGCCTCATGCAGGCGCGCGGCAACCTCCTGTCGTTTTACGGTGCGCAGATATTCCAGGTCTTCCTGCAGCTTGATATAGCCTTGTCGGGTTAAGAATGAGGGTGGCATGTGATTCCCTACACTTAAAGATAAAGAACATCCACTTCAGATTCCATTGAGACAGCCAGTGAAACGGTGTCCTTTGAAAACGATAGCGGCGTCCGAGAAGCCCAGGCTTCCGACGTCGCCGCGTAATGATTCTAGCACAGGTTTTTTTGAAATGCAAGCGTAGAACGAATGTTCTTGCAATATTTCTAATCATTCTGAATGAGAGACCGGCAGCCTCACACCCATTTTCTGCCCGAAAGGGGCGGCGCGCTTATTTTTGGACCCTGACTCCGCCCGGGCGCTTCTTTTCCGGCGGGCGCCAGAGGCGTACGCCCCCCTGGGTCTCGGAATAGGCCTGCAGGGCGCTGCGCATGCCCGCCTCATCCTCCCAGAAGGTGCTCATCTGAGAGCGGTGGGCGGCGATGGCGTCTCCCCAGGCCTCCAGGGCGGCCGGCGAGAGGGGGAACTCCTGTTTTCGCCAGCCTGCCTGCGAGAGGTCGTCGAAAAAGCCGCTTTCCTTTTCGGCATAGGGGAAGTCGGGATAGTACCACAGCGGGCGGCCCAGCCGCTCCAGCGCGCGGCGGGTGAACTGGTGGTCCACATGGTTGCCAACCGCCAGGGGCGAGACGAGCTGGACTTCCGGGGGGAGCTGCAGCGCCAGCCTGGCAGCCAGCAGCGACACCTGGGACTCCTCCTCGGGATGCAGCCGGGCAAAGATGGCTTCTTCCGTGGGGTAGAGGGGGGCGCCGTCTACCTCGGAGCGGCGGTAGATGCAGTCGGGCATGGGGAAGTGGCGCGGGAAGGCGCACAGGCGCGCGCAAGAGTCCAGGTCTTCCAGCCGGCGCTGTCCGGCTGCTTCGCGGCCCAGCTTCCAGCGGTCGTGAAGCAGCTCCGCAAATGGAGTCAACGGGCCCGCCGGCGGGTCTCCGGCGCAGAGGGTCCAGATCTGCACGGTCTCCCCAGCCTGGGATTGTTGAAAGATCAAGCCTCCGCAGGAGAGCGCCGCATCATCAATATGCGGAGAAAAATAGATCCAGTTCATTGGCATAGTTTTACCACAGGTGCATCCTGCAGGCGGAGAAGGTTTCATGGCTTTCTCAAGCAGAAACGCTGGCGGAAGGCCGCCCGCGCGCTTTCCTTCACACAATTTTCGTGCACCTGGAGCGTTCATTGACTTGCCAGCCCTGCCGCCTGGTGATATGATTTTCCCGTGATGATGCCCAGAGACCCCACTTCCCGGCGCAGAATCCGGACTACGCTGGCTGCTGTAACCCTGGCGACGATCCCCTGCTACTGCGCGGGATTTATCGCCGCCAGCCTGGCGCCGAACCGCGGCCTCATCCCGACCCCGACCACCACCCCCACCATCAGCGTCACGCCGCAGCCGACCGGCACGTTCACCGCCAGCCCGACCGCGCCGACCCCAACCGTGACCACCAGCCCCACCCTGACCGTCACCCCCTTCGGTTTCGGGGATACCGAAACCCCCACGCGCACCCCCACCACCGAAGCCACCTC
>JAEWYL010000086.1 GCA_023395675.1 Chloroflexota bacterium | reverse complement strand
AGTTCCTGGGCTTGCTCGTCACTCAGGGTTAAAGTTCGAATGGTTTTGGCCATCTCTTGCTCCTTTCCTTCTAGATGGCCTAAGTAAACCATTACCGATTTTATTTGTCAAAATTCATTAGGGTTTTGATTGCTACCGGTTCTGAAATTCAAAAAGGATCAGGCGCGGGCGACAACTATTCGATCAACGGATACAGCTCTACTCGAAGCGCAGGCGCGCCAGCCCGACCGTGAAGAACACGGCCGCGAACAGGAGCAGCACCCCCACCTCCGGCAGCACCTGCGCCACCCCCTGCCCGCGCAGGATCACGTCGCTGAACCCGGTCATGGCCCAGGTGGTGGGCAGCACCCGCACCGCGGCCTGGTAGGCCGGCGGGGTGATCTCCAGCGGCCACCAGGCGCCCCCCAGCGCGGCGGTGAGCATGGAGAAAAAGATGGTCAGCCCCGAGGCCTGGCTGCGGGTCTTGGAGAACGCACCCAGGAGCACGCCCAGCGCCACCGCCGCCAGGGCGAAGGCGACCACCACCAGCGCCAGGGCCGCCGGGGAGCTGCCCCAATTGACCCCCAGCGCCAGCGTCCCGAACCCGATCAGCAGCCCCATCTGCAGCAGCCCCATACCCAGCCGCCCGCTCACCTTGCCCAGCAGGATGGTGGCCTTGCGAGTCGGGGTGGACAGCAGGCGGCGCAGCGTGCCGCCCAGACGCTCGTTGACGAACACCTCCGAAGCCCCCAGCAGGGTGATCAGGGTCCAGGTCACCAGCTGGCCCGGGGAGGCCAGGTCGAAACCGCCGGCAATCTCCACGGTCCGGGCCTGAGGGGCGTAGGACACCTCCACCTGCGCAGACGGGTCATCCAGCACCGTTTCTGCCAGCTCCAGGCTGGACTGGAAATAGGCGCGGCGTTCGGCCTCCGAGTCCAGGAGACCAATCTCCCCGGCCTGGGATACCGCGGCATGCGCGGCGGTCGCCGCGCCGTCCAGGCGCGAGAGCACCGCCCTGGCCTCCTGCTCCACCGCCAGGGCGGTGTTGTTCTCCGGCGCCGTTCTCAGGGTCAGCGTCACCGCTGTGCCCGCCATCACAGACTGGCCGAAGCCGGAGGGCACGAACAGCGCAGCGGGCGCCTCGCCCTCTTCCAGCCGCGCGGCGGCCGCTTCGGGGCCGGCCTCGATGGGCCGCACCACCTCGGAGGCGTGCAGCTTCGCCAGCAGTTCCCGGGACAGGTCCGACCGGTCCTCGTCCGCCACCAGAATGGGATAGCGCGTATCTCCCCCATCCCCGCCCCCTTCCATACCGCCGAGGGCCGTGCCCAGGATAAAGGTAAAGACGATGGGCAGGAGCAGGAAGAACACCAGGGTAGAACGCTCTGAAAACTCGATTCTGATATCGTTCCAGGCGATGGAGAGCGCTTTACGCATACTGCCTCCTGAAAGCGAAAAGGGCGGCCACAAAAAGGACCAGGCCCATCCCGAGCAGCGCGGCTGCCGGCTGGAGCACCGTCTGCCAGGAAGCTCCATCCAGCAGGCTGGCAAATCCTTCCAATCCCCAGGCATTGGGTGTGATGAGGCTGGCGCTCTTCAACCACTGGGGCAGCAGTATGCGCGGCATGAAATTGCCGGAGGCGATCCCGAAGACCAGGGCCAGGGCGGTGCCCACATTATTCACCTGCCCGGGGGTGCGGGAGTAAGCGGCGAGCAGGATCCCCCAGCCGGTGGCGGCGAAGACCAGCGCCACGATCAGGAGGGTCACGCCCAGCGGGTCCCCCCAGCTCAGCCCGAGCAGGAAGCGGCTGGCAACTGCCAGGATGCCGAGCTGCAGCACGCCGATCAGAAAGACGCCCAGCACCTTACCGCCCAGCACCTGGGCCGAGGTGGAGGGGGAGACCAGCATGCGCGGCAGGGTGCCCCCGTCGCGCTCGGCCAGGATGGTGCGCGCCCCGGCTGTGGTGGTGAACATCAAGAACAGGATCGCCATACTGGGGGCCGCGAAAGCCAGCCAGTTAAATTCGCCGCCGGAGTCGCCCGAGGCTGCCTCGGTGCGCAGCGCGATCAAATCGGTTTCGAAAGTCTGCTGGCCTGCGCGCTCGCCGATATCCGGCCCCAGCGCCTGCATCTCCTGCGGGGAGACCAGCCCGCCCGTAAGCAGCCCCATCACCGCCACCTGCCCCCCGGCTCCGGCTGCATTCACCCGGTTCAGGAACTCGGCCACAATGCCGCGCGCCACCCCGACGCTGATCTGGCGGGTCGGGTTGGCGTACACCAGGACGCTGGCTGGTTCCGCCTCCTGGTTGGCTTCGAACTGCTCGGGGGTCAATTCGGTCGGGATCATGCGGTTGGTGAAGTCCGCGGGGATGATCACCGCGGCCGCGTACTCGTCCGCGTCAACACTGGCCCTGGCCGCAGCCTCGTCCTCCAGCAGCGTGGGCTCTACCAGGTCCGCCAGTTCTTCAGACTGGAACACCGAGACGAGGCTCTCGCCGAGCTGCCCCCCATCGTGGTTCACGATCGCCACGGGGATATCCCGCAGAAGGGTGCTGTTCTGCCCGCCGAAGCCGCCGAAAGCGAACCCGATCACCAGGGTCAGGGCGAACGGGGTCGCCAGCATCATGAGCAGCGCCGGCGGGTCGCGCAGCACCACCATCAGATCCTTCCAGGCAATAGTCAGGATTTTCTTCATGGGCGGCTCAGTCCCTCAGCGCCCGCCCGGTCAGGTTCAGGAACACCGCCTCCAGGTTGGGCTCCTGAATGTCAATCGAGCGGACCTTGTAGCTCAGATCGTTCGTGCGGGTAATCACCGGCGCCAGGAACTGCTCCGCCTCCGGCACCACCAGAACCAGCTGGTGATCGTTTTCGGAAGCCTGCTCTGAGACCTGGATCACGCCCGGCAGGCCGCGCAAGGCCTCGACCAGGGGCTCCACCGGCTGGTCGTCCTCCAGGTGCAGGCGCAGGACCTCGTTCTCCCCCACCGTCTGGGTCAGCTCCTTCTGCGTGCCGAGGGCGATCAGCTCCCCATGGTCAATGATTCCCACCCGGTCGGAGAGCTCCTGGGCCTCCTCCATGTAGTGCGTGGTGTACAGCACCGTCATACCCTGCTGGTTGAGCTCCTTGACGGCGTCCAGGATATTGCGCCGGCTCTGGGGGTCAATGCCGACCGTGGGCTCATCCATGAAAATGATCTCCGGCCTGTGGAGCAGCCCGACCCCGATATTGACCCGCCGCTTCATCCCGCCCGAGTAGGTCTGCACCTTCTGTCTGGCCTTATCGGTCATCCCGATCTGCTCCAGGACTTCATCCACGCGCTGTTTGAGCTGCGGGCCGCCCATGCCGTACATGCGTCCCCAAAAGAGCAGGTTCTCGCGGGCGCTGAGCGTATCGTACAGGGCGATCTCCTGAGGCACCACCCCGATCACCCGTTTCACCTCCAGCGGCTCTTTCACAATGGAATGCCCGCACACGCGGGCGTCTCCGCGGGTTGGCTTCAACAGGCAGGAGAGCATGGAGATGGTGGTGGTCTTCCCGGCGCCGTTTGGGCCCAGCAGGCTGAAAATCTCCCCCTTTTTGATATTGAAGCTCACCCCTTTGACGGCGGTAAAGGCGCCAAACGTTTTCACCAGATCATGGATTTCTAAAATATCTGCCATACTTCCTCCAAAAGAGATGGACTTCGACGTATGGGTTTTGTGATTTTGATATTTTTCAGGTACCCCTAAAAGTTAAAAAGGGTGTGGGCTGGCGGCACCCCCACTTAACCATCCATACGTTTACAATTAAAAAACGTTGCAGACAAATGTTGTCAAATGGGTTTACTGGTCGTGGGGGCTTCGCCGCCCGCAGCCAGTAAAGCCACTTTTTTCTACCGGCAGGTTGGGCGTGCACGGCGAGAAAACCACATGATTGTCAATTGCGAGAATGTGGGGTAAAGTATGAATCCGGGCTGTTTTTGTCTGACCGCGTGACTATTAAAATTCTATCATGGAAGTCTCACTGGAAAGCCCCTGGCTGCAGCTCTCTTTTCACACGGACCCACTCTCCTGGGACCTGACCGCCCGCCGCGCCGGGCTGCCCTCCATCCACGGCGCGCGGCTCGCTCTCGAATACCGCCTCGATTCACGGACCTTTCGCCTTTTCCCAGGCGCGCCGGTCACAGACCTTTCGATGGAGGAGGCGCAGAACTCCCCTCACGGAACGCTGCGGCAGTTCCGCCTGCGGGCAGGTCCGGACGGCAACGGGGTGAGCCTGGAGGCGGTCTTTGCCCTGCCCGCCGAGCTGCCCCTGGCGCTGTGGCGCTTCCGGGTGAGGAACGGGGGGAACCGCCCGGTACGCACCGGCCGCCTGACCCTGCTGGAAGCCGGGACATTCCTGGGTAGCGCGCGCGCGCCGGGCTCTTCCCGCATCGAGGGGCTGGCCTCCCCGGCCTTTTTCTCGAACGGCTGGCAGTCCTGGTCGTATGCGGGGGTGTACAGCGCGGAGGACCGCTTCCGCAGCACCCGCCTGGGATTCTTCCGCAGCCCCACCGACATCAACGCCGGCACCCCCCGGCCCGGGCGGCGCGGCCGCTTTGCCAGCGATTTCTTCGGCCTGCTGGGGGACCGGGTGAGCCGGGGCGCTCTGGTGGCGGGCTTCCTCTCGCAGCGCCAGCATTTTGGCTCCCTGGAGGCTGATCTGGCGCCCGGGCAGGCCGCGCTGCGCCTGTGGGCGAACGGCGACGGCGCCCGCCTGGACCCCGGGGCAGAGATCGAGACGGATTGGGCCTGCCTGGGGACCGTGGAGGTGGACGGGGAAGACCCGCTCGGCGTCTATCTGCAGGCCGCCGCCCGCGAGCACGGCCTGCTGCCCCCGGTTAACCCACCTTCCGAAGGAGCGGGGCCGGGCAGCGCCGGCTCGAGCGCCGCCCCTGGCGGGCAGGTCCCGACCGGCTGGTGCTCCTGGTACCAGTATTCCTCGGAAGATTACGTGGGCGCCCTGTCGGAGAGCGATATCCGCAAGAATCTGGAGGCTCTACGGGCCCTGCAGCCGGGCCTGCCGCTGCAGGTGTTCCAGATTGACGACGGCTTCGAATCTCAGATCGGCGACTGGTTCACCTTCAACCCATCCTTCCCGAACGGGGTGGCGCCCCTGGCGGCGGAGATCGCCTCTGCCGGTTTCACCCCCGGGCTGTGGCTGGCGCCCTTCATAGCCCACCCGGCCTCGAAAACGGCGCGCGACCACCCCGAGTGGTTGCTGCGAGGCCGCCTGGGCCGCCCCGTGAACGCCGGCTACCTGTGGAACAGCTTTGCCACCGCCCTGGACCTCACCCACCCCGGGGCGCTGGATTACGCCCGGCAGGCGGTGCATACGGCGGTGCACGGCTGGGGCTATCCGTATCTCAAGCTCGATTTCCTCTACGCCGCGGCCCTGCCCGGGCGCCCGCTGGACCCCAGCCTGACCCGGGCCCAGATCCTGCGCCGGGGGCTGGAGGCCCTGCGCGAGGCGGCCGGGCCGGAGGCTACCCTGCTCGGCTGCGGCTGCCCGCTGGGGCCTGCCATCGGCCTGGTGGAAGCCATGCGCATCGGCGCGGATACGGCGCGGCGCTGGCTGCCCCACTTCCCGGGCCTGCAGCGCTTCGTGCGCGGCGAGCCCAACCTGCCCGCCGCCCGCAGCGCGCTGCACAACGCCCTCACCCGCCTCCCCCTGCACGGGCGCTGGTGGACCAACGACCCCGACTGCCTGCTGCTGAACCCCGGAAAGCATCTCAACCTGAACGAAGTGCGCCTCTCGGCCTCCCTCATCGCCCTGACCGGCGGGTCGCTGATCCTCTCGGACGACCTGGCCGCTCTGCCCGCCTCGCTGGTGGAGATCGCCGCCGTCCTGCTGCCCGTGATCGGGCGGCGGGCGCGGGTGCTGGACTGGTTCGACCGTTCCGACCCGCAGCGCCTGCGCCTGGACCTGGAGAACGAGAGCGGGGCCTGGCATCTGTTAGCTCAGATTAACTGGGAGGACCGCCCGCGCGCCCTGCCATTCGGCCTGGAGGCCTTCGGGCTGGACCCGCAGGACAGCTTCTGGGGGCGGGATTTCTGGAGCGGGCGGCTCCATCACTTTCCGGGCGGGAGCCGGGCTCTCGAACCGGTCCCGCCCCACGCGGTGCGCCTGCTCGCGCTGCGCCGGCAGCAGCCTTCCCGCCCGGTTTACCTGGGCAGCAGCCTGCACATCTCGCAGGGGCTGGAGGCGGCAGGCTGGGAGGCGGCCCCCGGGCGGCTTGCGCTGCGCCTCGAGCGTCCCGGGGCGGTCGAGGGCGATTTCTGGCTCAGCCTCCCCGCCGCGCCGCGCCGGGCGCTCCTTTCCGGGCAGAGCCTGGCGTGGCGGGCTGAGGAAGGGCCAGCCTCCGGGGCGCGGGCCTACCGCTTCCACCTGCGCTTCGAAAAACAGGCGGCGGTGCAGATCGAGTGGTGAGGGTGAAGGGATGAGCCATTTCAGACGCGACTTTGACATCCGGCTGGACGAGGACGAGTACCTGCGCTTTCACGGCGAGCACTTCGCCCGCCTGATCCGGGCCCCCGCCCGCCAGGCGGCTTTTCAGGAGGCGCTGAAGGAGATGCGGGAAAGCATGCAGCCCGCGGCTGCCTGGGAGAGTCACCCGGTGAAGGGATTTCTGCACCAGTCTCTGCTGCTCGAAAATGGGGTGCGTCTGGGCGGCGGCCCGGTGGTGGAGGTGATGAACGGGGCGGAAGAGCTGTTCGCAGCCGTGCTTACGCTGGGACCGGAAGCCGACCGGCGTATTGCGCATTACCAGAAAAACCGGGAGATCTTTAAAGCGCTGGTGCTGGACGAGCTGGCCTCCTGGGCGCTGGACCTGGCCCGCCAGCAGTTCTGCCGCGAGCTGGAAGCGGAGCTGGCGCTGGGTGGAAAGCGGGCCAGCGCGCCCCTCTCGCCGGGCGAATCGACCTGGCCGGTAAGCGAGCAGGGCAAGCTGTTCAGGCTGGTGGATGCGGGCGCCATCGGGGTTTCGCTGAGCCCCTCCATGGTGATGCGCCCCCTGAAATCCCTCACCCTGATCCTGGGCGCCGGGAGCGGCCCTCTGGGCGTGGAAGGCGCCACGAACTGCGATTTCTGCACCATGAAGGAGCGCTGCGCATACCGGCGCCGGCGCCCCGAGGCTTGAATCAGGCCAGGGCCGGCCAGGCGCCCTCCACCAGCGCCACGAGCTGGCCCATGCCCTGCACCAGGGGCGGCAGGTTGATGTACTCCCCGCTGGTGTGCGCGCCGCTCCCGCTGGTCAGCCCGATGCACACCGCCGGCAGCCCCCGGCTGAGGGGCACGTTCGCGTCCGTCGAGCCGACGTTCAGGCAGGGCTGGATGCCCTGCTTCTCCAGGCAGCGCATCGCCAGCCGCACCAGCGGGTGGTCCTTCGAGATCTGCCCCACCGGGCGCTCGCCGATGACCTCCGCGGTGACGTTCACCCCCGCCCGCCCGGCGCTTTTCGCCAGGGCCTCCACCTGCGCAGAGAGCCAGGCCAGGGTCTGGCTGCCCTCCGAGCGCAGGTCCAGTTCCAGGTGCGCTTCGGCGGCGATGGTGTTCACCGAGGTGCCCCCGGCGATCACCCCCACGTTCAAGGAGGTGCGCGGCTGGCTGGGCAGGGGCAGGGCGGTCAGGCGCGTGGCCAGCCCGGCCAGCTCGTGGATAGCCGAGGGCCGCCCGTAATCCACCCAGGAATGGCCTCCGGCGGTGCGCACCGTCAGACGGTAGCGCTTGACGCCCAGGCCGCGGAAATAGATCTGCCCCAGGGCCATCCCCTCCAGCACCAGATACGCCAGCGGCTCACCCGCGAAGCGGTCCACCACCGCGCGCATGCCGCGCAGGTCGCCCAGTCCCTCCTCCCCCACGTTCGCCACCAGCCAGAGGTCGCCCGGCAGCAAATTTTCGCCGCCCGCTGCGCCGGCGGCTCCTCTCCCCTCTCGCTTGCCGCGCTCGCGCAGCGCCCACAGCAGCCCGAACAGGCCCGACACGCCCAGCGAGTTGTCGCCGATCGCCGGGCCGAAAATCCTATCCGCTTCCCGGCGCATTTTCAGATCGCTGCCGGGGGGGAAAACCGTATCGGTGTGGGCCGAGACCACCAGGGGCCGGGCCTGTCCGGCGCCCGGGAGCCGGGCGTACACGTTCCCGAGCGGGTCCAGGCTAATATCCTCCAGGCCCTCGCGCTCGAAAGCCGCCCGTACAAAAGCGGCGCGGGCCGCTTCCGAAAAAGTCGGGCCGGGGATCTGCTGGATCTCGACCGCCAGGTCCAGCATGCGTTCCACAATGCGCTTCAGCGTTTCTTTATTCACTAGATTTTTCTCACAGAATTTTTCTGGGCTTCCAGGCGCGCCTGGGCCAGGCCCGGCAGCGCATCCAGGGCGTAGAAGGGGCCGATCCCCTCCACCGTCATCGAAGCGGAGATGTTCCCGTGCAGGACCGCCATCAGCGGCTCGTAGGTGCGCCGGTAGCCCGCCAGAAAACCGCCGCAGAAGGCGTCACCCGCGCCGGAGGGGTCCACCACGTTGACCGGATAGGGGGGGATCTCCCAGCGCTGGCGGGAGGCCGCGTCATAGAGGAGCTGGCCCCGTTCCCCGCGCTTGATGACGATGATCTCGCAGCCGTATGAGGCCAGGGCCTCCGCCATCTCCCACAGGTCGTGCGTGCGCCCCTGGAAAAGCGAGCGCAGGTCCTCTTCCGAGGGGAGAAAAGCGGTCAGCCCGGTCAGCAGGGCGGGCACGTCATCCCAGAAAGTGGGGTTCATGTACCCGCTGGAGGGGTCCAGCGTGACGGTGGTGAACTCCGCCTGGCGCAGGACGGCGGGCAGCAGGCTGTGGGTGAGGTAATCCATGGGGCAGAGGTGGGCTGCGTTGGCGTCCAGGAAATCGGGGATGATATCGCTCTGGCGCAGCGAGGTGGGCAGCAGGCGGGTCTTGCTGTCCAACTGGGGCTGGGCCCGGTAGCCGAGCAGGGCGCGGGGAAAAGGCAGCCCCAGGCGGGCAAAATGGGCTACGGGTTCGTCCTGAATCCTGGTGGTCCGGTCGCTGTAGGCGGCGAAAGAGCGCACGTCCAGGGCCTGGGGCAGGATGCGGATCCCGCGCGTGTCCAGGCCTCGCCGCCTGAAGGTCTCCAGCCAATCCTGCGGGTAATCCTCGCCGACCCGGGCCACCAGCCCGGGCGGGGGATTGGGCTCCCAGAGGGTGAGGCCGGCGGAAGCGTAGAGGAGGTTCCCCCCGGGTACGTCCAGCAGTGCCTGCCCGGACGGCAAGATGAGGTATTCTCGCAGCAGCAGGCCGGCAAACAGGTACTGGGGCGAGGCGATGTCCATGCCCGGAATTATACGTCAAACCGCCAGCGCCAGGAAAACGTCTTCCAAAGTGGGTATAGTCTGGCGCGCCTCTACAGCCCGGAGCCCGGCGGCGGACAATGCGGCCTGCAGGTCCTCTGCGCCGGTCCCGGGCCGGGTGATAGCCCTCAGGTGATCGCCGGACAGGCCGGTGCGCAGCACGAGCGGGCTGCTTTCCAGGGCCGAAAGGGCCGGCAAGAGCGGCTCAGCGACGATATCCCAGGCAGGTCCCGCCAGGATATTCTCTTTCAACGCGGTGGGGGTATCCATAGCAAGCAGGCGTCCGGCGCGCATGATCCCCACTCGGTGGCAGTACTCCGCCTCGTCCATGTAATGCGTGGTGACCAGGGCCGTCACGCCCTCCTCCACCAGGGTGTAAATCAGGTCCCAGAAGGCGCGCCGCGCGCCGGGATCCACGCCGCCGGTGGGCTCATCGAGGAATAGCAGCCGCGGGCGGTGCACGATGGCGGCGCCCAGGGCCAGGCGCTGCCGCCAGCCGGTAGACAGGTCGCCTGCCCGCAGGCGCGCCTGTGAGCTCAAGCCCGTCAATTCCAGCACTTCCTCCAACCGCCCGCGCTCGCGCACCCCATAGACCCCGGCATAAAAGGCCAGGTTCTCCATCACGGTCAGATCGTTATAAAGGGCGAATTTCTGCGACATATACCCGGCCTGCGCGCGGATCTTCTCCGCCTGGCGGGCAATATCGTACCCGAGGACGCGCCCTTCTCCGCCGGATAGGCGCAGCAGTCCCAGCAGCATGCGGATGGTGGTCGTCTTCCCCGAGCCGTTCGGGCCCAGGTACCCGACCACTTCCCCGGAGAAAACCGAGAACGAGACGTGGTCCACCGCCACGAAATCCCCAAACAGGCGCGTCAGGCCGCTCACGTGGATCACTCTGTCCTTCAGGCTACACCTCCTGTCCCGAACGCCGCGGTGGAGCCTCCTTTGAGCCCGTCTCCACCAGCAGCGAGATGAACACGTCTTCCAATTGGGGGGGTATGCTGCGCAGAAGCGGTCGTCCCCCGCCCTCGCCTCGCAGGCTTTGCTCAAGCCGGGAGAGCACCGCCTGCGTCTCTCCAGGCCGCGCCCGCAGGTGCAGGCGGTCGCCAAACATCTGCACGTCTTCCACGCCAGGGTCCATCTCGGCCTGGCGCCTGAAATGGAGGATGGGAGAGCCGCGCAGTTCGATCATCCGGCCTTCCAGCCGGGTGCGCAGTTCAGCCGGCGTGCTCTCCAACAGCAGCCGCCCGCCCTGCAAGAAACCCACCCGCGCGCAGCGCGCCGCCTCGTCCATGTAAGGCGTGCTGACCAGCACCGCGACCCTTTCCTCGCTCGGGGAAACCTCACCCGCCGGGCCGGCCGTCAGGCGAATGATAAGCTGCCAGAAATCCTGGCGGGTGACAGGGTCCACCCCGGTAGTGGGCTCATCCAGCAGGAGCAGGCGAGGCCTGTGCACCAGGGCGGCGGCCAATCCCAGTTTCTGCTTCATCCCGCCCGAGAGCTGGCCCGCCCGCCGCCCGGTAAACGGCTCCAGGCCGACAAACTCGAGGATCTCCATGCAGCGCGGGCGCCACTCGGCCGCCCGCAGGCCGCGCAGCTCGGCGAAGAAACGGATATTCTCCAGCACGGTGAGATCCTCGTACAGCGAGAAGCGCTGCGCCAGGTAGCCGATGGAAGCCCGGGCCGCCTCCGGCTGGCGCAAGACGTCCTGGCCGCAGATGCGGATTTCAGGCGGCTCGCCTCCCTGGGCCGGAGGATCCGGGAGCATCGCCCCACACAACAGGCGCATGGCGGTGGTCTTCCCGGCTCCATCCGGCCCGACCAGGCCGTAAATCTCACCGGCCTGCACCCGCAGGTGCAGATCCCGGACAGCCTGGGTCTGCCCGAACGATTTCCACACGCGCACTGCTTCGATCGCGGCCATCAACTCCCGCCCGCTTCCCCGGCCTGAAAAACGACATCTGCCGGCATCCCCGGCTTCAGATGCCCATCCGGGTCGGTCACCGACAGCTCCACGGCGAACACCGTGGAACGCCGGCCTTCCTGGGTCTGCACGTTCCGGGGAGTGAACTCCGCCCGATCGGCGATGCGCAGCACCTGCGCTTCGAACACCACGGCGGGGAAAGAATCCACCTCTACGGCCGCCGCGGCGCCGACCTGCACCTGCCCGTATTGATCTTCGGGCAGGTAGACGGTAATGGTCAGGCCGTCCAGGTATCCCAGGGTGAGCACCGGCATACCGGCGTTCACCACCTCCCCGGGTTCGACCAGGCGGCCGGTCACCCTGCCGGCGGCCGGAGCGTAAACGTTCAGCTTTTCGATCTGCAAGTCCAGCAAGTCCAGCTCGGCCTGCGCCTGTGCGGCGGCGCGCTCGGCCTGCACCTGGCGGGCCAGGGCGCCCTCCAGGCCGCGTTCCGCCTGGTCCAGGGCCGCCCCGGCCTGAGAGCGCGCCGCTTCAGCGGCCCTTAACCCCAGCTCCGCCGCCTGGACGCTGAGGGCCTGGTCCCCGGTCTGCAGGCGGGCCAGGCGGTCCAGGGCGATCTCGTAGCGCGCCTGCGCCACAGCAACCCGGGCGCGCGCCTCCAGCAGTACGCTGTCGCCGGTCGCATCCAGGAGGCGGTCGTATTCATCCTGGGCTGCTTTGAGCTGCTCCTCGGCCGCGTCGAAGGCGTCCTGGGCAGCCTCTTCCAGGGCCACCTCCATATTCAGCTTCGCCCGCGCCAGCACCTCGCCAGCCACCTGGTAGGTCTCCTGTGCCTGGACCAGGCGCGCCTCTGCCGCGCTGAGAGGCTCGTTCTCCTGAGTATCGATCAGGCGGGTAAGCGCTTCCTGGGCGGCCCGAGAATCCGCCCGGGCCGCCTCTACCTCCGAGCGGGCCGCGTCCAGGGTCTCCGCTTCGGAAAAATACCATTCGGGAAGCGCCAGCGGGTAGGGCTGCTGGCCGCGCCAGGCCCGCTCGCGGGCGGGCAATTCTGTCAGGCGGGCGGAGTCCAGAGCCATTTGCACCTGCAGGCGCGCCGTCTCTACCCCAACCTCCGCCGCGTCAAGCGCGGCCCGGGCTGCGGAGAGAGCCGCTTCGGCCCCGCCCACCTGGCTCGCTGCCGCCTCGATCCCGGCCCGGGCTGTCTCCAGCGCGGTTTCCGCCCGGCGGCGCTGTGCCTGGAGCAGCTCGCCGTCCAGCCTGAACAGGATCTGCCCCGGATCGACGCGCTCCCCCTCCTGCACCAGAATTTCGCTCACCCGTCCCCCCAATTCTGGCGCGAGGGACAGCTCCACCGCCTCAACCGTGCCCGAGGCCGACAGCGCGCCGGCCTCCTCCGCAGCCGCCGGGCGGTTGTAATACCAGACCCCCGCCCCAGCAAGGACAAGAACCAGCACGAGCGGGATGGTGAAACGCACACGTGGATGCATTTATGCCTCCTGTTTTCAAGAAAAGACCACTAATCCAGGCGCTTGCGGAACCGCAGGGCTGCTGCGGCCATAATGCCGGTGCCAAATAACGCCAGCGCCAGCACCTCCCCCCGGATCGCCTCCAGCCCCGCCCCCTTTAACATCAGGGCGCGGATGATCTCCAGATAATAGCGCAGGGGCATCAGGTATGAGATCAACTCCAGGAACCTGGGCATCGCCTCCAGCGGAAAAAAGAACCCGGAAAGGAAAAGCCCGGGCAGCAGGGTCATCCACACCACCAGCATCGCCTCCTGCTGCGTGTTGGCGATCGAGGACGCCAGCAGGCCGATCCCCAGGCTGGAGAGGAGGAAGAGCCCGGAGAGCGACAGGATCAGGCCCAGGTCCCCGCGCACCGGCACATCGAACCACCAGGCCCCGATCGCCAGTACTTCCAGGGTATTCAGGAAGGCCAGGATCACGTACGGCAGCATCTTCCCGACCACGAGCTCCCAGGGCCGGATGGGGGTGACGATGAGCTGTTCAATGGTGCCTCGCTCGCGTTCGCGGACGATGGCGGTGGCGGTCAGGATAGAGGTGAGGGCGTACAGGATCATCCCGATCACGCCGGGGATCATAAAATGTGCGCTGACCAGATCGGGGTTGTACCAGACGCGAGAGCGCACTTCCACGGGCAGCTCCAGCGCCAGCGGCAGCCCGCTGCGGGCCAGCCGCGCGGAGAGCACCTGCGTGCCGTGCTGCTGCCCGATCAGTTGAGCCGCGGAGAGCGAAGTGGAGGCGACGGTAGGATCGCTCCCATCCAGGATAAAAGCCACCTGCGCCTGCTCCCCGGCCCGGAGCCTGCGGCTGTAATCGGGCGGGATGATCATCCCGGCCCGCGCCTGGCCGTGGTCGATCAAACGGCGCAAATCCTCTTCCGAATCCACTTCCACCTCCAGGCGAAAGTAATCGGCGGCGCGGTAAGCATCCAGCAGGGCCCGGGAGGCGGCGCTGCGATCCTGGTCGATCACCGCCAGGGGCAGGTTGCGGACGTCGTTCGTGGCGGCGTAGCCCAGCAATACCAGCTGCATGACCGGGATCACCAGCACCAGCGCCAGCGTGCGCGGGTCGCGCAGGATCTGGATAAACTCTTTGCGGATAATCGAAACCAGGCGTGAACTAACCATTTTCTGCCTCGCCTGCAGCGCCCGGTCCGGGGCTGCCGTCCGGGTTTTCCACCAGGACCCCGTGCAAGAAAATATCGATGAAATGCTGCAGATCGTTCTGACTGAACTCCGGCGGAAGCTGCCCACCCATCAGTTTACCGGTGATGTAGTAAGAGAAAAACAGGCCCAGAAAGACCCGGAATACGATCGGGAGCGGGATCGGACGCAATTCACCGCTCCGTTCTTGAAAGCCCAGCAAAAGCGGGGCCATCCGTGGGAAGACGGCGGCAAAGATCTTGGGAATGTGCCGGGCGTTGAACTCGACGATCTCCACCAGCATCAGGTTGAGAAATTCGGGCCGCCGCTCCAATTCCTGGATCATCACATTCGCCGCCTGCCGGATAAACTCCTCCGCACTTTCCTCAAATGAACCCTCCAAAGCCTGCAGGATCCCATGGTAGGGATGATAGGCGTCCAGAACGGCGATAAAGATCTCCTCTTTACCGGAAAAATGATTGTAGATGCCGCCCACCGCGATCCCCGCCTCCTGGGCAATCTGGCGCATGGATGTGCCGTGAAAACCCTGGCTATGGAAGAGCCGGTAGGCGGCGCGGACGATCTGTGAGCGGGTGTGTTCACCCCGGGTAACAAGGTCTCTTTCCATAAGCTCCTCGTTTATGAACGAACGTTCATTCATAGTGTAGCCCGTTTTTCCTGAATGTCAACCGCCAGTTCCAGGAAAAGTACACGTAATGATTGTTAACGAGGTGTACCGGCGTGGCGGCCGGACACAGGTCTCAGCGCCCACAAATCACACCTTTTTATGCAGCTTTTGAGTGCTGCCTCGGCGAGTGCGAAATAGTTGGCGAAATATTTTGGGGGGTCGTTTCGATATTCCACAGGCGTTAAACAGAAAAACGCGGCGGGGCTGGCGCGCCCGCCGCTTTCAGGTCGAATTTTCGCGGTTCAGAACTACCGGGCTCTCTCAGCCCGGCTGAGAATAGAGCTCCCCGGTTTTCGCCGCCATGATAAAGTCGTTGCGGTGCAGCCCCCGCACGGCATGAGTCCACCAGGTGACCGTCACGCGCCCCCATTCGGTGAGCAGCGCCGGATGGTGGTCCTCGGCTTCCGCCAGCGCTCCCACCCGGTTGGTGAACTCCAGCGCCTGGGCGAAATTCTTGAAGCGAAACTCCCGCTCAAGCTGCCAGATCCCCTCGCGCTCCAGCATGGACCACTCCGGGACCTGGCGCAGGT
>JAEWYL010000084.1 GCA_023395675.1 Chloroflexota bacterium | reverse complement strand
CCGCAACTCCGGCAAGAACTGCGGCTATGCGCACGACCCCGGCCGTTCCGCTCCCCGCGCTGGAGCTCATCAGCAGGATCGCCGGGATCGCCATGACAAGCCCCAGCAGCAGCGCAGTCACCCCGGCTCCTAACACCCGGCTGCGCAGCGTCTTGCGCTCCGGGTCCAGCCACCCGGCAGCCTGGAGCTCATCGTCCAGCGCGGCCGAATACCTGCTTCCCGCACCGGTCATCGCCTGCCCCACTTCCTGCATCGAAAGACTGTCTCGCGCCCCTTTCTCAGGGTTGAACAGGGCATCCAGCAGGACACGCTCGTGAGGCCGGAGCGCTTCAACCTGCGGCTGGCGGTAAACCGTGAAGCTTCTCCCCCAGCGGCCGGGGTTCTCTTCAAAGCGCAAGAAACCGCGCCGCGCCAGGTCGAACAGGGTTGCCATGCCAGGCGCGCTCCCCGATGCCAGCTTCACCCCCAGCGCGGGCGGCAGGTCCGCCGGGGGTGAGGTCAGGCGCTGAGGGGCGTCCGGCGCGATGAAGCCCTCTCTCTGCGCCCCACGCATTGCGCCAAAGATGGCAGCCAGGGCGCCAAGTAAAACGATCGCTGCGCTGCCCAACCCGAAGGGCAGCGCCCCCCGCAGGTCCTGGCTTCTCCGGGCCTGCCTGGCCTGCCACTGGGGCGGTGCCGTGATCAGGCTCCCCGCCTGGAAATCGGCCGTGAGGATCACGGGATCGTCCTCATCCACATTCCCGGCTTCCAGACGCACTTCAGTACCGGAAGTCTCTACCACCTGCGCCGGTTGGCTGAGTTCGGGCTCGCCCGCCAGGGCGACTCCCTGCGGATAGCGCAGGGTAATCGTGCTGCTGTCAATTGTGTATTCGTGCTCCTCCGGCACGGCCCGCCAGATCAAGGTATCCGCCTCCCCCTGGCGAATGGCGCCCTGCACCCGGTAGCTGAGCTCGAAAGTGTGGGCTGCATTCGAGACCGGTTCGAAATGCCAGGTGACCTCGATCGGGTCGCCCGGTTCGATCTCCACCTGTCCGGCCTCCGTCCCTTCCGGCAGCGGCTGGCCGTCCAGACTGGCGGAGATGTCGCTGATGCCGTCCGTTTCAACCGGATCGAGCTCCCGGAATACGAAGGTGTAAGGGCCGCCCACGAAGCGGAACACCACCATTTCGGTCACGATCAGGTCCCCGCCGGGCTGGACGTCAACCAGCACATCGTAGCGTTCGGCGGAATATTCCCTGCCCTGCAGCGCCGGAGAAAAAGCCAGCAGGCCGAAAGCGGTTAACAGGAGCGCGAGCGCCAGAAAGAGTCTCAGTTTCAATCCACACCTCCCGGTGCGAGCCTGATAGAATCGGGGACACACCGTCAGAATTATATTCCAATGTGCTCCATTCTAAGCCGCAAGGTAGAGCCGAACCTGAAGTGAAGCGCCGTAGTCTGCAGAAAGTCGAATGAAAGATCATGCCAATTCACAGCTCCCGGATCGAAGAACACCTTAATTCACTGGCAAAGTTGGGCGAAACGCAGAACGGGGGCGTCACCCGCCTCAGCCTCGACCAGAACTACCTGAAAGCCCTGGAACTCCTGCGCGGCTGGATGGCCAGCGCCGGGCTGGAGGTGCGTCTGGACCCTGCGGGGAACCTCATCGGGCGGCGGGCCGGCAGCCGGGAGGATCTGCCGGCGATCGCCCTGGGCTCGCATATAGACACCGTCATCGAAGGAGGCCGTTACGATGGGACGGCCGGGGTAGTGGCGGGGCTGGAAGTGCTGCGCGCCCTCGAAGCCGGTCGCAACTCTCTCGCCCATCCGGTTGAGCTGATCGTCTTTCTGGAGGAGGAAGGGACGCGCTGGGGGGCGCCCCTGCTGGGCAGCCGCCTGATGGCAGGCCAGAACCTGGAGCAGGCTGACCTGGACCGGGTGGACCGGGACGGGATCTCCTACAGAAAGGCTATGCGCAGCGCAGGCCTGGACTCCGCCCGCGCTGCCGCAGCCCGGCGCGAGCCGGGGGAGTTCGCCTGCTACCTCGAACTGCACATCGAACAGGGTAAAGTGCTCGAATCGCTCGGCCTGCCGGTCGGGGTCGTCACCGGGATCGCCGGCCCGGCGGCGATGAAAGTGGCGTTCCGCGGACAGGCGGACCATGCCGGCGCAACCCCCATGCACCTGCGGCGTGACGCGCTGGTCGCCGCCGCAAAGCTTATCTTGGAGGCAAAAAAGCTCGCGCAGGAGACCTCCCCGCTCTCCGTCGCCACCGTCGGGCAGCTTCTGGTCCGTCCGGGGGCCGTGAATGTCATCCCCGGGGAGGTCGTAATGAGCGTCGATTTCCGGGATATTGATCTGGAAAGGCGGGACCGGCTAGAGGCGGCGCTGCTGGGAGCTGTGCGCGCCATTGCAGGTGCAGAGAACCTGGAGTCTGAGGTCCTGGATACCAGCCGGGTGGCGCCTGTCCGGATATCGGACAGGATGGTCGCGGTCCTCTCGAACGCCTGCACGAAAAACGGGATAAATTTCGGTACACTGCCGAGCGGGGCCGGGCATGACGCCCAGGTGATGTCCCGGCTTACCGAAGTTGGGATGCTCTTCATTCGCAGCCGGGATGGCATCAGCCACGCCCCCCAGGAATATTCGACGATCGAGGACATCACTCTGGGTGCACAGGCGCTCTATGACGCGGTGCTGGTGCTGGATGAAAGACGGTAAAACTACCTGGAATCAACCCGCGGTGTGCGCCCGTTCTCAGGTAATCGCGTCTTTTTTTCTCCCACCGGAGAGGAGAAAGTGGGGTTGTTTGTGGGGCTGCGCCACAAAAACAACCCCACAATTCCTGATTGTCCGGAATTGCGCCCCGGCAGGAGGGGACGATGCAATCGCCCTGGCCCGTTCTATCTCAACCTTGACGAATGAGAACTCGGGCTGTACAATATCGGTCGTTCTGCGAAAGGGCCTGTAGCGCAGTTGGGAGCGCGCTTCAATCGCACTGAAGAGGTCGAGGGTTCGAATCCCTCCAGGTCCACTCAGCCGGTATTCCTGCAAAGAAAAATCCTCTTCCAGCCTGGAAGAGGATTTTTGGTTTTTAGGGTCCAGCAGACCTGGTCGTGCCGGTTACACCGTACTGTATTCCTTGCCCGCCGGTACACCCGGGGCTTTTCCTCGCCGGGCGTACGCCCGCTCCAGCCACAGCAAGCCCTGGTTCACCACCAGCGCCAGGGCGGCCACCGTCAGCGCGCCCGCCCAGATCTTGTCGTAGCGCCCTGCCTGGGCGATGCCGTCGAACAGCAGGCGCCCCAGCCCCCCCGCGCCGAACTTGGCCCCGATGGTGGCGATAGCGATGGTCACCACCGCCGCGATGCGCAGCCCCGCCAGCATCACCGGGAGCGCCAGGGGGATCTGCACTCTGAGCAGCCTCTGCCAGGCGCTCATCCCCATGCCCCTGGCCGCCTCCAGCAGGACCGGGTCCACCCCGCGCAGGCCGGTCACCAGGTTGCGTACCAGGATCACCTGCGCGTAGAGGATCAGCGCGGTGATCACCGCCCGGGGGTTCAGCCCCAGGAGCGGGATCAGCAGGATAATCAGGGCGATGCTCGGGATGGTGTAAACGATCCCGAAAATGCCCAGGACCCAGGCCGCCAGGCGCTGGCGGGGGGCGATCAGCACACCCAGGGGCAGCGCGATCAGCGCGGAGACGAGCAGGGCGGTCCCGCTCACCAGGATATGCTCCCAGAGCAGGCCCAGCACGATCCCCGGGTTAGAGAGGATGTAGCTCACAGCGCGGCCTGCTCCTCGGCCGAGGTACGGATATGGTCCAGGGTCAGCAGCCCCACCGGATCCGGGCCGTGCATTACGAGCAGAGCTTCCGCCCCGCTGCGCAGCAGCAGGGACAGGGCGCTGCGCAGGTCATCGTCACAGGAGATCGAAGGGTAGCCGTCGAAATCTCCGGTCCGCGGAAGCGGCCCCATCCCCGTCTCCACCCTCACCAGGCTCAACTGCCGCACGATATCGTCCGCTCCCACGAGCTGGTGCACGAACGCATCCGCCGGGCGGGTAAGGATATTCAGCGGCGTGTCGTACTGCACGATCTTCCCCTGGCGCATCACCACAATCCGGTGTGCCAGGTAGAGGGCCTCTTCCACATCGTGGGTCACAAACAATATGGTCTTCTTGAGCCTGCGCTGGAGTGAGAGCAGTTCGTTCTGCAGGCCGGCCCGGGTGATGGCGTCAATCGCCCCGAAAGGCTCGTCCATCAGGATCACCTTCGGGTCGCCCGCCAGCCCGCGGGCCACGCCCACGCGCTGCTGCTGCCCGCCGGAGAGCTGCGTCGGGTAGCGGTCCCGGTACTCATCCGGCTTCAGCTCCACCAGGTCCAGCAGCTCGTCCACCCTGGCGCGCACTTTTTCCTTCGGCCAGTGCAGCAGCTCGGGAACCACGGCGATATTCTCAGCCACCGTCATGTGGGGAAACAACCCCACCTGCTGGATCACATACCCGATCTGCCGGCGCAGGGTGGTCACGTCCATGCTGCGCACATCTTCACCCTCCAGGTAGATTGAACCCTCTCCTGGCTCAACCAGCCGGTTAACCATCTTTAACAGCGTGGTTTTCCCGCAGCCTGAAGGGCCGAGCAGCACCACCAGGTTCCCGGCCTCGACCTCAAACGTGCAGTCGTCCACCGCAGACTCGACTGTCCCGGGGTAGCGCTTTGAAACATGATCGAACCGGATGAAACTCATGATCTGTACCGGCCTGCGCCCGAAAAAGCCGGGCGCAACCCGCACCTTTCTACTCAGTTACTCCACCAGCCCCGACTGGACCAGGAATTCCTCCGCCACATCTGCCGGCTCTCTTCCGTTGCCGCTGACTTCGTAATTGAGCTGGCGCATGACGTCATCGGTAAGCAGCGGGGCCAGACCGTTCAGGATTTCCTCGACCTCGGGATAGCTCTCCAGGATCTCGCCGCGCACGATCGGGGCGACCTGGTAGGGCGGGAACAGCCCTCTGTCGTCCTCCAGGGTGACCAGGTCGAAGGCGGCGATCTCACCGTCGGTGCCGAACGCTACCACCACGTCCGCCTGGCCTGAAGTGAGAGCCTGGTAGCGCAGGCCCGGGTCCACTGCCCTGTACTCCTGAAGCTGGAAATTGCCGTAGGCAGCCATGATGCCGGGCAGGCCGTCCTCACGCTCCTGGAACTCGGGAGGGCCGGCCATGGTCAGCTCGCTCGCTTTGGCTGCCATATCCGAGATGGTGCGGACGCCATGCTGTTCCGCCCCCTCCCGTGTCATCGCCAGGGCCTGGGTGTTGTTCATCGGCGCCGGTTCCAACCAGACCAGGTTCCACTGGTCCCGGTAGGCGTCCGCAACAGATTGGTAAACTGCCTGCGGATCGCTGTTGACCGGCAGCTTCAGCACGGTGAGCAGCCCGGTGCCGGTGTACTCGGGGTAAATATCAATCTGGCCCGTGGTAATGGCCTCCTGCGCCACCGGCGTCCCACCCAGGTTTAACTTTCGCTCGACCGTGAAGCCGTTATGCTCCAGGAGCTGAGCGTACATCTCGCCCAGGATAAACTGCTCGGTGAAATCCTTCGAGGCGACCACAACACTTTTACTGCCGCTCGCGCCGCCGCAAGCCGCCAGCAAAACCACCTGAACGATGACCAGAAAGAAGATTATTGATCGCAGAACGCGGCGTTTCATTTCTTTTCCCTCCTCATTGATTTAGTTCACTTCTGTTGTTTCGCGGCCCCGGAAAGGAGCCATTTCCTGCGGCTAGCGCTGATCTGGCGGCTGGACAAGCTTCTGCAGGCCGCCCAGCACGCCCTCTGAGAGCAGGGTAAGCCCTGCTACAGGCACGGCGCCTACCAGTAAAATGGAAGTATCATACAGGGCAAAACCACGGGTGATGTAGATACCCAGCCCGCCGCTGCCGATAAAGGCGGCCAGGGTGGCGCTTGCAATCACTTCCACCGCCGCCGTGCGAATCCCGGTCAGGATCACCGGAAGCGCCAGGGGAAATTCTACCCGGAAAAGCGCCTGTTTCCGCGTCATTCCCATTCCCGCAGCCGATTCTCTCACAGCCGGATCCAGGTTGCGAAAGGCTGCATCCGTATTGATTAAGATCGGCGGAAGGGCCAGCACAGTCAGGGCCAGTGCAGCCGAGAAGAAGCTCAGGCCGAAGTAAGGGATCGCCAGGAAGAGAATTGCCAGACTGGGAACCACCCTCAGAGCATTGAACAGGTTGATAATCAGGGTTGCTGCGCCTGGAGCGCGCGCAGTCCAGATCCCCAGGGGGATACAAATCAGGACGCTCACCCCCAGGGCTACGCCAACGTAGGAAAGATGCTGCTGCAGTGCAAGCAGCATCTCTGGAAGATGATCGATCGCGTACCCCCAGGCGTCTACTACCAGCATCCGGTGTTCTCTTGCTCAGTTCTCTGAAAAAGCTCCGATCTTTCGACTTCCCCCATCCAACAGAACGGTCTTCAATAGAGGCAGTTCCCGGCGGTACACCTCGATCATGCGGTCGAGCAGATCAACCGTCTCTGGTATCGAGAGCATTTCCTGTTTTTCCAGCAGGGGGGACTGCAGGATCACTGCGGCCGAGTAAGCCAGCGCAGCCGCTTCCTCCGGCAGGCTCTCGGGCCTGAGCCGGGTTTCGATGTGGCCCTCCAGCAGGTGCAGATACTGCTCCACCAGGGGCCTCAGCCGTTCAACCATGGCTGCTGCCGTTGGGGACCCGGGATTGGCGAGGGGAAAAGGCTCGACCTGCCCCACCAGATACGGCTCAGAACCGCTGTCGAGCGAGAGAATACGAAAACGTTCCAGGCCGAGCGCAATCAGGTTGAGCCTGCCCTCGGGCAGCGCCTGGGAACGAACGATACGGGCTGTGCAGCCGATGGTGTAAGGCTCTGCGGGGGGACCAAAGGCTTCGTCGCCCCTGCGGATCAGGACCACGCCAAACGGTTTCTCTGTCTGCATGCACTCCCGGATCATCTGCTTGTAACGATCCTCAAAGATATGCAGCCTCAGGGGCATACCCGGGAACAGCACAGTATTTAATGGGAAAAGCGGCAAGGGTTGCATCATGGTTAATCGCACGAAGAACTGGATGGAGATTGTCTGATGGGATCAACAGCATCCAGGAATGGCGTAATTCTAACATGAGGATGGAAGGGTAAACAGAGGTAGTTTGTCCGTAAGAAAGGTTTAAGGAATGTCACTCCGGTGAGGGGTTTTTGAAAAGCGGCTGATCAGGCGGATAATCTCATCCGCGATGCTCTCGATCGGCTTATCGGTTACGTCCACAATCGAAAAACCGTTTTTTCGAAACAGGCGTCTGGCATCCTGGGTCTCTTCAAAAACCGTTTCCGGGTCAACGTAGGGGGAATCGCTGGTCGCGCCCAGCCGCCGCTGGCGCTGCTGCCTGTGCAGCAGGAGCTGGCCCGGCTCGATTGTCAAACCGATCACCCTGCGGGAATCCAGTTTGAACAGCGCCTCCGGCGGCGGAACTCCGGGCACCAGGGGCAAATTGGCGACTTTCCAGCCCAGGACCGAGAGATACAGGCTGATGGGCGTCTTACCGGTACGGGAAACGCCGACCAGCATAATCTCCGCCCGATCCCAGGCGGAAGGATCCTTGCCATCATCGTGGGCCATCGTGTACTCGATCGCCGCCACGCGGTCGAAATAGTCCCTGTGAAGCTGGCGGTACAGGCCCGGCTGCCCGAGCGGCTCCTGACCCAGCACATTCGCCAGGTGAGAGAGGATCGGCCCCATCAGGTCAATGGCAGCTACGCCGGCCGCGCCTGCCATTTCGACCAGCTGCCGGTTCAGTTCCCGGTCTACCAGGGTGTAGGCAATGGTCCCGCCCGTACTGCTGGCCTGTTCCACCACCCGGGCCACTTGCTCCACCTGGCGCACGTTACCAATTGTGATCACCGGCACCCGGGCCTCCGGAAACTGCGCCAGCACCGTGTGCACCAGCTGCTCGCCGCTGGCGCCTGCGCCTCCGGAGAGGATATAGACCGGTGGAGGAGAGGTAGGATTTGTAGCGATACCAGCCTCCTGCTCGCAAAGCTCCTTTACGTTCATCCTATCGTAGCACATTTTCGGCCTCTTCGATCCGCTATGGAGAACGATTGTTTGGGGATGCTCTTTGGGCGACGCCTTCAATCTATTCTTGCGTGCACCCCATCGAACCCAGTTTGGGACAGATGCAGGCTGGACGAGTATAATTTATGGATACCGCCCGCTCCCTGACCTACCTTATGCAATCGCTGTCCTTCATGGAGGAGAAAACCCCGTGGATATGCAGACCCTCTACAATGCCCGCCAGAGACGGCTTGCCGGCGCTATCGAGCGCTCCGGGCTGAACGCAATCGCACTGAACCCGGGTCCCAGCCTGTATTACCTGACCGGGCTGAACTTCCACCTGATGGAAAGGCCCGTAGTCGCCCTCTTTCCCATCCACGACACCCCCTGTATCGTCCTGCCCGAGCTGGAAGCCGCCAAGGTACAGTCGGTATCCTTCCCGCTGCGGGCTTTCACCTACGGCGAGGATCCGTCGCGCTGGCCCGAGGCTTTCCAGCAGGCTGTGCGGACTTTGGAACTCGAAAACGGGGTGATCGGCGTAGAGCCGCTGCGCCTGCGTTTCCTGGAACTGCGCCTACTGGAAGAGGCGCTTCCACAGGGGCGGTTTGTGAGCGGCGCAGACCTGGTCGCCTCGCTGCGCCGGATTAAAGACCCCTCCGAGGCAGCGGCGATGCGCCGGGCGGTGGATATTGCCCAGCGGGCGCTGAACGCTGCCCTGCCGTCTATACGTCCGGGTACGAGCGAGCGCGAGCTCGCCTCTGAACTCACGCTGCAGCTCTACCGCCACGGGTCGGACCCGGAGATGCCATTCGCTCCCATCGTCTCAGCCGGTCCCAACAGCGCCAACCCGCACGCCTCCCCCACAAACCGCCTGATCGTCCCGGGCGATCTGCTGGTGATAGACTGGGGCGCCAGCACAGAGCGATACTTCTCAGACCTGACCCGCACCTTCGCCATTGGCGAGGTGGAGCCGCGCCTGCGGGAGATCGCCCGGTTGGTGAAAGAGGCCAACCTGGCCGCTCAGGCTGCCGTGCGGCCCGGCGTTTCAGCCGCCGCAGTGGACCGGGCGGCCCGCCAGGTGATCGAGGCTGCCGGCTATGGAGAATTTTTCATCCACCGTACCGGGCACGGGCTGGGCTTGGATGCCCACGAGGAGCCTTATATCCGCGCCGGGAACGACGAAATCCTCGAGCCCGGCATGGCCTTTACCATCGAGCCGGGCATCTACCTGCCCGGGGACAACGGGGTGAGGATCGAGGATAACGTCATTGTGACCCAGGAAGGCTGCGAGGTTTTGAGCGATCTACCCCGGGACCTGATTTCGATCGGGACCTGAACAGCCCATGCGCGGCGAGGTTGGCAAAATGGGGCATTTAATCCTGGAGACGGCAGAGCCTTTTTTCTTCCCCGGAGGCGGCTCCGGCTGCCTGCTGGTGCACGGCTTTACCGGTACGCCCCGGGAGATGCGACCCCTGGGTGAATACCTCGCCGGTCAGGGACATGCGGTACTGGGCCTGCGCCTTACGGGCCACGCCACCCGCCCGGAAGATCTGCTGCGCGCCCGTTGGGAGGACTGGCTGGCCGATTTAGAAACCGGCTGGCGCCTGCTGGCCGGCGTCTCGGATCAAATCTACGTACTGGGCCTCTCACTGGGCGGCGCCCTCTCCCTGCTCTTCGCGGCTCGCTATCCGGTGGCCGGGGTGGTGGCGATGTCTGCTCCCTACGCTCTGCGGGACGATCCCCGCCTGCCTTATGCCGAGATCCTGTCCCATCTGATGCCTCGCATCCCCAAGGGTCCCATGCACTGGCGTGATGCCGCCGCGGCCTCGCGCCACGTGGAGTATCCTTACTACCCCTCCCGGGCGCTGGCAGAGGTGCGCGACCTGCTGGTCGCCATGCGAGACGCTCTCCCGCAGGTGACCGTCCCGGCGCTTCTCGTTCACGCCCGCGGCGACTCGGGCGGAGATGCCATTGACCCGGAGAGCATGCCCAAAATCTACAACCGCCTGGGGAGCGCCGGCAAAGAAATGCTCTGGCTGGAGAACAGCGGGCATGTCATCACCCTAGATCAGGAGCGCAGCAAACTGTTTGCCGCTATCTCAGACTTCATTACACGCGGAGACGCCCGGGATGGGATGGCGGCAGACCCACAGAGCAGGGTGCCAGGGCAGGAGCGCAGCGGTCCGGCCCCATCCGGGAAACAGGGCGATCCGGCATGAACCGCAGCTTACTATTTATCACCCTCGCCCTCTTTACCTGGGGCCTGGGTGAGGCCTCCTTTCTGCCCTTTCAAACGCTCTATCTGGAGGAGCTGGGCGCCTCTCCCCTGGATATTGGCGCCATCCTTGGCGCTTTCGGGACTGCGGGCGCCCTGGCCCATGTTCCCGCCGGTTACCTGGCCGACCGCATCGGCCGCAAGCCGGTCCTGGCTGCCGCCTGGATGCTCGGAGCGCTCGCGGCCACCCTGATGGGCCTGGCGACCGGGCTGCCTCTGTTCACGGCGGGCCTGCTGCTCTACGGCGTCACCCTGTTCGTGCTGGCCCCGCTCTCCAGCTATGTCACCGCCGCGCGCGGCTCCTGGTCGGTGGGCAGAGCGCTGACCCTGGTCTCCGCCAGCTACCATCTCGGCGCGATGGCGGGTCCCTGGCTGGGGGGCTGGCTCGGGGAGCGCTACGGCTACCGCTCGATCTTTCAGGCTGCGGCGCTGATCTTCGCCCTCTCCACCCTCCTGATCCTGCTGGTCAGGCCGCAGGCGGTCGAGCGTGCAGAGCCCGGCAGAAGCCGGTTTCAGATTTTCACCAACCGGACCTTTGCCGGTTTTATGGGCCTGATCTTCCTGGTAAACTTTGCGCTGTACCTGCCACAACCGCTTACACCCAACGCCCTCCAGTCGGTGCACGGGCTCAACCTGAGCGCAATCGGCAGCCTGTACTTCATGGGCAGTCTTGGGGTCGTCATTCTGAACCTGGTATTGGGCCAGCTCCCGGCCCGCATAGGGTTCTTGGCCGCCCAGATTGGAGTAGGTCTCTTTGCTTTTCTCCTCTGGCGCGGCCAGGCGCCCTGGTTTGCCCTGGCTTTCTTTCTCCTGGGCGGTTACCGGACAGCCCGCTCGCTGGCAACCGCCCAGGCCCGCACCCTGGTCCAGGAATCCAGCATGGGCCTTGCCTACGGCATGGTGGAGACCTGCACCTCGTTAGCCGTCATCCTGGCGCCGCTGCTGGCGGGCGTTTTATACAGCCACAGCCCGGGCCGGGTGTATGCCGCTTCCATGATTCTGATCGCCCTTTCCGCACTCGTCACTCTCATCTTTCTCGCCTTACAGACAACGCGTGAGAGGCCGGAAGCTCCGGTCCTGCCGGAGACCGGTCACCTGGCGCTGAAACAGGACCGCGGCAGGCCGCCTGTCCTATTTGCCGGCCTGCGCGGGCTGGCAGCAAGAGGAAAAAAGCCACCAGAGACCAGCAGGGAATAAACACACACAGGAGATCACGATGCAAAACCCAGTTCTCGACCTTGGGATCACCCTGGTCCTATTTTTACAAAACCTGGGGGATTGGCTGGCCCTACCGATGCGGGCGGTGTCTTTCCTGGGAGACGAAGAATTTTTCCTCATGATCATGCCGATCCTGTACTGGTGCGTGGATGCGGCCCTAGGACTTCGGGTAGGCCTGATCCTGCTCATCAGCGCCGGGCTGAACCACGCCCTGAAACTGGTCTTTCATGCCCCCCGCCCGTTCTTTTACGACCGCGCCGTGCAGACTTTCGACAGCGAGACCACCTTCGGAGCTCCCTCCGGTCACGCCCAGAACTCGGCTTCAGTCTGGGGGTTGATAGCAGCCGTCACCTCTCACCGCCTGCCCTCCCGCCGGAGGCTGGCCTGGGGCCTCGCTCTGCTGCTGGTTTTCCTGATCGGCCTTTCTCGCCTCTACGTGGGGATGCACTTCCCGACCGATGTTCTCCTGGGCTGGGCAGCCGGTTTTGCCCTGGTATGGGGTTTCCGGCGGCTGGAGCCCATGCTTGCAGCCAGGTTAAAGAGGCTCTCGCTCGGCGACTCGATCCTGGCGGTCTTTGGGGCCAGCCTGGTTCTGGTCCTGGTCTCCGCCCTGGCCCGCTTGAGTCTGAGCGCCTGGACCCTGCCACAGGAGTGGCTGGACCTGGCTGTGCTGGCCCAGCCGCAGGAGGCTCTCGATCCGCTGGCCCTGGCTGGTGTCTTCACCAGCGCCGGGGCCCTCTTCGGGCTCGGCGCCGGCGCCCTGTGGCTGCGCTCGGCGGGCGGTTTCAACGCGGGCGGGGAAACCTGGAAACGTCTCGCCCGCTATCCCATCGGACTGGTTGGGGTGCTGCTGCTCTGGTTCGGCCTCGGAGAGCTCTTCCCCCGAGATGAGGCCCTGTTGTCTTATCTGCTGCGCTATCTGCGTTATGCCCTGGTCGGCCTGTGGATGTCCGCGGCTGCGCCCGCCCTGTTTATCCGCCTCGGCCTGGCACAGAGTGAACATTCAGGACGGTCTGTGCAGGCTCCGACCTCGCCGCCTCGCTCGCAGATAGACCGCACGATATAGGCGGCCGGTGAACTCGCTCCGGTCCCTATTGCTGAGGCAGTGATGGCTGGCGAACGAATCCTGATCGTAGAAGATGAACGCGCGGTGGCCCGCGGCCTGGAATACGGGCTCTCAAAAGAGGGCTTTCAGACTCTCTGGGCGGCGGACGGCGAGCGCGCCCTGGATATGGCCCGCACCCGGGATCCGCATCTCATCCTGCTGGATGTGCGCCTGCCGGACATCAGCGGGTTTGATGTCTGCCGTATCCTGCGCCAGGAAGGACGGCGCATGCCCATTCTGATGCTCACCGCCCGGGACGAGGAGCTGGATAAGGTGCTGGGTTTGGAGCTGGGTGCGGACGACTACGTGGTCAAGCCCTACAGGCTGCGCGAGCTGATCGCCCGCCTGCGCGCATTGCTGCGCCGCGCCTACGGCGACCTGGCCGGGGCCACCGGGACGGACCGGCTCATTTTCGGGAACCTGGAACTGGATCTCGAGGCGCTGCAGGTCACCCGGGATGGGAAGATCGTGCTCCTCACCGCAACCGAATTCCGCCTGCTCCACTATCTCGCCAGCCATCCCGACCGCATTTTCAACCGCTCGGCGCTGATCGAAGCGGTCTGGGGTTATGATGCCCCGGTGGGTTACGACCGCACCGTGGACGTCCATATCCGCCACCTGCGAGAAAAGCTCGAAGAAGACCCGTCGAACCCCCGCTGGATCGTGACCGTGCGCGGCCTGGGCTATAAATTCCAGCGCTGACCGGCAAGATAGTAGAAGCGAAATAAAAAAATCCTTTAGGATGGTTTGTGCGCTAGCGGGCCAGCGCACAAACCATCCTCCCCTTTTTTCCCTTAGGTTGCGAAACCTTAACCCGGGCGCAAAGGTCCTGTAACCTCCATTGCCTAAAATCAATCATATCGTGATCGGCGGGAAGCCTCCGGAGCTAAAAAAGAGGTTGTTGGGTGCAGGGGGGGGCAGCCTGTGGAAGCCCTACCCTGGAGCACAACCACAGCAGCACCGGTGTGCCGCCCATCGAAAGAAACCTGATGCGTGCTGGAGGTTACGGAAAGAAAATGAAACGAAGATGGATCTGGATCCTGATTGGCGGGCTGGCTTTCTTCACCGTGCTGGGCGTCGGCGCAGCCGGTGGGGCAGCCCTGGCGTACCTGGCGCTCCGGAGTGTACCGGCCCTGGCCGCGGAGCTGCAAGAACCAAATAATCCTCTACCAGAGGTCCAGGTGAACCTGCCCGAGGCAGCCTGGATACCGGCCCTGCAGGGGGATACGGCCGGGGAAGGCCTGGTAATCACCTCCCTCGATCCGGAGGGTCCGGCGGCTCTGGCTGGGCTTGCTCGTGGAGACATCTTGATGAGCTTGAACGGGGAGGTGCTGGACTCGCCGCTGGAGTTTCACCGTATTCTGGACGACCTGGAGCCCGGTGATCCGGTTGAGCTGGAAGTCCGGCATGGCGATGAGGAGCGTACCTTCACCGTCGAGGTCGGAGAGCAGAACGGCAGCCCATATCTGGGCATAAGCTCCTGCGGTATGCCCTTTGCAGCTTCCGGAGCCTTCCGCCTCTTCGGTGCGGAAGGAGCGCGGGTGGTCGAGGTCCTGCCGGATACGCCTGCGGCAGAGGCCGGTTTGCAGGAGGGAGATCTCATCACTGCGGTAGATGGTGAAGAGGTCACCCCCGAAAACTCGCTGGTGGACCTGCTGGGGGCGCGCCAGCCCGGGGATGAAGTCACGCTGACCGTCGAACGCGAGGATGAAGAGCCCCGGGAGGTGACAGTCACCCTGGCTGAGCATCCGGAGGAGGAGGGGAGAGCATTTTTGGGCGTTCATGTGGGCGTCGCCTCCGATGTCATCTTTCGCAGAGGCCCGGGCGGCCTGCCCCTGCCCGAAAGGTTCGAGGAATTCCCCCCCTTCGAACGCGGCTTTGAAATTGAGAAGCCCGACCTTCCCGAGGGGGTCAACCGGGCCATCCTGGTGGTCAATGTGGATGAAGGCAGCCCGGCGGAGGAAGCCGGCCTGGAGCGCGGCGACCGCATCACTGCCATCGAGGGCCAGCCTGTAGAGAGCCTGGAAGATATCGAAACCGCGTTGGAAAACCGGCAGCCGGGCGACAGCCTCAACCTGACGGTCTATCCCAGGGGTGAGAGCGAGCCCACGGAGGTGACGGTTACCCTCGGCGCGGCGCCGCTGGACGAGAATGAAGCCTATCTGGGCCTGTCAGCCCTGGGCTTCTTCCAGTTCGATAATGAGGGCGGCGAGCAGAATGAGTTTGACCTGTTCTTCTTCGACTCGCCTGGCTTCGAGTTCGAGCCGCCCATCCCGGTCACGCCGGATGAGGAGCTCTGAGCCCGGTCCATGTGCCGGCTGCTTTACGGGGAGCGTTTAATGCTGGCGCGCGAGAGATCGCGCGCCAGTAAACGGGTTAAGGATACAATTAAGAACCGATCCGTAAAATCAGATGTTGCTGGGGAGGGCGCCCAAGCCTGCGCCAGCCCGGCGCTTTCCTCAACAACCAGAAAAACTATTATTAGCACAGGTTTTGCGTGGGTACGCGCCGGCGCGCAGTTCGCAGAACCTGGTTCGTAGACGTCTCAGCCTTTGAGGGTTGTCTGCCTGGAACAGGGCTTCCCCGCCTGCAGCAGGCAGCGGCACCTTCTGGCTCGAGATTGGCTTCTCAGGAGAGATAGAGATCAATGTTGTCTTCCATCCGCTGGCGGCTGGTGATCAGTTATATGCTTCTGGCGCTTCTGGTGGTGAG
>JAEWYL010000057.1 GCA_023395675.1 Chloroflexota bacterium | reverse complement strand
TGAGCAATGAGTTGTTTCCTGATTCATTGTGCCATTTGTAACATATCACTTGAGGCATTCAGACCTGATGCTACAATCGTTAATGGAGGGTTTTTTCGCCTCCGCCCAAAAGACCGGCTGCACCGGTCGGCACCAGCCCTTCGCCGATCCGACAAATACAATTTTTTTGCGAACCTCGGAGGACTCGATGGAAAAAAAGCAGTTCAATATTAATGGCGCGTACCGCACGGTGATAGCAGCCCCGGAGGCCAGCCTGGCCGACGTGCTGCGCCGGCAGCTGTACCTGACAGGCACCAAAGTCTCGTGTAACGACGGGCACTGCGGCGCCTGTTCTGTTATTTTGAACGGGAAGCTGACCCTGGCCTGCGTGACCAAGATGGCGCGCGTCCCGGATGGGGCCGAGATCATCACGGTCGAAGGCATCGGCTCGCCGGAGAAGATGCACCCCATCCAGCTCGCCTTCGTGGCCCACGGGGCCGCGCAGTGCGGCTTCTGCACCCCGGGTATGGTGGTCTCGGCCAAGGCGCTGCTGGACCGCAACCCCAACCCGACCCGCGAGGAGGCGCGCGCCTGGCTGACCCAGCACCACAACGCCTGCCGCTGCACCGGCTACAAGCCGATTGTGGACGGCATTATGGACGCCGCCAAAGTGCTGCGCGGCGAGATGGACAGCTCCGAGTTGGAATTCGAGCTCCCCGCCGACGGGCGCATCTGGGGCAGCAAATACCCGCGCCCGACCGCGGCCGCCAAGGTCACCGGCACGCTGGACTTCGGGCAGGACCTGGGCCTGAAGATGCCCCCCGGCACGCTGCAGCTGGCGCTGGTGCAGGCAAAGGTGCCCCACGCCAATATCCTCTCCATCGACACCTCCGAAGCCGAGAAGATGCCGGGTGTGTACAAGGTCATCACCCACAAAGACGTGAAGGGCAAGAACCGCATCACCGGCCTGATCACCTTCCCCAGCAATCAGGGAGACGGCTGGGACCGGCCGATCCTGTGCGATACCAAGGTGTTCCAGCGCGGGGACGCCATCGCCATCGTGGCCGCCGACACCATCGAGCAGGCGAAAGCCGCGGCAGAGAAGGTGGTGGTGGAGCTGGAAGAGCTCCCGGCTTACATGAGCGCCCCGGCGGCCATGGCCGAGGATGCGATCGAGATCCACCCCGGCACGCCCAACGTATACTTCGAACAGAAGCTCGCCAAAGGCGCGGATACCCGGGAGATCATGGAGCGCGCCGCCTACGTGGCGGAGGGCAGCTACTATCTCCAGCGCCAGCCGCACCTGACCATCGAGAGCGACATCGGCTTCGCCTACTACGACGAAGACGGCCGCCTGACCATCCATTCCAAGTCAATCGGCCTGTACCTGCACCTGTACATGATCGCCCCGGGCATCGGCGTCGAGCCGGACAAGCTGCGCCTGGTCCAGAACCCCGCCGGCGGCACCTTCGGCTACAAATTCAGCCCGACCATGGAAGCCCTGCTCGGCGTGGCCTGCATCGCCACCCAGCGCCCGGTGTATCTGGAGTACGACTACCAGCAGTTTATGGAATACACCGGCAAGCGCTCCCCGTTCTTCATCGACCTCAAGCTGGCGGCGGATGAGAACGGAAAGCTCCTGGCCATGGAGCACGATTACATCGTGGACCACGGCCCCTACTCCGAGTTCGGCGACCTGCTGACCCTGCGCGGCGCGCAGTACATCGGCTCGGGCTACGACATCCCGGCCATCCGCGGCCGCGGGCGCACGGTCTGCACCAACCACGTCTGGGGCTCCGCCTTCCGGGCCTACGGCTCGCCGCAGGCCTTCCTGGCCTCCGAGAGCCTGATGGACGAGCTGGCCGAAAAAATGGGCATGGACCCGCTGGAGCTCCGCTACATCAACGCCTACCGCCCCGGCAGCACCACCCCCACCGGGCAGGACCCGGAGGTCTACAGCCTGCCCGAGATGCTGGACCAGCTGCGCCCGCTCTACAAGGCCGCCAAAGAGAAAGCCGAGCGCGAGTCCACCCCGGAGAACAAGAAGGGCGTGGGCATCAGCATCGGTATCTACGGCTGCGGCCTGGACGGCGTGGACGGCGCCGAGGTTTACGTGGAGCTGGCGCCGGAGGGCGTGAACGTTTACGGCACCTGGCAGGATCACGGCCAGGGCGCCGACATGGGCATGCTCGGCACCGCTCACGAGGCCCTGCGCCCGCTCGGCATCACCCCGGATAAGATCCGGCTGATCATGAACGACACCGGGAAGATGCCCAACGCCGGCCCCGCCGGGGGCAGCCGCAGCCAGGTAATGGTCGGCAACGCCATCAAGAACGGCTGCGAACAGCTCCTGGCCGCCATGGCCAAACCGGACGGCGGCTTCCGCAGCTACGATGAGATGGCGGCCGCGAACCTGCCGCTGCGCTACACCGGCCAGTGGTCCTCCTCCATGAACACCAACTGCGACGAGAACGGGCAGGGCAAGCCGTTCGCCATCTACATGTACGGCGCGTTCCTGGCCGAGGTGAACGTCAACACCCGCACCGGCAAGACCACGGTGGAGGGCTTCACCGTGATGGCCGATATCGGCAAGATCAACAACAAGCTGGTGGTGGACGGGCAGATCTTCGGCGGCGTGGCCCAGGGCATCGGCCTGGCGCTGACGGAGGACTTCGAGGACTACGACAAGCACAGCACCATGCTGGGCGCGGGCATCCCCTATGCCAAGGATATCCCCGACAAGTTCGATATCTACTACTTCGAAAACGCCCGCAAGGACGGCCCCTTCGGCGCAGCCGGCGTGGGCGAGCTGCCCCTGACCTCGCCGCACGTCGCGGTGATCAACGCCATCTACAACGCCACGGGTGTGCGCATCCGCCACCTGCCGGCGCGGCCCGAGAAGGTTCTGGCCGGGCTCAAGAAGCTGGAGCAGGACGCCCAGCCCGCATAATCTTTCGCTGGAAGGATGCGGCCCGCCACACGGACCCTATCCATTCACAGGCAATCAAACGGATCGGGCGGCGCCCGATCCGTTTGAATAAGACTCTATCCTGAAGTTTATTTTCAGGGTGTTGGGATGGGGGCTGCGCCCCCAGCCCAACACCCTCACTTGATCGGACCGATCCGGAAGGAAGCTGCTGATGGACCAGAAGCAGATGCGGGAGCTGGAAAACCGCTGCATCCAGGAACAGGCTCCTTTCTGCACCGCAGCCTGCCCGGTGCACGTGGACGTGCGCGCCGTGCTGGCTGAAGCTGCCCGGGGCGATTTCGCCGCCGGGCTGAAGCTCTTGCGCAAGGCGCTGCCCTTCCCGGGCATCATCGGCCGCATCTGCGACCAGCCCTGCCGCCCGGCCTGCAAGCGCGTGGAGAGCGGCGGGGCGCTCCACATCGCCGCCCTCGAGCGGGCCTGCGCCGATTTTGGAGGCCCGTACGAGGCGCTGCCCGTCCTGCCGCCCAAACCCAGGCGCATCGCCGTGGTGGGCGGCGGCCTGAGCGGGCTGACCGTCGCCCACGACCTGAGGCGCAAGGGCTACGAGGTGGTGATCTACGAGGCGGCCGGCCGCCTGGGGGGGCAGGCCTGGGAGTACATCCCGCACCGGCTGGCGGAGGAGACGCTTTCCACCGACCTGGAGATCATCCACCAACTCGGGGTGGAGGTCCTGCTGAACACCCCGGTGGGGAAGATCGGCAAAAACGGGCGCCTGCCGCCGCTCTCGCTCTTATGCGAGGAATACGAGGCCGTCTACCTGGGCACCGGCCCGGGCAGCGCGGAGACCTACGACCTGAACCTGGAAAGCAGCGGGCGCATCCAGGTGGACCCCCAGACCCGCATGACCAGCCAGGGCGGCATCTTCGCCGGAGGCGGGCTGCTGAGCGCGGCGGTCTCTCCCCCGCTGGCAGGCGCTGCGGCGGCAGACCCGCCGCCGCGCTCGCCCATCTACTCCATCCTGGACGGGCGGCGCGCCGCCCCCTCCAATTACCGCAAT
>JAEWYL010000009.1 GCA_023395675.1 Chloroflexota bacterium | reverse complement strand
CCCGCCCCCCCCCCCTCCCGCCAGCAGCCAGAGCGGCAGCCAGCCTAATCCTGTTGGGCGAGAGACCCGCCTGGCGGGGAGCTCACGCCCGCCCAGACGGGTCAGAGCGGAGAGCAGCTCGCCCATGAGGCCTAGGGCAGCGCCCCCACTTCGCTCAACAGGGATACCGTCCCCTGCAGGTCCGCCAGATCAGACAGGTCCACGTCCACCGCGTTCAACCCATCCAGGGACGGAAGCTCGCGATGGGTCACCACCCCTTCCACCAGCGGGTATTCGTAGGTCTGGGTGGCGAAATACTGCTGCGCCACGGTAGAGAGCATGAAGCGGATAAATTTTTCGGCTGCTTCTTTGTTATCCGAGCTCGAGAGCACTCCGGCTCCTGCCACCATCACCAGCGAACCCGGACCGCCGCCCGGCAGGAAATAGTTGCGGGCTGCGAAGTCCTCCCCTTCCTCGTGCAGGAAGCGGTAGAGGTAATAATGGTTGACAAAACCGACCTCGATCTCACCCGCCCCGACGGCAGCCACCACCGCGGAGTTATTATCGTAGGCAGCCGGTTCGTTCGCCAGCATACCCTCCAGCCATTCCCGGGTCTTCTCCTCACCCCAGACGCTGCGCATGGCGGTCACCATGGTCTGGAAGGAGGCGTTGGTCGGGGCCCAGCCCATACGGCCTTTCCAGGCAGGATCGGTAAAGTCCCAGATATCCTGAGGCAGGTCCTCGGAGCTCAGCGCGTCCGTGTTGTACACCACCGTGCGCGCCCGCCCTGTCAGGCCCACCCAGCGCCCATTCGGGTCCCGGAAGCGGTCCGGGACGGCGGCCAGCAGATCTTCCGGCAGAGGCGCAAGCAGGTCGCTCACCGCTCCCAATCCGCCAGGGTCCTGCGCAAAGAACAGGTCCGCCGGTGAGCTTTCGCCCTCTTCCAGCAGGGTCGCCGCCACTTCAGAGGTGCTGCCCCAGCGCACGTCCACCTCAATGCCGGAGGCCTCCTCGAACTGCTCAATCAACGGGCCAACCAGGTTTTCGCTCCGCCCGGAGTAAACCACCAGGGGTTCTGCACTCCCGACAGCCTGGTTTGGAGAACAGGCGGACAGGGTAAGCGCGGCAGCCAGGAACAGGACCAGCACGGTTTTTTGCAACTTCATTTGACGATTTTCTCCTTCAGCAGTTTGGTTTAGTAATGCCAGCTTTTACACAGTTGGAAGGGGTGTGAGTGTTTTGTGCGTGCTGCGTCTACACAGAAAACTCGCATCCCTCCCTGAAGACGATTTCCCGGCCTGCTCTTCCCGCGCCGGAAGAAGCGCCAGGAATATCATCTTCCTGTAGTATAATTAAATTTGATAATATTTATCAAGATAATCATGTTTAATCTCATCTTACCACCAGTCAAAATATTTTTCAACCTGGTTGATACTTTATGATCACCGCAGCCATGAAACGCTACGCGGCCGAAATCTACCGGCTGCAGGAAGACAGAGCCTATGTCGGCATCTCCGATCTCGCCGACCACATTGACGCTTCGCTTCAAGCCATCTCTCGCATGATCGGGCGTTTGAAGGAAATGGATTTTCTGGACCACGAGCCGTACCGGGGAGTGCGCCTCACTCCGGCAGGCGAGGAGATCGCCCTGCCCGCAATCCGCCGGCACCGGCTGGTGGAAGTGTTTTTAGTGAAAGTGATGGGGTTTGGCTGGCATGAGGTGCACGATTACTCGGACCAGTTCGAGCTCGGCGTGAACCAGGTGATCGAAGAGCGCATATTCGAGATCGCCGGCAGGCCGACGCGCTGCCCGCATGGTGAACCCATCCCCAGCGTGGACGGCGTAATGCCGGTGCTGAATGACGCCAGCCTGACCACCTTCGAGCCTGGAAAAATGTACGTCTTGAGCCGGGTGCGGGTGCACGACCCGGAAAAGCTGCTCTACCTGGGCGAACTTAATCTCTATCCCGGGGCCCGGCTGGAGCTGCTGTCGCTGGCGCCCTTTAATGGGCCGGTGCGCATCCGGCTGGGCCGCCAGGAGATCGTGCTCAGCTACGAGCTGGCGGCAGCTCTATTTGTGGAGCCGGAGGCCTGACCGGCCCCGTAAATACAGGAGAGGTCCTATGTCCCTTCCCCATTGAACGACTGGATGGATACCGTCCTGGGCCTGCACCGGGCCGCCCTCCTGCTGGGCGTGGTGCAGCGCCTTACCCAACCCCCACAGCCGGCTTATCTCGAACTGAGTTTGCGCGCCACCCCAGCCGGCCTCTCCGGCGGGCCGCTGCCCCGTGGGGGCAGGCTGCTGCTGGACCTCGCCGGAGGCCGCCTGCTGCTCTCCTCACCCGGTGCGGCGGAGCAGGCATTTCCCATTGCGGGGCGCACCCAGGCGGAGCTGTTCGAGGCGCTCTTCGCCTGCCTGGCAGAGGGAGAGCTCGCCGCCCACCTGCCCCCGGGTGAGTCCAGCTTCGAACGGGCGGCTGCGGGGGTGGCTGCCAGAGGCGGGCGCTATAAACCCCTGAGCGCGGAGAGCCTGCTCGATCCCGACCCGATCCGGCTTGATCCGGAGAAGGCGCAGGCTTACTCCCTGGCCCTGCAGGCGGCCTTCAACGGCCTGGCTCGCTTCCGGGCCGGGCTGCTCGGAATGATGACCCCCCTGGTGGTCTGGCCCGAGCATTTCGACCTGGCCACTCTCTGGTTTTTGGGCGGCGAGATCAATGAGGACCGGCCGCACCTGAGCTTTGGTTTCGCCCCGTACAGCCCCGGGATCGAGGAAGCCTACTTCTACGCCTACGCCTACCCCTACCCCGCGCGCTACCAGCCCCCGGCCCTGCCGGAAGGGGCGCGCTGGCATACGCAGGGATGGACAGGCATGGTGCTGCCCTACAACACGCTCGCTGCCAGCCCCAACCCGGCCCAGGCTATCGAAGCGGCGTTCACCCGGGTCCATGCCTCGCTCCTGCCCCTGATCGCCCCCTGACCCCTGCCCTCACGGCCGATAACCCGGTTATTCCCTGTGTTCAGTACAACAAGCGAGGCCGGACTGAGCCCGGCCCCGCTTGTTGAAATTCCCTCCAGCTGTCTGGGGCGGCCGCGATAGGGTCAGGCAGTCGCTGCGGCAAAGTATTCCAGCAGCATATCGAGATGAAGCACCCCATCATAGGCGGGCAGGCTGCCCTTGGTGAGCACACCGCGCTCGCCGTCCGGGTCTCCCAGGCAGGTCACGATAATGTCCGCCGGACTGAGGTCTTCCCGCTCGGTGTAGTGATTGGTGGTAGCGACCACGTGCATCCCGGCAGCTTTGGCTGCCAGCACCCCGTTGCGGGAGTCCTCGATCACCAGGCACTCCTCCGGCTTGAGGCCGGTCTTTGACAGGGCCAGGTTATAGATTTCGGGGTCCGGTTTCTTCCGGCCGACCATATCGCCGGCCAGGACGAAATCGAAATGGATCTCCTTCAGAATATTAAAGGCGATGGCATGGGCGGCGCGTTCGTTCGAGGTGGTGCAGATGCCCAGCACCAGCCCGGCCTCCATGCCCTCCTTCATGAAGCGGTGAATTCCGGGGCGCAGGGGCAGGCTTCCGCTTTCGATCAGTTCGATAAAGCGGCTGGTTTTTTGCTTGTGCATGGCTTTGATGAGGTCATCCACCTCCTCGGGCTTCACTTCCTTCCCGAAGCCGCGGGTTTTCAGGTGGTGCTTCATGCGCTCCTTGCCGCCGCCGATCTGTAACAGCTCGTGGTAGTATTCCTCGTCCCAGTAAACGTCGAAGCCCAGCGCTTTGAAAGTCTCATTGAACGCGACCCGGTGCCCATCCCGTTCGGTGTCAATAATGACGCCGTCCTGGTCAAAGAAAACCGCCTTGATTTGAGACATCAGTCTTCCTCCTGCTCAGGCTTTTCCTGCGCTGCCGAGCATATCAATCCAGTGTCCCACCACGCCCCGGATGGCGTCCTTCACGGCTGCGTCGACCTTGCCGGGATCATATTCATCCCGTTTTTGGGAGAGGTAGGTGTACGTGGTGTCGATGAGGACATGCTTCAGCTCGGTTGAAACATTGAACTTCGCCCCGCCCATCTCCAGCAGGCGCTGGATATACTCCTCCGGGAGCCCGGTGCCGCCGTGCACCACCAGGGGCGTCTTCACCCCGTTGCCGTTCAGCATATTGTGAATCTGGCCCAGGCGCTCGAAGTCTATTTTTGGGTTCTTCGTTTTGTATACCCCATGAGCGGTACCGATCGCCGGGGCGAAGACGTCCACACCGGTGCGCTCCACGAACTCCACCGCCTGGCGCGGGTTTGCCAGGGCGGCCTCATCTTCAGCGACGATGATCTGGTCCTCCACCCCTCCCACCGTGCCAAGTTCGCCCTCCACAGAGATGTTGCCCACCGAGTGGCAGTAATCCACCACCATCTTGGTCTGGCAGATGTTCTCCTCGAAAGCCTGCTTCGAGGCGTCGATCATGATATTGGTGTAGCCGGCATCCGCGCACTTCTGGCAGTATTCGATGTCGGTACAGTGGTCGAGGTGGAGGCAGATAGGGATGGGCGCCGATTCTGCCAGGGTGCGGTAAATGGCGACCAGCACATGCCGTCCCAGGAATTTGGAGGGCTTCACGGAGGTCTGGATAATGACCGGAGCGCGCTTATCCACGGCCGCTTCCACCACGGCTTCAAACTGGATCAGGTTGGTTACGTTGAACGCCCCGATGGCGTACCTCTCCTCTGCCGCTTCCAGCATGATTTCCCGGGCATTCACGATAGACATGAGCCACCTCCTCGGATGTGCGATAGGATTCTCCCCGCGGCGCGGAACCCCGGGCCTTTCCGGGGAGATCCCGCGCCAGCGGGGAAAGAACAAGAGTCTCTAAAAGCCATCTTAACGATGGTTTTTTTACTGATGTAGGCAGCGGAGAAACCGCCGCGCACATCACAACCGCCATTGTGCTAAAGACGGCTGCAGCAGTCATCTCAAAAGCGGGAGAAAAGTGGTTGTTTGCTGGCTGCGGCCTGCAAACAACCACTCACCCGGTTTGAGAAGGCAAGCGGATAGATCAGAAGACGCGGATGGCGATCTCAGCCGGCGCAGCCAGCAGGTCTTCGAGCTCGGGATCCAGCTTGACCAGCGTCAGGGAAAAGCCCGCCATCTCCAGCGAGGTGCAGTACTCGCCCACATAGTTGCGCTTCACTTTGTAGCCGCACTTCTCGGCCAGCTCGTGAGCGTGCCCGTAGAGCAGGTACAGCTCAGAGATCGGGGTGCCGCCCATGCCGTTGACCATCAGGGCCACCTCGTCCCCGTCCTTGTAAGGCAGGTCGGAGGAGACGGCTTCGAACAGCTCATCCACGATCTCTTTGGCGGGGGCCAGTTTGACGCGCTTGCGGCCCGGTTCGCCGTGGATGCCGATGCCCATCTCCATCTCATCTTCTTCGAGGGTGAAAATCGGGCTGCCTTTTCCGGGCGGGGTGCAGCCGGTGAGGGCCATGCCCATGGTGCGGGTCACGGAGACGACCCGGTTGCCCAGGGCCTCCAGTTCTTCCAGGCTGGCGCCGCGCTCGGAGGCCGCGCCGACCGCCTTGATCACAAAGAAGTTGCCGGCGACGCCGCGCCGGCCCACGGTGTAGAGCGAATCCTTCACCGCTACGTCGTCATTGATCACCACCGTGCGCACCTCGATGCCGTCGGCTTCAGCCATCTCGCGCCCCATCTCAAAGGACATCGTATCGCCGGTGTAGTTGTTCAGCAGGTGCAGCACTCCCTTCGGGGAAGCCACCAGCTTCGTCGTCTGGTAGACGAAATCGGCGGGAGGGGCGGCGAAGACGTTGCCCGGGCAGGCGGCGTCCAGCATGCCTTTACCGACCGCCATCACGTGCGCCGGCTCGTGGCCCGAACCCGATCCCTGCATAATGGAGACCTTGTCGTCCATGGGGATATCGGCGCGCATGATCAGGTTGTAATCGGGGATGTACTTGAGCGTGTCGGGATTTGCCAGGGCGATACCCTTCAGCATCTCAGGAACGAAGTCCTTCGGATCGTTGACAAACTTCTTCATTTTCGGCTCCTTTCAAAATCCAGGCGAGAAGGTTATTCTTTCCAGGCCTTGCTGGTGGCCTCAAAGAGCACGGCCACCGCAACCGAACCTGCGTCCAGCGTTCCAATACTGCGCTCCCCGGTGTAGGCAGCCCGCCCGCGCTTGGCGATCATTTCGCGGGTGGCCTCGGCGCACTCGCGCGCCACCCGGGCAGCCTCCTCGAGCGCCTCCTGATCAGATTTCCCTTCGTTGAAGGCCTTCTCCAGCGCATCCACCGCGGGCACCAGGGCGTCCAGGTAGGTCTTATCGCCCAGGTCGCAGTTGCCGCGCTTCTTGATCCCCTCGATGGCAGCCCGGAATACGGCGATCACGTCGGGCCGCGTAATTTCGGTTTTGGTCCCCAGGGTCATCCCGGCTCGCAGGAAAGCGGTGCCCCAGATCGTGCCGGAGACGCCTCCCACCGCGCTGACAATGGTGGAGGAGACTTTCTTCAGAAAGTTGCCCGGCAGGCTGTGGTCCAGGTTATCCCATTCATTCAGGACTTTTTCAAAGCCGCGGGCGATGGAATATCCAAAATCGCCGTCACCCACGACGCCGTCCAGCTCGCTGAAGTAGGCCTCGTTTTCGAGAACCGTATCTGCAATCAAACGTACGACAAATTCGACATCTTTACTCATGGCATTTCCCTGTGCTCTGCGCTCAAATCTGGGGTGGTCGGTGCTCACCGGTCCCGGCGGCTTTTACGGCTGCAGCCCAGCGAGCCCCGGTCCGGTTCGAAAAACAGGTGCAGGCCCCCGGCGCGAAGCGGGTGGAGCCCGTTTCTGCCTGCAGTTGACTCTCACATCAGCGGTTTTGGCAATCACCGGTGCTGGATCCTCGATGGCTTTCTCAAAGTCGAAAGCCAGGTTCGAAATGAGAGGGATTTGGGGGATGGGCGGGCGGCAGTGCTGCGCGCCCATCCCCCAACCTTTATTCTTGAGAAACCCACGCCGGAACCTCCCTCTGCGCCGGCAGGCGCGTCAAATAAAACCAGGAAAGCGTTAACAGACGCGTTTCCAGCTCGGATGCAAGCTCCTGGGACCGGACAAGTCGGTCCTCTCGCTAAATACGGCAGAACTGTTCTTCAGGTGAATGGGAGTCAGCACCTCACAATCACCCGGAAAACAAAATTCACCAACTCAGCTAAAGAACCAAAATCAACTATGTAACGATAATCTGAAGGAAAGAAAGCGCGTTGAAGGCCGGAGAAAATATAACTAGCGGTCGAGCACCACCGTAAGCCGGTAGCGGTCGCCGCGGTTATAGCAGTAGGTAAAATCTACCGGGGTGCCGTCATCCAGGAACACCGTGCGCTCTTTATACAGGATCGGGGCCCCGGTATCCATTTCCAGCAGCCCGGCGATCTCCTCACCCGCCTCCCGGGCTTCCAAGACTTCCAGAGCGCGTTTGACCCGGTGGCCGTGGCTCTCTAGGATATCCCAGAGATGGTTTGTTTCCAGGTCCTCCTGCAGGAGCTGGGGGAAGAGCCTGTAAGGCACGTATGAATCATGCAGAGTGATGGGCAGCCCATCGGTATAGCGCAGGGTTTTGACTCGAATAACAAACTCGCCCTCCTCCAGGGAGAGCGAGCGGGACACTTTAAGCTTTGCAGGCACCACCTCAGCCGCCAGCAGGCGGATCTTCAGATCAATGCCCTCTTTTTTCGCCATCTCGACGAAATTGGACAGGCGTGAATGGTCCCGGTCCACGTGCGGCTGGGCGACGAAGGTACCCACCCCGTGGCGGCGGTAGAGCAGCCCCATATCCAGCAGGTCCGCAATCCCCTGGCGCACCGTCATGCGGCTGACGCCAAAGCGGGCGGCCAGTTCATCTTCGGAGGGCAACTTCTGCCCCGGAAGCAGGTTTAGATTCACGATGTCCGCGTGAATCGCGTTTCGGATCTGGATATAAAGGGGGGTCTTTTCGACTCTGTCAATCACACTCGGCCTGCACTTCGTCCTGATGACTCCTGGGCGGGACTATTCGCTCAAATGGATGAGCGCCGTTGCTGAGTTGTATATACGTCGTTTCAGCGGTGTGTAGACATCTAGATCTTATTCGAAAAGCGGCGCTTTGTCAAGCGGTTTTCTTTGTTTTTGCGCCCGTTGATTCTTATAGAGCGCGGGGGGGGGGGGGGGGGGGGCCCCGCCCCCCCCGGGGGGTAAA
>JAEWYL010000312.1 GCA_023395675.1 Chloroflexota bacterium | reverse complement strand
GGGAAATGGGGGGTTGTGACGCCCTCCTTGGGCTGCTGAGGCTTTGCGGCGCTCTCCCCCAGCCCGCAAAGCCGGGCTGGGGGAAGGTGCCCCGCTGCGCTTAGGGGGCCCCGCTCTGCTTAGGGGGCCCCGCGCGCAGGCTCCCCTCTCCACGGCGCATGTTGACGCTTACGGGAAGCCCGTAAACGTAAACCGCCGTGGGGAGGGGCCGGGGGAGGGGTAAATAGGCGCGGAACCCCATACCCAGAATCAGGTGCAAGGCATTACCTCGCCCGGGCGGGACCCTGCCGGTCCAGCTTGCTCTGCCGGCTAAGTGCCGCTGCGGGGAGGGAAAATGCCTCGCACCGGAGGCCATCCTCCAGCCCACCTGAAGGCCAATACCTGGCATAAGCCAGGATGAGGTGCGAGGCGCTTTTTTGCCCTGGGACGAAAGAAGGCGGAGCAGGCTGCTCGCGCAGGCATATATCCGCGCGGGGGAAGGCAGCGCCTTGCACCTGCGCAGCGATGGTCGAGAACTCGCCCGAAATCAGGTGCAAGGCATTGCCTCGCCCGGGCGGGACCCTGCCGGTCCGGCTTGCTCTGCCGGCTAAGTGCCGCTGCGGGGAGGGAAAATGCCTCGCACCGGACGACCTCCCAAAAATCCGGTGCAAGGCATTGCCTCGCCCGGGCGGGACCCTGCCGGTCCAACTTGCTTTGCCGGCCAAGTGCCGCTGCGGGGAGGGAAAATGCCTCGCACCGGAGGGGTGGAGGTTAATCCGCGGGTTGGAGCTCTGCGGACTGTCGGGCGGCGAGGTAGGCCTGCTGGGCGGCGTGGACCCCGGCGCCGGGCTCGACCCGGCTGCCGCTGCCCGCCAGGGCGGTCTCGATGGCGCCGAGCACGGCGAGGGCATCGCCCAGGCTGACGGCGCCCATGTGCCCGATGCGGAAGTATTCGGTTTTGATCTGGGCGTGCAGCCCGCCCGCCAGCACCACCCCCGCCTGCGCCGCTTTGCTCAGAAATTCCGCGCCGCCGACGCCCTCAGGATAGTAGGGGGCGGTCATGGTGTGGGCGGCGAGTTCGGGGGAGAGCGGCACCTGGCGCAGCCCCAGGGCCTGGACCCCGGCCTTGACCGCCGCGGAGAGGGCGGCATGGCGGGCGAAACGGGCCTCCATGCCCTCCTGCAGGATCTGCCCCAGGGACACGTTCAGGGCCGAGACCAGGTTGACGGCCGGGGTGCCGAAATAAGCCGCCCGGCGCGCCTCGTAGGCCTCCATCACCGGCAGCCAGTTCGTCCAATCGGCGTAGTAGTTCAGGACGGGGTGGGTGCGGGCGCGGAAGCGCTCCACCGCCCGCGGCCCGGCGACCACCAGGGCCAGCCCGGGCGGGACGCCCACCGCCTTCTGCGAGGCGGTGAGGGCCACGTCCACGCCCCACTCGCTCATGCGCAGCTCCTCGCCGGCCACCGAACAGACGCCGTCCACCACCAGGAGGGCGCCGTAGCGGCGCGCCAGGGCTGCCGTGCCGGGGACGTCGTCCAGCACCCCGGTGGAGGTGTCCACGTGGGTGACGGTCACCAGGCGGTAGTCCCCGGCCCGCAGGGCGGCCTCCACCTCCTCCAGGGAGGCGCGCCCGCCCACCGGGGCGCGCAGGTGCGTGACCTCAGCGCCGTAGCGCTCGAGCATGGCCCCGTAGCGGTCGCCGAAATAGCCGGTGTTCACCACCAGGGCCCGGTCGCCCGGCTCGACCAGGTTCGCCGCGACCGTGTCCATCGCCAGGGTGCCCGAACCGGCGAGGATGAAGGGCTGGCCCTCCGGGCACATGAAGACCTGGCGCATGCGCTCCAGCGCCTGCCCGAACTCCTCGATAAAAGCCGGGGCGATATGGCTGGGAGTGGGCGCGCCCAGGGCGGAGAGCACCGCGGGTTCGAATTCGATCGGGCCGGGGATCATGAGCAGGGAACGGTTTTTCATTTGGCTGCCTCCTGAATTTTGGATAGCTTTTGCGGATCTACCGTTTTCAAATGGAATAAGTTGGTAAAGGAGGGGGTGCGGGCGCTCAACGGAAGCCCACACCCCCTCGGTTCTCACTCAATTCTGCCGCCGGCGGTGCGGTCAGGCCAGGCTGAAATGGCTCCCCATTTGCTCCAGCGAGAAGCCGCGCGGGTAATAAGCGCCCGAGGGCCGGTCCAGCACGTAGTCCCCGGCGTACTCGCGGCGGGCAATCCTCCCCAGCCATTCTACCAGGCGGTCCACATCCCCGGTTGAATTATAGCAGCCGAAGCTGGCGCGGATCAGGCCGGGCAGCCCGGAGCGGTCGCCGGAGAGCACGCGCTCGCGGTAGGCGAGGAACTCGGGCTCGGGGACGTCCAGCAGGCGCAGCACGTAGGGATGGGCGCAGAAGCAGCCGTTGCGCACGCCGATGCCGCCCTCGAAGCCGAGCACGGCGGCGGCCAGGGAGTGGTCCACCCCGCGCACCTGGAAGGGGATCACGCCCAGGCGGTCCTCCACCCGCTGCGGGTCGGTGAGGCCGTAGAGCTCGATGAACGGCAGGGCGCGCAGGCGCTGCAGGGCGTAGCGGGTGAGCTCAGCCTCGTGGGCGGCGACGGCCTCCATGCCCACGCGGGAGAGCAGCTCCAGAGAGACGGCCAGGGCGACCGCGCCGATGACGTTCGGGCTGCCGGCTTCGTCCCGCTCGGGGGGAGCGCTCCACTGCACCTCGTCCAGGGTGACCAGGTCAATGGTGCCGCCGCCGCGGTACTCGGGCGCGCCGCGCTCGAAGAAGGCGCGCGGGCCGATCAGGGCGCCGGTCCCGAACGGGGCGTAGACCTTGTGGGCGGAGAGGGCGATGAAGTCCAGGCTGCGCGCCCCGCCAGCCGGGCCCATGCGCACCTGGCGGTGGGGCAGGAGCTGGGCGCAGTCCACCAGGATGGGGACGCCGGAGGCGTGAGCCAGCTCGGCCAGGTCGTAGATGGGGGGCAGGTAGCCGCTGACGTTGGAGGCGCCGGTGACCGCCAGCAGGCGGATGCGGTCGCGGTGCTGTTCCAGCTTGGAGCGCAGGTCTTCCAGGTCGAGGCTGCCGTCGGGGAGGACGCCGGCGTGCAGGGTCCCGGCGTGGGCGCGCCAGGGGAGGTCGTTGGAGTGGTGCTCCATGACGGTGGTGAGCACCAGGTCGCCCGGCTGGAAATCGAAACGGTGGGCGAGCTTGTTGATGGCCTCGGAGGTGTTCTTCCCGAAGATCACCGCCTGTTCGGCGGGGTCGGCGCCCACGAATCTCGCCACCACCTCGCGGGCCTGGTCGTAAAGATGGGTGGAGAGCAGAGATTTGTAGCCCGTGCCGCGGTGGACGCTGGAATAGACCTGCATCAGCTCGTCCACCTTTTCCTTGACGAGGCGGAAGGGCGGGGTGCTGGCGGCGTTGTCCAGGTTAACATAAAAGTCCCAGCTTCCGTCCAGAAGCGGGACTTTATGCTCTAGGCCGACAATTTCCTGGCGCAGACAGGCGACATCCAGGGCGGTACGGGGCGAGGCGGGGGAGAGGGACATGGGATCGGGGCTCCTGTTAGAAGGCGCGCCGGGGTTGGAGGGCAGCGGGCTCCAGCCCGGGCTGGTCAATAGGCTGGCTCAACCGCTCGAGCACACGCGCCTGCGAGCGGTCAATCTGCTCGCGCAGGATGCTCTCGGCGGACTCGGGATCGCGCGCCTTCAGGGCGCCGCAGAGGAGCAGGTGCTCCTCGCGCATCTCCTCGGCGCTGTCGCGCAGGTCCAGGCCCAGGTGGAAGATGCGGGTCATCTCCCCGAGGGTGCGGCGGACCAGCTCTGCCAGGCGGCGGTTCCCCGAGGCCAGGGCCGTCTGGGTATGAAACTGCAGGTTGGCCTCCAGGAAGGCCGCATAGGATTCACGGTCGCCGTAGCGGTAGGTGAAATGGGCGTGCTCGCACAGGGCCTGGAGGGCGGCCTCGGAGGCGCGCCCGGCTGCCATGCGGACGGCCTCGGTCTCCAGAACCAGGCGCAGCTCGTAGAGCTCCTGCACATCGGAGGCGGTGATGGGGGTGATCAGGTAGCCGAAGCGGGGGATGGACTGGACGTAGCCCTCGTTCTCCAGGCGTTTGAGGGCCTCGCGCACGGGGGTGAGGCCCAGGGAGTAGCGCTCGGCGAGCTGGGCCTGGGCGATCTGCCCGCCCGGGTCGAGCTCGCAGGTGAGGATATCCTTTTTGATGGCTTCGTAAGCCTGGAGGGCGAGAGAGGTGGACATGGGAAACGGGTACCTGATATATCAGTGATATACCAGTAGTATATCAAAGTTCTTTGTGGAGGGGAAGAGGAAATTTGGGGGATGTGGGGGGCGCCGGG
>JAEWYL010000279.1 GCA_023395675.1 Chloroflexota bacterium | reverse complement strand
GCTCTGCCGCCCAACACCACACGCTCATCAATTAATCGCTTCTCTATTCAGGCAAGAAACTCTCGGGCCAGCAGGACGGCGCCGTAAGCCGGTTCGGCCACTTTCTGCACCGGTTCCAGCGCCAGGCCCTGGCGGGCGGCAGAGGCCAGGAAGGCGCCCGCCACCCGGGCCCCCTGCACCAGCACGCCGCCTGCCAGCGCGCAGGGGGTCGGCCCGCGGAAGTCCATCCGGGAGGCCACCACCCGCACCGCCGCGGCCAGTTCGTCCCCGGCCCGTTCCACGATCTCCAGGGCAGCAGGGTCGCCCTGCGATGCAGCCTGCTCCACCAGGACGGCCAGGGCGGCAATCTCTTTTCGGGGGATCTCGGGCCGGTAGACGAAGCGGATCAGATCCTGAGGTTTTTCTAACGACCAGTGATCCAGCACCAGGCCGGTAAGTGCGGTCTGCGGGGCGCGGCCGTCCGCAGCCCGGGCCACGCGGCGCAGGGCCGCCCGCCCGATATCGTAGCCGCTGCCCTCGTCCCCCAGCAGGTAGCCCCAGCCCCCGGCGCGGGTGAACGCTCCCTGGGGCGTGCGCCCGTAGGCAATCGAACCGGTGCCGCAGATCAGCGCCAGCCCCCAGCCCTCCGGCGTGCCGGCTGCCAGCACCAGGCGGGCGTCATTGACATAGCGCACCGGCATCCCCGGCCAGAGCTGCTCTGCCCAGGCCTGCACCGGCGCCTCGTCGTCGGGCCGGTCCACGCCCGCCAGGCCAAAGCAGGCCATGCTCACCGCAGCCGGGTCGAAGGTCAGGCCTGCGCCGGTAAAGGCAGCGCGCAGAGCCTGGTCAATGGCCTGGCAGGCGCTCTCAGGACCCACCGCGCGGTAGTTGGAGCAGTCTGCGCTCCCGCGTCCCAGGATCGTCCCGTCAGGCCGGGCGACCAGGGCGGTGGTTTTACTCCCGCCGCCGTCTACACCGATCAGGTAGCTCATCTCACGGTCACCGTCCGGCCTGCAGGGAGATGGCGGCGCGCACGGACCCGTCCGCCCGCGCCAGCCTCCGGCGCGCTTCCTGCGGGCTCACCTGCGCCAGGCTGGAGACGATGGCCACTTTGGCCTCCCCGCCGCAGCGGTCCAACTGCTCGGCGGCCTGTTCGGGGGTGAGCCCGCAGGCCTGTTCCACAATGCGCCGGGCGCGCTCCCTCAATTTGGCGTTGGTAGGCTGGACGTCCACCATCAGGTTGCTGTAGGTTTTCCCGAGCCGCACCATCACGCAGGTGGAGAGCATATTCAATACCATTTTCTGGGCCGTGCCGGCTTTCAGGCGAGTTGAGCCGCTGATCACCTCCGGCCCGGTGAGGGGGGCGATGTAAAGATGCGCCAGAGCCGCCATCGGTGAGGGGTGGTTGCAGGCCAGGCTGACGACCAGCGCCCCGCGCTCGCGGGCCGCGCTCATCCCGCTCAGGGTATAGGGCGTCTGCCCGCTGGCAGCGATCCCCACCACGCAGTCCTTCTCGGTGATCTCCAGCGCCAGGATGTCCCTTTCCCCGGCCTCACGGTTATCCTCCGCGTTTTCAACCGGCTGTGTGATCGCCCGCTCGCCCCCGGCAATCACGCCCACCACCAGTTCCGGGGGGATGTTAAAAGTCGGCAGCGTCTCAGAGGCGTCCAGCATCCCCAGGCGGCCCGAGGTGCCCGCCCCCAGGTAGATCAACCGGCCTCCCTGGCGCATCCGTTCGACGATGGCGTCCACCGCCCGGGCGATATGCTCCACCTCGGCAGCCACAGCCTGAGCGACCCGCGCGTCCTCTTCATTCATCAACCGCACCATCTCGAGGGTGGACAGCAGGTCCATATTCTCTGTCGCCGGATTGCGAGCTTCGGTATTGATTCCGGAATAGACCGGGGGTTGGTTGGCTGTCATCGGTTGTCTCCGTCTCTGCACAGGGTCAAATCAAGGGTCACTGGGGTTCCGAGTAATCCGCCATCAGTTTTTCCAGCCGGGCGGCGCTCTCAGAGAGGCCTCCCAGGCGGTTCTTCCCGAGCCACACCCAGCGGTATTCGGGGATCAGCGCGTCCAGGTCCGAGGCCAGCTCCCGCTTCAGGCTGCGCGCCCGCCGGGGGTCGGTTTCCAGCGCCAGCATCCCGCGCCGGCAGGCATGGCGCAGCAGCCGGATGGTGAGGTCAAATTCCGCCCGGGTCTGGTCGGCCCCCTGCCCGGCTGCATGCGCCCGGTGAAGGGGCTGTGCCGCCGCATCCACAGCCTGCAGGGCGCGCTCGAAATGGACCGGCGCAGCCTCCGGGCAGGCGCGGATCTGCTCCAGGGGCCACTGCATGCACCAGAACAGGACGGAAGAATTGTGCGGCTCTTCCCACAAGGAGCGGTAAACGTTCCCCAGGTCAAAGGCGGCCCTGCCCAGCGCTCCGCTCGCATCCCGGAAACCGTGCCAGCTCAACTGCGCGGGGAGATCCAGCTCCCGGTTGGCCTGCAGCGCCCAACTACAGGCGGCCCCGAGCATCAGGCCCAGCAGGCTCACGGACCAGGCCTGCCAGTGGCCGTAATCCCCCCAATCGGCGATCAGGTAGCCGCTCGCTCCGTGCTTCAAGCCGTTCTCCGCCGCGTTCAGCAGGTTCGCCACCGCATTATCCGTTCGCCCGGAGAGCGAACACCAGGCAGAGGTGCCCGGGCACACGTAAAACGGGATGCCGCTGGCCGCAAACTGCGCGCCGTGCGGGTCAAAAGGATGGTCCGCCTCGTAGCCCCACTCCACGGCGATGGCGTCCTTGGGCAGCTCGGGGATCAGCTCGGGATGTTCCACAATGATATCCCCCCAGAACTGGGGAGTGCGCCCGTAGCGCCTGACCTCCTGAAAAAGCTGCAGAAGGAACTTCAGATAGACGCGCCCGCTCCCCTGCTCCTCGCAGGCCTGCCGGCTGCGCCCCTGCCCCAGATCCCAGGTCTCGTCGCCGCCGATGTTGAACATGCGGCTGGTGAAATGGGGCAGCAGGTCGCCATACAGGCCGCGCAGAAACTGCAGGCTGCGCGGGTCCACCGGGCAGAGGCTGAAAGAGCCCTCCCGGTAGCCCCAGGGGGTTTGAAAACCGTCCTCTACCTCGGCCAGGTGTTTATAAGCCGGGTGGTTCAACCAGGGCGCCAGGTGCCCGAACGACTGCTGGTTCGGCACCAGCTCGATAAAGCGTTCCCGGCAGTAGCGGTCCAGCTCCAAAATATCCTGCCCGGTCAGAGGCGAGACGCCTTCCCAGACCGCGGGGTGCTGGCGGTAAGCGAAAGCATGCTCGAAATAGAGCTGCAGCTGGTTGATCTTCCAGCAGGCCAGGCGGTCCACCAGGGTGAAGAGGGTCTCCAGGGTCGGCACGCGATTGCGGCTGACATCCAGCATCACCCCCCGCGCCGGGAAGTCCGGCCAGTCGCTGATCTCAAGGCAGGGCAGGACGGGCGCGGCGCTGGCGCGCGGCTGCTCGATGATCTGGATCAGGGTGCAGGCGCCGTAAAAGATCCCCGCCGGATCGGAGGCCCGGATGCGAATGCCCTCGGAAGACACCGCCAGCTCATAACCCTGGGCAGGGAGCTGCAGAGCAGGGTCGAGCTGCAAGCACAGGCCCACCAGGCCGGCGGGTACGGCGCTCCCGGCGCTGATCTCCCAGCCGGGGCCCCAGCGCGCCAGCAGGGCGCGCTGCAGGCGCTGGGCGGTGAACAGCAGCGCCTGGGGACTCTCGGCCTGGATCAGGATGAGCCGCTCACTGTCGAGCGGGATTTCTCCGCCGGTCAGAGTCAGGCGGCGCGGCGCGGGCAGAAGGAGGGGACGGTCAGGCATGGCTGTGCAGGTCCTTATGCATAATGAGATACTCTCTCTTTGCGTAGAAACCGAATTTCTGGTAGAAATCTCTCAGGTGGGTCCAGTCAATCACGCAGCCGGCTACCCCACGGGCGCGCAGGAAATTCAGGCCGGCATCCAGCAGCAGAGCGCCCAGGCCCTGTCCCCGGCAGCGCTCGCTCACCCCGATCGGGCCGAGCTGTCCCCACGGGCGCGGCAGGCCGTGCATGTGAAACCGGTCCAGGGGGCGCAGGGAATCTTCGAGAGTCAGCTGGCAGAAACCGTCCACGCCCTGCGTGGTGCGCAGCACCAGGTAGTCGGCCAGGCGCGCGTGCTGCCTCCGGTGCTCCTGGAACTCATAGCGCCAGCGTCCGGGGAATTCCCGGGCAAAGAAGGCCTCCAGCTCAGGTTCTTCCTCCGCCTGCAGCGGCTGTACGGAGACCGGACGCCCTTTCACCGCAGCGGGCGGGCGGTAGCTCTCCAGCAGGCCGGCCATATCCCAAACGCGCCCGGTTTCGGCCTCCGCCTGGAAGCCGCGCCGGGTGAAGAAAGGCTGGCTGCCCAGCTCCACCGGCAGGCCGGGAACGAAGGGGCGCAGCCCCCCGCCCAGGCGGATGGTGCGGCAGCCGCGCGCCGCCAGCCAGTCTCCGGCCCAGGCGAGCAGCCGCCCGCCCAGGCCGCGGCCCTGGAAATCCGGCCTTACTGCCAGCGCTTCCACCCACCCGGCGGGGTGTTCCAGGCCGGCGACCGGAGGGTGGGCGGCGCTGGCGAGCACGAAACCCGCCGCCTGCCCTTCCAGCTCGACCTGGCAGGCCGCCAGCTCGGCGCCGGCCGCGGGCTCAAGGTTGAAGCGGGCGAAACGCTCGCGAATGGACAGCTCCGGCCCGCAGGCAGCGTTCCAGAGCTGCGTGATGCGGGCTGCGCTGGAGGCTGAGGCGGTGTTAAGCCTGGAGAGTTTCATGGTGCAGCCTGTCGATCACTTCCGGCAGTTCATCCAGGGAATAAATCACTGCATCGGGGGGTGGGACCGGTCCTTTGGCCCCGTTCAAGTTCTGCCCGGCCCGGGTGAAGGGGTCCGTTTCTGCCGCCGTACCCTCCGGCCGGTGTGTTTTCCACACGGTCCGGAAGCCGAAGCGGCGCGCCGGCTCGACGTCGTCCTCGTAGGTATCGCCGACCATGATCTGCAGGCGGGTTTTTTCGGGCCAGGGCTCATAGAAGGCGAGTGATTTTTTAAGCGCGCTGCGGGTGTCCGGTGCGAGGATATCGTCGAAGAAGGAGGTCAGGCCCAGCGCCTCGAGGACCGGGCCCTGGTAGCGGAGCAGGCCTTTGGTCGCCAGCACCAGCGCCCGCCGGGGCCGGGCGGCCGCCAGCCGCTCCAGGGCCTCCCTGGCGCCGGGCAGCAGGCGTGAGTATGGAGGGCCGGGGTGCGCCTGGACGAGCTCAAGGGCGCTGGTCTCAAGCCGCACGTCGAACCGGAGGGCCAATTGTGCGAAGATGTCGTCCCAATCCATGGCCCGTTCCGCCGGGCAGGATGGGTCTGCCTGCCGGTCCCGGTTCTCCTGGCGCGCCAGGCTCAGCAGGGAGTCGAAATCCAGGCCGGTTTTCCGAGATAATTCACCCAACACCCGCGGGAATACCAGCGGTTCGAAGGGCCCTTCCAGCAGGGTATGATCCAGGTCAATGAAGACCACGCTCTGATTCAGCTCTGCCGCCATAACGCCCGCCCGTTAACCTTTGATGGCTCCGATACGCAGACCCTGCATGAAGTACTTCTGGAAGGCGAAGAAGAAGAGAATCATCGGCACCGCAGCCAGGGCCGCCCCTGCCATGAGCAGCCCGTAATTGGTCCCGAATTCGCTGGTGTGGATATAAGACAGGCCCACCTGCAGGGTGAAAAGGTCCGGGTCCTGCAGCACGATCAGGGGCCACAAAAACGAGTTCCAATAACGCTGAAAAGCGAAGATGGCGGTTACCGCGAGCGCCGGGGCGGA
>JAEWYL010000184.1 GCA_023395675.1 Chloroflexota bacterium | reverse complement strand
ACGGCCGCGCTGCGGCTGCCGTACGAGCCGTAGCCGAAGGGGGTGCCGAGGGTGTCGCTGTGCTGCACGATCACGTCTTCCATCGGCACGCCCAGCTCCTCGGCCACCACCTGCGCCATGGTGGTCTCGTGGCCCTGCCCGTGCGATTGGGAGCCGGTGGTGACCACCACCTTCCCGGTCAGGTGGACGCGCACGTTGGCGCTCTCCCACAGGCCCGCGCCCCAGCCCTGGCCCGGCAGCCCGATCCAGGCGGAGGGCGCCACGCCGCACAGCTCGACGTAGGTGGAGAAACCCACGCCCAGGTAGCGGCCCTCGCGCCGGGCCGCCGCCTGCTCCTGGCGGAAATTGGCGTAATCCAGCATCTCCAGGGCTTTGTCCAGGGCCTTGTCGTAGTCGCCGCTGTCGTATTTCAGCCCGGCGAGGATGCCGGCGGGGTCGTAGGGGAACTCGTCTTTGGGGATGAAGTTCTTGCGCCGCACCTCTACCGGGTCCAGGTCCAGCTCCCGCGCCACCAGGTCCGCCGCCCGCTCGACCACGTAGGTGGCCTCGGGGCGTCCCGCGCCCCGGTAGGCGTCCACCATCCCGGTGTTGGTATACATTCCCAGCACCCGGCAGTAGATGTTCGGGATCTTGTAGGCCCCCGAGAGCATGCGCCCGTACAGGGTGGTGGGGATGCCCGGCGCGATGGTGGAGAGTACCCCGCCCAGGTTGGCGTAAGTCATGACCTTCAGGGCGGTGATGGTGCCGTCGCGCTTTGCGCCGATCTCGATATCGGTGATATGGTCCCGCCCGTGGGTGGTCGCCACGTAGTTCTCTTTGCGGGTCTCCACCCACTTCACCGGGCGGCCCAGCTTCTGGGCCAGGGCTGCGGCCAGGCAGTATTCGGGGTAGAGGAAAATCTTGGTCCCGAACCCGCCGCCCACCTGGGGCGAAATGACGCGCATCTTCGTCTCCGGGATGCCGAAGACAAAGGCGGTCATCAGCAGCCGGTGCACGTGGGGAGCCTGGGAGGTCAGCCAGAGGGTGAATTCGCCGCTGGAGGGCAGGTACTGGGCGATGGCGCCGCGCGTCTCCATGGGGGTGGGGATCAGGCGCTGGTTCACCAGCCGCTGCCGCACCACCACCTCGGCCTGCGCCAGGGCGCCGTCGGTCGCTTCCGCTTCGCCGCAGCTCCAGTCCATGACGATATTGTTCGGGGCGTTCTCGTGGATCTGGGGGGCGTCGGGCGCGGCGGCGCGCTCGGCGTCCACCACCACCGGCAGCGGCTCGTAATCCACCTCGATCAGCGCCAGGGCGTCCTCGGCGATATAGCGGTCCTCGGCCACCACCACCGCCACCCCGGCGCCGGTGAAGGTCACTTTGTCAATCTCCAGCACGCGCGGGGTGTTGACGTTGTTCTTCACCCCGCCCGCCTGCCAGGCGCAGGGCAGAGCCGGCAGGTCTTTAAAATCCTCCCCGGTGTACACCGCCACCACGCCGGGCAGGGCCTTTGCCTTTGCGGTATCAATGCGCTGGATGCGCGCGTGCGCGTACGGGCTGCGCAGGATGGCGGCAGCCACCATCCCTGGGAGCTGGATATCGTCCAGGTATTTCCCCTCGCCCGAGATCAGGCGGGGGTCTTCCACACGCTTTACACTTTCACCTATATACTGGGTCGCCATCTCAGCCTCCCGCTACTTTCACCTGCTCGGCGGTTCTCATCTGTTCGGCGGCGTACTGGACGGCAGCCACAATGTTCTGGTAGCCGGTGCAGCGGCACAGGTTCCCCTCCATCCCGTGGCGGATCTCCTCCTCGGTCGGGTTCGGGCTGCGCTCGAGCAGCTCTTTGGCCGAAAGGATCATCCCCGGGGTGCAGAAGCCGCACTGCAGGCCGTGCTTCTCCCAGAAAGCCTGCTGGATGGGGTGCAGCCCGGCCTCGCCCAGGCCCTCGATGGTGGTCACCTGGCTCCCGTCGGCCTGAACGGCCAGTACGGTGCAGGATTTCACCGCCAGCCCGTCCATGATCACCGTGCAGGCCCCGCACTGGCTGGTATCGCAGCCGACGTGCGCCCCCGTTAACCCGAGCTTCTCCCTCAGGTAGTGCACGAGCAGCATGCGCGGCTCCACCTGGTCGGAATGCTCGGCGCCGTTGACGTTGATTGTGATCGGTACCTTCATCAACTCCCTCCTTTCAGCAATCTCAATCTGACCAACCAACCGGCCGGACTGCCCGGCCTTTCCAGACCTTCCAATTATTCCTGCGGCAGTCTTTCTCTCCAGCTCGCTCCTTCCTGCAGACCTTCCAAAAGTCCGCCATGACCCAACAAGAGCACATCCCGGCGGGAGAGGCGCTCTCCGCTCAACAGGCGCGGCAGGACCCAATCCAGCACGTTCGCCCTGGGGCTGCGGGCGCAGCCGGGCGCGCCCAAAACCGGCGTCTCCCCTAGGTAGGCGAGCATCAGCAGGCTCCCCGGGTCCACCGGCGCCCCGTAGAGCTCCACCTGCCCGCCGAGCCGTTCCACCGCCCGCGGGGCCATGTCCCGGCGGTCCATCACCGCCGTCTCCCCCGCCAGCACCACCAGCCCGGCGCCTTCCGCCAGCGCGGCCCGGACGGCGCGCTCCAGGTCCTCCTCCCCAAGGCCCTCCTCCAGGATGGGGACGTACACCTCCCGCTCCAGGTGCGAGCCCAGGGCTTCCACCCGGGCGCGCACCGGGGGGACGAAGGTCGCCAGCGTGCGCTCCCGGGCCTGCGGCGCGCCGGAGAGGACCAGCGCGACCCGCCGCGGCGGCATGGGCCGGGCCTCCATCAGCGGCCCGGCCTCCGCCGCGAGCGCCTCCGCCTGGGCGAGCAGTTTTTCGGGCACGGCAAATGGTATGATCTTAATCGTGGCGGCCGTCTGGCGCGGCTGCAGCACGCTGAACGCAGGGCGGGTGGCGACCGTGACGCCCTCGATCTCGTTCAGGCGCAGCAGGCGCTCGGCGTCCACTCGCAGCACCGCCTGCACCGCAGCCTGCAGGTTCACCCGCCCGACATTGGGCCTGGAGGCCAGCAGGTTTGGGCCGCAGACCGCCTGGGCCACCCGGGCCGCGGCCCGGTCCTCGCCCACGTCCCCGGGCTCCAGCCCGGCGACGTACACGGTCAGCCGCCCCTGGCGGCGCAGCTCCTCGACGTCCGCTTCTGTCAGCGGCTTCCCTTTGCGAAAACGCGCCCCCCCATCCGCCCGGGGGATGTGGTGAGCCAGGATGCTGCCCACCGCCTGCTCCACCGGCACAGGCCCGAACTTCATGCCGCCTCCACCGCGCCTTCCGCCGCCCTGCCGTCTGCGGGCTGGTCCTCCACCTCGATTTTTCCGCGCACGCAGTCGAAAAATGCCTTCGTCAGATTGCGCGTCACCCCCTCCATCAAGCGCGCCGCGGTGCTCGCCAGCGAGCCCACCACGCTGATCTCCGCCTTCCAGTTCAGGTTGGTCGTGCCCCCTTGAGAGGTGAGGCGCATCTCGCTGATCACGTCCACTCCGCTGCCCGGGGTGTTCCCGTGCGCTTTCATGCGCGCGTAGCGCCCCGGGTACATCTCCATCCACTCCACGTCGGCCTGGAAAGTCACCTTGGCGGACCCGAACCCGACCACCGCCACCGCTTTGAACTGCTTGTCCGGGGTGACCACATCCACCGAGCGCACGCCCGGCGCGCACTGGCTGACGAACTCCGGGCTGGTCAGGAACTCCCAGACCTTCTCACGCGGCGCCTTGATATTCACCAATCCTTCAAATTGCATAGTCGCTCTCCCTTGTGCAAGAATGAAACGGGCGGCAGGCGCGGCCCGGGGCCGCACGCTGCCCGGCCTGCCGGGTCGCCCCCTGCTCCCCCGGCGGTCCAACCTGGAGCGGGACCTTAAAACAGCGGGCGGCGGGCGCCCGGACCGGGTAACCGGCCCGCCGCGCCCGCCGCCCGCGCAAATACGCGGTGGTTTGTGGCGGGTCAATGCGAGCTTCAGGGAAGTTGCCTTTTACCAAACCGTAAAGATACGCCAGAACTGCCATCCAGCCTGTCTTTCCGTGAGTCTCAGAAGGATCCCTGCGATGCTGCAGCCCGGGCAGGCTCTTGAATGTCCCCGTCCGCGGCTGCGGTTGAGTTGTAAGCTTATCAACGAGATCTTTTGCGGTCTGGATACCGGCCGGAGGGACGGCAGCGCCCCTCGCCATACCGTATCCAGTATCTATTACAAACACCCCAAAATTATTCTACTAAATTGAATCTGTTTTGTCTAGAATTGACCCGGCTTTTTATGGCTTTTTCTAAGTGTACAGGTAGGTTCTTTATGTGGCAGTGGGCACGGCTGGATGCGGTTCGGGCGGGTTTCTGTGCATGCACCGCCGTGCCCCTACGAGAGGCGGGTTGGGTGATTAATATTTCATACAGCGACGCGTCCCGGCGCGCCGGAGCGGATCCGTAGGGGCACGGCGGTAAATTCCAGGGTTATTCAGGGAAAAGCCTGCAGCCGTGCCCTTTTTGCGAAAAAACGCTCATGCGGGAAGTTCGGGCACGGTTCGGCGCGAAATGGCCAATCAGAATCAATCCCTCAGGCTGTGTCATAATAATAGAACAACCCCTCTGGAGGAGGCAGTAACTATGTGTCACCCGGCAAAACCGGGTAATCGGTCCGCAAAGCCAGGCGGATCGGCCAAGACGCAAGGACAAATTAGCCGAATTTCTGAAAACTGACTACGGCTGTACGCGTTACTTGCGGCTTTAATCGTTGGCGGCCTGGCATCCGCCTTCAGAGTTGACACTGATGCTCTCATGACTCTCTAATACGCCCGCTGCTCCCGCGGCACGGTCAGCTTGGCGGCGATAAACTGCTGGTGAGTCAGCTTCAACACGGTGGCGATGGTGCGGATCTCCTCCATCTCCTCGTGAGAGACCCGCCCATCCGAGGCTGCCACTGCGAACAGGGTCTCCAGGAAATGCACCCTTTCCTCCTCCGTGGTGGCCTGGAAAAACTCGCGCGTCAGGCGGTAGTAATCCAGGTCCTTGCTGATCGTATCCACCGCCACCTCAGCCACAAATCCGGCGGCGTCGCGCGGCAGGTCGAAATGCTTCTCCACCGCAGCCGCCATCTTCTCGAACTCGCCCGCATTCACCTCCCGGTCCACGTAGGCCACCCGCGCCATCAGCCCGCCCGCGGTGCTCAGCTTCCTCAGCTGCTTCTCCGGCAGGTCCAGGCTGAAGCTCTCCTCCCTCAGGTGCTGGCGGAGCTTGTAGTAGATCCGGTTGCGGATGAAATCCTCCAGGTAGAGCTCCCGGTTGGGGAAGGCGGCGGCGCTGCGCCTCTCCAACGGGCCCCGCACCAGCCTGCCGAGCTGCCCCACCAGGCTGATATCGGCATCCGCAAGCTGCGCGCGGATCTCCGCCAGCACAGCCCGCTCCCCCTCGGACAGCGTGCCGTCCGCCTGGATCACGTCCTCCAGCGCGGACAGCGCCAGCTCCCGGTCCCGGGAGGAGGACAGTTCCGCTTTCAGCTCTTCGACCAGCCGCTGGCGTTCGTCCGGGCGGACGGGAGAATCGATATAGATCTCCAGCTCAGCCCAATCCCGCTCGGTCATGTCCGGCATTCGAAACAGCAGGTCCTTCAGGCTGTTGATCTCCTCCGGGCCGACCATCCCGTCGGTCCAGGCGGCGGCGATCATCACCTTGGCCAGGGCTTTGATCAGGCGTGGTTTTGGCATGCTCTCTCCCTCCTTATGCAGACGCGTCAGCCTGTCCCGAGTATAACGCAGTTGGCGAGGGGCGGGTATGCGCGCCCGCGCCGCTCCGGGGCGATAGCAGCCTCCCTCTTGCAGGGCGCAGTTCCGTGTAATCAGGAACTGCAGATTGGTGTGTGGGGCGCAACTTCACAGGCAGCCCCGCTTTCTCCTCCCGGGTGGGAACAAACCGGCACGACGCGCTTGCCCTGGCGCACCGCTGACCTTTCCGGCTGCGGTAACCTGCGCTTCAGGTTCGGCTTTACCGTGTAAAATAAAACCGGGGAAATTCAGGGTGATAATGGTCTAGATTCTTCGTCATGGCTGTTAACCGGCTCAACCGCTGGCTCCGCCGCTTGTTCGGGGCTCCGGAGCGCAGGGCGGCTGCGCCTCTGCCGCGGGAATTCACGCCCCCGCAGGCGGCCAGCCCGCTGCCCGCCCCGCGCAAGGTCAGTCTGATCGTGCTCGACCCGCTGATGGGCGAGGCGGGCGGGCCGCGCATGAGCTCCCTGCTGCGCTGGAACGACCCGGACCGGCTCGTCTCCGCCTTCATGGCGGATCTCCGCGAGGCCAGCTATGGC
>JAEWYL010000107.1 GCA_023395675.1 Chloroflexota bacterium | reverse complement strand
TAGGCGCCCCCCCACACAGCTTGTACTAATCCAGTCTCTCAAAAAAACCACTGAAAAAACTGAGGCAGTTTTCGCCCAGGCTGTCCAGCCCGTAGCCCCCTTCCTGGACAAAGAGGGTTGGCAGGTTCAGCGAGGCGAGGCGCTCCCCGATCCTGCGGAAAGCCTGCGGGGAGAGGCAGACCCCGCCCGCCGGGTCCCCGGCGGCAGCATCCAGACCGAGGGAGAGCACCAGCCGCTCGGGCCGGTGGGCGTCCAGGCGCTCCAGGGCGCGGTCCAGGGTGCTCAGATAGAGATCGTCCCCGGCGCCGCGCGGCAGAGGGAAGTTGCAGTTGGCCCCGGCTCCGGCTCCGGCGCCGGTCTCGCTCGCGCTTCCCCAGAAGTAAGGGTAATCTTCGTCCGGGTCGGCGTGCAGCGAGCAGTACAGCACCTGCGGGTCGGAATAGAAGATCTCCTGCGTCCCGTTCCCGTGATGGTAGTCAATATCCAGGATGGCGAGCCGCCCGCCGAGGAAGCGGGCGGCCACGGCGGCGTTGTTCAGGAAGCAGAACCCCCCGTACAGGTCGGTCGAGGCGTGGTGCCCGGGCGGGCGGCAGAGGGCGTAGGCGCAGCGCTCTCCGGAGCGGAGGCGCGCCGCAGCCGAAAGGGCGCACTGGGCGCTCCAGTAAGCCGCCTCCCAGGTGCCCTCCAGGATGGGCGTCGCGGTCCCGAAGCTGTAGTACCCCACCTGCCCCGCGAAATGGCGCGTGCGGCGCAGGCCGCGCACGGCGTAGGTCTCGGGGAAGATGGGGCCTGGCTTTCCATAGTATTCTTCCCCGCGCGCATAGGCGTGCGCAAAAAATTCCAGATAATCACGGTCGTGCACCGCCAGCAGCGGTTCGCGGCCGTGATCCTCGGGCGGCAGGATAGGTCCGAGCCCGGCCTCCTGCACCGCCCGCCTCAGGACTTCGATGCGTTCGGGGTCGTCCTCGGTCAGCAGGGGCTGCCCGTTGACCAGCGCCTTCCCCGGGTCGTGCAGGAGGTGGCTGGGAGCGTAGAAGATCTCCATTTATGCGGCCTCGCCGTCGTCCTCTCCGTCCTCTCCCTCGTCCTCCCAATCTTCTTCATCTTCTTCGCCTTCCACATGGTAAGGCAGCCGGCCGCTCAACCAGACCGCCATCAGGCTGACGTCGTTCTGCGCCGCCTGGCTCTCCGGGTAGGCCTCGTGGAAAGCCTCGTACAGGACTTCGAAATCCTGTCCTTTAGGCCAGACGGTCAGCCAACCGGGGAGTTTGTAGCGCTCCGCCTCGACCGGCAGGAGCTCCCAACCGCGCCCGTTGAGCAGGTCGAATACCTGCTGGCGCAGGCCCGGGTGGGAGTGCGCCCAGGCGGCCAGGATCAGGGAGACCAGCTCCGGGTTTTTCTCGAAGGCTTTCTCGGTGGGTTTCACTTTGAGCTGGGCTGGGGCTTTGAGGCTGTTGCGGAACCCCGGCACGCGCACGCCCTGCCGGATCTGGGCCTCCAGGCCGGCGCGCAGCTCTTCCGGCAGGTCCGGCAGGGCCTGCAGCGCCGCGCTCACCACCTGGTGGCGGTAATCGTCGAGCATGAATTCATTGATGGCATGATAGGGGAGAAAAGCGACTTCATCTTCCATGGGTGGGTGTCTCCTGATAAAGATAGCTGCGGCCTTTGCGCCCGGAAACCTCCACCAGGCCCATCTCTCGCAGGCAGTAGAGCAGCTTGCCCGCCAGGGAGAGGTGGAGGCCGCGCAGGCGGGCCAGATCGCGGCTGGTGAAGGGGCGGGGCAGAGCCTCCGGCAGGAAGCGGCGGAAATCCTCCGGGCCGTTCAGCTCGACCCGCTCCAGCACAGACACCAGCCGCCGGTCGGCGATGCTCCAGCCCTTGCGCCGCCACGAGCCTTTGCCGTCCTGCAGGCGGGTCTCCTCCTCCTGGATCAGCAGGACCTCCAGGCTGAAGTTCGGGTGGGCCACCAGGCGCGGGAAGCGCACCAGCTCGGTGAAGAGATGCTCCACCCGCCCGCGGCGCGGCGACTTGCGCCGGGCGGCCGGTTCCGCGCCCGCCTCCTGCAGGTGGAGGATCCATTTTTCGGCCGCGATCGGGTGCACCAGGCGGACCGGGTGGCTGGAGGTCAGGGCTGCCAGCTTCTCTTTCATGGCGAAGAAGTTGCGGGTCTGGATCTCGATCAGCAGGTCTCCGCGCACAATATCAATCATATAGCCGTCCACCGGCGCTTCGATCCGGTCTCCGGGTCCTGCATACCAGGCTTTCAGGGCCGCGTGCAGGGACTTCTCCCGCAGCGTTCCGATCCCGTTCTTCGCCTCCCCGGGGGTTGGGGAGGCTTCTTCATTCTTCATTCAGCATCCATTCCAGCTGCCCGGCCGTCAGGGGCGGGGCAGGCGCAGTCCCGTGTTCAGGCCGGGGCGGGGGCCTCGCCGGCGTCCGGCGGCTCCTCCGCCTCCCGCCCCTGGCGGGCTTCATCCTCCTGGTCGGCCCGGGCGGCCTCCGCCTCCTGATCATAGGCGGGGAGCACCAGCAGCAGGAAAGCTCCGCCGCCGTGCACCAGGGAGGCCAGTTCTTCCACCCTCCCCAGGTATTCGTCGGAGGCCAGGCTGCGGTGCTGGTACAGCTTCCCGTCCCGGTGCACCCGTCCCAGGTACTCGTCCGGCCCAAAGCGGTCCAGGTAAACCTTGCCCGACTCGGCGTCCACACGCCCGAGCAGTTTATCCGGTCCCATGCGGGACTCGTAGATCTTCCCGCTCTCCAGGTCAACCCGGCCGATGTATTTATCCGGGCCGAGGCGGCTTTCGTACACTTTTCCGGCGGCGTCAACCCTGCCGAGGTACTGGTCGGCTGCGAGGCGGCGGTGCAGGTAGACTTTGTTCATCTTTCTCCTCGTTCTGGGTCTGATTTCAATATGCAGAGGCCCCGGGACCGGCTCAGCGCAGCATTGGCTCGCCGGCCTCCTGCTCCTCGTACAGATCGAGATGGTAATAGTGGACCATGCGCCGGCCCTCGGAGGCGCAGCTCTCTGGGGCCATGATGCCGGTGGGCCGGGAGGAGAGGCGCAGGCGGTGCTGCCGGAGGCCGCCCGCCTCCGCAAAACCGACCTCCCAGACCCGCTCGCCGGCCTCCTCGACCCCCAGCAGCCGGTAGGTCTCCAGCCCCAGGTCCCCGGTTTGCTTTCTTAAGAAGTATTCGCCCGCCTGGGCTGCGGCGGGGTAAGCCGGCCGGCCGCGGTAGAAATCCAGGTCCAGGCTCCCCTGGCGGTAGGCCTCCAGCAGGGCGGGGGCGCGCGCCGGGTCCACCCGCCCGTAATAGAGGCCGTGCGGAAAGCAGAGCAGGTTGGGAGCGAAGCGGTGCCCCCCGACGTGCGAAGACTGCCAGACCTGCCCGGGCGCGGCCGCGGAGAGGGCGGAGAACAGCGGCAGGCCCCAGCGGGCGCAGCACGCGTCGCGCCGGCCGTTGGTGCAGACCAGGAAGAGCGGCTCGCTCCTGCGGTTCCCGGCATAGAGAGGGTCCTGCGCCAGCAGGGCGGGGAAGTTCAAAGCGAGCAGCTCTTCGTAGCCCTCGGCCCTGAATTCGTACAGCACAGGGGCGCTCTCTTTCGAGAGGCAGACGAAGAGCGTGACCCCCTCCTCCGAAACGATATTGCTCTGCTTGATCAGGAGCAGTCTCGAGCCTGGGATGGCATTCACAAACGAAGAAAAGGAGGTCTTGAACGGGGCCACCAGCGCGCTGTCGGCGAACGCCTTCGCGCCTATCGGGCGCGGGTATTCGAGCATGAACCAGGCATGAGTCTGGTTCACGCTGCCGTACAGCGGTTCGCCCGCCTCCAGGGAGAGCTGCGAACAGGCAAACCCGCCCTGCTCCACTGGCTCTGATTGCATGGTCATACGCCTGGCCTCCTGATTCCCGCTTGTATTTTACGCCATTTTATACCACGGTGTTCAAGTATAATTCGGCAGGGGTGCACTTAAGTTCGTGTGTGGGTGACAGGTGCGGAGCTTCGCCACGCACGTATCACATCCAAGATCAACTTTCGAGTGCTCGCTCCGGTAAGGTACTCCCGAGTCCGCCCAAATCATTGCATCGAAAGGCAGCTCGCCATGCAGCGGAACATCATCACGGCTCTCATCGCCCTCGCGCTTCTCCTCAGCAGCTGCCGCAGCCCTGAGCCGGCGCAGGAGACCGTCCAGGCGGCCGAATCTCCGGCTGCCGCCGTGTCTCTCACGGCTGAACCTTCGCCTTCCCGGATTCCTCCCAGCGCCTCCCCGACCGCCTCCCCCACCGCTCCCCCCACAGCCACCTGGACGCCCTCGCCCAGCCCGACCCCCACCGGCGGGGCAGGCGCCCCGCGCCTGGCTTTTCTGCTCAGGAATGCGGACGGCTCAGCCGGCCTCTACCTGGGGACGGCCGGCGAGACGGAGGCGCAGCAGGCGGCTGAATTTTCGCTGGGGGAAGTGTGGATGGGTTTCCAGTTTGTGCGCTGGTCTCCCGATGGGCGCAGCATCCTGCTCGTCGCGGGCCAGCAGGTCTACCTCCTGGAGATGCCCGGCGCAGAACCCACCCTGCTCGAGGCCTTTCCGGAAGGGCTCTGGATCCAGGATTTGAGCTGGTCGCCCGGGAGCCGCTATGCGGCCGTCCAGACCGAGCGCAGCCTGATCCTGTTTGACCTGGAGAGCGGGAAGAGACACGAACTGAACCGGAGCGAAGTGGTTGCCTGGGAGGCGGACGAGTCCAGGCTGTACGTGCAGCGGGACCTTGTAGCCGGCAAGCTGGCTGTGGTGGACCCGCTCAGCGGCGAGCAGGAACCCTACCTGGGCCTGCCTTATCTGAAGATTTTCCAGCTCACCGGTCAGAACGTGCACCTCGAAGCCCTGCTCCCGGCCCTGGACGCCGCCGTGATGGAGTACGAAGATGGCAATTATTATTTGTTTCCCGGTTTGAGCCTCTGGGGAGATAAAAACAAGTGGACGGATGAAGAACTGCAGGCCTGGCTGGATTCAAAACAGCTTCTCATAGAGCTGTACCCGGAGGGGAGCCCGACCGGCTCCGGTTCTTCCGACCGTGCGCTCGTGGACCTGCTCCCCTCGCCGGACGGGCGCTCCCTGCTGGTGTACGGGATCGATGCCAGTGGTTATGGGTCTGGCCGGTGTGTGGATGAACGTAGTTTTACCTATGTGCTGCCTCTGGACCGCCTGCCGCTCAAGCTGCATCCGCAAACCCTGAAGAATGGTCAGCGCGGTCTGGGCTGGTCGCCGGACGGGCGCGCTTATCTGGTACTGGACAGAAGCTGCGGGCTGCAGGTGGTGGAGGCCGAGGGGGGCGCCATCCACAGCTATCCGGCCCCTGAAACGTTTTTGATCGAGTATTCGAACACCCAGGTGGGCAACCTGGGCTTCTACTGGGACCCGGCCTCCGGCGCCCCGCTGGCGGGCGGCAGGGTGAGCAGCCCTACCCCCACCCACGCGCCTATCCCGACCAGTGAAACGCGCACCGACCTGGAACCGTACGGCAAGTTCGAGCCGCCCGGTCTGGACCGTTCCAGATGGGAGCTTTGGGTCAGCAGCGAAGCATTCGAGGTGGATACCAGCAGCGGGGTGCTGCGGCTGCGCACTCCGGAACAGGAGGACGGGTCGCAGGAAGCCCGCCTGACGGTGAAGCACGGCCCCGGCGGCGATTGGAGCGCGCTGGAGGCGCGCCTGAACCTGGAGAGCACGATTCTCCCCAATCCCCAGAGCCTGGTCTCATTTTCTCTCACCCTGCGAGCCGAACTGCCGGACGGCGCGTGGTGGACGAGCTGCGAGATTACCCAATCCTATTCGAGAGAACAGCCCAGCCTGTTCTGCCAGGTCTTTCGCTCGATCGAAGGGGAGGACCTGAGATTTGTTTACAACCTCCCCTGGAAAGAGCAGAACGAAATTGCCCTGAACCGCTGGAAAACCGTCCGCCTCGAGCTGGACCGGGACACCGGCGGAGTGAGCTATTACCTGGATGGGGTGCTGGTGGATTTCTACGCGCCGCCGGAGGCGGATGAACTGAAGAAGGCCTCGCTTCACTTCACCCTCAGCCTGCTCGCCAGCAGCGCCAGGGCCCGGGCGGCTGTGGAGGCTGTGCGGGTGGGAAGATAACGAGAAGGAGCACGCATCGAGAAAAACCGCCCCTTTTCAAACCGGAGACGGTCTGGTAAAATTGCGAACTTAGCCGAAGGACCTCGGCCAACCCGGCCGGGGTCTTTTTTGTGCCCAGGCGCCGTTCCAGCCGGAGCGGGCCGTACGTTGAACAGCCAGGGTCACATTCTGCGGGCTGCGCCGCCCGCAGCCCCCTCCTGACTGGTAGTGTAGTAAGAAGCGCATGATTAAGGTTACGCAAGTGGAACGGAAAGATCTTCGCAATATCGCAATTATCGCCCATGTAGACCATGGGAAGACCACTCTGGTGGACGGGCTGCTGAGGCAGGCGCGCGTGTTCCGGGAGAACCAGCAGGTGATGGAGCGCGTGATGGACTCCAACGACCTGGAGCGCGAGCGCGGCATCACCATCCTGGCCAAGAACACCGCCATCTCAATCTGGGATCCGGAGATCGAAGGCCAGGTCAAGATCAACATCGTGGACACCCCCGGCCATGCCGATTTCGGCGGCGAGGTGGAGCGGGTGATGAATATGGTGGACGGGGTGCTGCTCCTGGTGGACGCCGCCGAAGGCCCCATGCCCCAGACCCGCTTCGTTCTGAAGAAAGCCCTCGAACTGGGCCGCAAGGCGGTAGTGGTGATCAACAAGGTGGACCGCAAGGACGCCGAGCCCGACCGGGTGGTCAACCAGTCTTTCGACCTGTTCATCGAGCTGGGCGCCAGCGACGAGCAGGCCGATTTCCCCATCATTTACGCCAACGCCATCACCGGGCAGGCTGGCCTGACGCCCGCACTGGGCCCAGACCTGCAGCCGCTGTTCGAGGCCATCCTGCGCCATATCCCCGCGCCCCGGGTGGACCCGGAAGCCCCCCTGCAGATGCTGGTCACCACCCTGGGCTACGATGAGTACCGGGGGGTGACTGCGGTGGGCCGCCTGTTTGCCGGGCGCATCAAAGCGGGGCAAAACGTGGCACGCCTCACCCTGAACGGTGAGATGCTCCCCGAGCGCGTGCGCTACCTGTACGTGCACCAGGGCCTGGAGCGGATCGAGGTGCCGGAGGCCGAGGCGGGGGAGATCGTCGCCATCGCCGGGCTGGAGGAGATCGCCATCGGCGAGACCCTGGCGGACCCCGAAAACCCGGTTCCCCTGCCTTCTATCCGCGTGGAAGAGCCGACCGTGCGCATGACCTTCGGCGTGAACACCTCTCCCATGGCCGGGCGCGAGGGCCGCTGGGGCACCTCACGCAAGCTGCGCGAGCGCCTTTTTGACGAGCTGCGCCAGAACGTGGCCTTGCGCGTGGCGGAGACCGGGACCGCCGATACCTTCCTGGTCTCCGGGCGGGGCGAGCTGCATCTGGCGATCCTGGTGGAGACCATGCGCCGGGAGGGGTACGAATTCCAGATCTCCCGCCCCGAGGTCATTTTCAAAGAGGGCGAGGACGGCGAGGTTTTAGAGCCTTTCGAGGAAGTGCATATCGAGACCAGCCCGGAGACGGTCGGGGTGGTGGTGGAGATGCTCGGAGGCCGCCGCGGCCAGATGATGGGCATGGAGGATACCGGGGAGAACACCACCCGCCTTACCTATCTGGTCCCCACCCGGGGCCTGCTGGGCTTTCGCTACCAGTTCCTCACCGCCACGCGCGGCATGGGCGTGATGCACACCCTGTTCCACGGCTACCTGCCCCACGCAGGCCCGATGGCGAGCCGTTCCACCGGGTCCCTGGTCTCCTGGGAGCCCGGGGTGACCACCACCTACGGCCTGAAGAACGCCGAAGAGCGCGGCATGCTCTTCTACGGTCCGGGGACCGAGGTTTACGAAGGTATGGTGGTGGGCGAGCACCAGCGCCCGGGCGACCTGGCCGTCAATGTGTGTAAAAAGAAACATCTTACCAATATGCGTTCCGCACGCGGCGAGATGGAGATTCGCCTGACCCCGCCGCGCCAGATGAGCCTGGACGAGGCCATCGAGTACCTGGCGGAGGACGAACTGCTCGAGGTCACCCCGGTCGCATTCCGCATCCGCAAGCGCATCCTCGACACCGAGGAGCGCGGCAAGCTCACCAAACGAGCGAAAGAGGATTTGAAGGTCTAGCGGTACAGGCCATCCGGTCCGGCTTCTCGAAGCTGAACCGGGCGGGATCGAAAAAGCCCAGCACACAATGCTGGGCTTTTTCGATCCCACTTTTGTTTTCTCCTGGGGATGGCACCATTATTGCTCCGGAAAAGATACAAAACGGCCCGCGGCGGTTGTTAAGATGGCATGAATTTTGCAATAGACGGAGTCTTTTATGGATGATTTATGATAAACATATTGCATTTTAATAAGATCTGATGTAAATTATGAATAGCAAGAAATCCTGGTAGATTTTGAACCTTTCCGAAAAAAATGGAGTGGATGCGCTCGTGAACTGGCCGATAACAATCAAAGGCGCAGGTTGCAGATCGAGTGCTGCTGTGGGTTGAGGAGACCATGGAACTGGCCGGGTCAGGCGCGCGGGCAATCCTGGATGGGTTCGAGGCTTACCATGCCCGCTTTAAAGCCATCACCCGCAGCGCGCGCGGCCGCTTCGAAGCGCAGGACTGGCACGGGGCCCAGCGCGACGCGGTCGAGCGCCTGGACCTGTATGCCCGGGTGATTGGGCAGGTGGTGCAGGCGCTGCAGGAACTGCTGCAGGACCAGGCGCGCAGCCACGCGCTCTGGGCGGAGATGAAGAACCGCTACGCGCGGCTGGCCGCCGGGCGGGCGGATATTGAGCTGGCGGAAACTTTCTTCAACTCCGTCACCCGGCGTATCCTCACCACGGTGGGGGTGGACCGGGAGATCGAGTTCACCGCTGCGGATTTCGCGCTCTCCCCTCCGGAGGGCGACGGTCCGGTCTACCGGACCTACCGGCGGGAGGGCAACACCCGGGCCCTGCTGCGCCGGGTGCTGGAGGACTACCGCTTCCGGGTGGATTATGAAGACCTGGAGCGCGACTGCAGCCTGGCCGCCGGGGTGATTGACGCACACCTGGTGGCGGATGGGGGCGGGCCGGACTTTGACAAGATTGATTTTGTGCGCAGCCCGTTCTTTCGCGGGAAGGGCGCTTTTCTGGTGGGGCGCATCCATGCCCGGGGAGAGGTTTCTCCGGTCATTCTCGCCCTGCTCCATTCGTCCGGCGGCGTCTGCGTGGATGCGGTGCTCCTGACCCGGGATGAGACCAGCATCGTTTTTAGCTACGCCCGGTCTTACTTCCACGTGGAAGCGGAGGCGCCCGGGGAGCTGGTGCGGTTTCTGCATTCGATCCTGCCGCACCGGCGTATAGCCGAGCTGTATATTTCGATCGGCTATAACAAACATGGGAAGACCGAGCTCTACCGCGACCTGATGCGGCATATGGAGCGCTCGCAGGACCGGTTCGAGATCGCCCGCGGCGAGCGGGGCATGGTGATGGCGGTCTTCACCCTGCCCTCTTACGACATGGTGTTCAAGGTCATCCGCGACCGCTTCGCCGAGCCGAAGAGCACCTCCCGCCGGGAAGTGATGGACCGCTACCAGCTCGTCTTCAGGCACGACCGGGCCGGGCGCCTGATTGACGCCCAGGAGTTTGAGCACCTCAAGTTCGACCAGGAGCGCTTTTCGCAGCTGCTGCTGAATGAGCTGCTCGCCTCGGCCCCGAGCAGCGTGCGCCTGGAGAATGGGGCCGTGGTGATCGAACACCTGTATACCGAACGCAGGACGATCCCGCTGGATGTTTACGTGCGGGAGGCCGGCGCTGAAGCTGCCAGGGACGCCGTGCAGGATTACGGGCAGGCGATGAAGGACCTGGCGGCCACCAATATCTTCCCCGGCGATATCCTGCTGAAGAATTTCGGCGTGACCCGGAATGGGAGGGTTGTTTTCTACGACTACGATGAATTATCCCTGCTGACGGCCTGTAATTTCCGGCGGCTGCCGCCGCCCGCCGGTTTTCAGGAGGAATTCGAGGCGGAACCGTGGTTTTTCGTGGCGAAGAACGATATTTTTCCTCAGGAGTTCGAGACCTTCCTCGGCCTGACCGGGGAGTACCGGGAGCATTTTCTCAGGAACCATTCCGATCTTTTTTCCGTTGAGTTTTGGAGGAGGATGCAGAAGAGACACGAATCCGGAGAAGTTATGGATATCTTTCCCTATCGAGAGAGCAAACGCCTTCACAAGGACACCCAACCTGAACATCGCTCACCCTGATCCTAGAAAGGAGATTAAGATGAAGTACATTGTTTCCATTCTCTTGGCCCTGGCGATCCTGGCGCTGCCTGCCAGCTCGCTGGTGGTCGCCCCGACCGCGTCAGCCCAGGGCTACTCGGGCTTCCCGACCATCTCCATCGTGAGTGTGGTGCGGGATGAGGCGGTCACAATCCGCGCCCACAACCTGCCCGCCAACGACAGCTTCAACGTGCTGATGAACTTCATGGGCACCCGCGGGCGGAACGGCTGGCGCGTGGCTTCGTTCGAAACCGGGCGCGGCGGCTCCCAGACCTATACCGTGGATATCCCCTCCCAACTGGTGGGCGAGTACCAGATCGCCATCCGCATCCAGAGCCCCACCTCGCGCTACTTCGCCTACAACTGGTTCTACAACGATACGCGCGGCCAGGTGGGCGGCCCGGACGACCCGGACGATGATCCTGACGACGGGTACGCGGGCTTCCCGACCTTCTCCATCGTCAGCGTGGTGCGCAACGAGTCGGTCACCATCCGCGCCCGCAACCTGCCCGCCGGCGACACCTTCGACGTCCTGATGAACTACATGGGCACCCGCGGCCGCCGCGGGGTGGAAGTGGGCGCCATTGAGACCGGCGAGGGTGGCTCGGGGACCTTCACCTTCGACATCCCCGCACGCTTTGCGGGAGAATACCAGATCGCCATCCGCATCCAGAGCCCCACCTCCGGCTACTTCGCCTTCAACTGGTTCTATAACAGCACCGCGGGCGGCGGCACCGGCGGCGGGGGCACCCCGGGCTACGCGGGCTTCCCGCGCAGCCAGATCGTCAGCGTCTCCCGCAACGAATCGGTCACCGTGCGCTTCACCAATCTCCCCCCCAGGGACGAGTTCCGGGTGCGCATGGGACGCATCGGGACGCGCGGCGTGAACGGCGTCAAGGTTGGCTCCATTGACACCCAGGCCGGCGACACCCAGACCCTCACCTTCGAGATCCCGGCGTCGCTCCAGGGCCAGTCCCGCATTGCCATCCGCATCGAGAGCAAGACCGGGTCCGGCTACTTCGCCTACGACTGGTTCTACAACCAGGATGCAGAGTGAGCGACCTGTAACGGCGTTGTAAGCGGTTGAAGGCTGTAGAGTAAACAAAGACCCTAAAGGTCTCCAAGACCTTTAGGGTCTTTTCCTGTTAGTGGAAGCTCCCCTTCCCAACGGCAAACCCCCACCCCGTCCCTCCCCCAAGGCCGCCACGGGCCGGAAACGTGCCTCCACCGAAGAGCCAGGTGCGAGGCGCTTTCACCGCGGGCAAGACCTACCAGCCCCGACAGCGGCGCTCGCCGCCAGCGCCTTGCACCTGGTGATCAATGGCCTGTCATACCGGACGGTATTCCGCCATTCTCTGCTAAAATTCTTACCGATTCTTTCTCCAATATGGAACAGAACCGCTGCGATCGTGCTGAAATGGGAAATTAAAAGAGAACAAAAATCGGATTCTAAGAACTGAATCAATAGCATTATTGGAATTGTGGATCAAGCTGCGCCCGGATTCTAAACTTAGAAGGGCTATCCACAACCAATTCGAAATAAGATGATGAGTGGAGCGCCGAAGACGCCCCACTCATCATCTTTTTATTGATGATCTACGCTCCTCTGCGCCACCTGTGGATAACTTCTTAAAACTCCCCCTCAGCGATTTGTAAGGGGTAAAGCATGTGCACCACGTCCCGCAGGTCGCCGTCCGGCAGCATGTAGTAGTCCTCGAAGGTGCACTGGACCTCGAACCCGGCTTTGCGCAGGGCTTTGATATCGTTCACCTGCTCCGCCAGCACCTGGATCTCCAGCAGGTACAGGCTCCTGCGCCGGGCGATGTCCACCAGCGCCTGGAGCATCTTCGTCCCCAGGCCGCGGCGGCGGAAGTCCTTCGCCAGGAAAATGCGCACCTCGCCCCGGTGGCGGGCGTGCCCGCTGTTGAAGTGCAGGGTGGTGTTGCCCACCAGGCGGTCATTCACCACCGCCACCAGCGGGAAGACCTGCTCGTAATTGATCTCCTCCGCCCAGGCGCTCACCACCTGGGGATCGTTGATGTTGTGGCGCATCAGGCGCCTTTCATCGTAGGTGGTCGCCTGGAACAGCTCCAGCAGCGCCTGCCGGTCGGAGGGAATGAGCGGGCGGAGGAGCACCCGCGCCCCGTCCCGCAGGGTGATCACCTGCCTGTAGATAAGCTCTTCTTTCGTGACCATAGGCCTCCCTCCATTCCTTCGATTGTTGAGGATGGAGAAATGGGCCGCGCGGCCCATTTCCCCCACCAGGATTGCTCAACCGGCGCCGTCCGGGAAGAGCAGGTCCAGCACCGCCTGCACGGCTGACGGAACAGCCGCGGCCACCTGCGGGGTCAGCTCTTCTGCAAATTCGAACAGGCTGCGCGCCTCTACCCCGACCACAAGCACCTGTTCCGGAAGCACCGCTCCCATCGTGCGCCCCACCCGCAGGGCGTTTGCCAGGGTGGTGTCGTGGGCGGAGTTCATGTGCCCGCCCGAGTGGTCCGGGAGCTCTTCCAGGGCGAAGACGAACACCTGCCCCGGGACAGCCCCGGTTACCAGGGCGTCGACCAGGATCGCCCTGCGGTAGCCGATCAGCCGCTCCATCAGCGCCAGCCCCCCCACCGACAGGCTGTCCACCTCCACCGGACCCGCCCGGCGCGAATCTGCCGGACCGGTGCGCCGGAGAGCCGCGCGTACGCCCTCCGCCACCTGCCAGCCCACACCGTCGTCGCCCAGGATCGGGTTTCCCAAACCGATAACGATCGTACCTGCTGCCTTCATCGTGTTTTTCCGGTACCGGTTGGGCAGCCCTCGATTCCGGGCTGCCCATTCCCTTAACAATGCTGCCGCAGAATCTCTACCGGGTTCCCCTGCGCATCGTGGATGGTGACCTGGAGCGGCATCTGCCCGGGCAGCGAGTGCGTGGCGCAGCCAAAGCAGGGATCGTAAGCCCGGAAGGCCATCTCGACCCGGTTCAGGAGCCCTTCCGTCACCACGGTCCCTTTTGTAATCAGGCTCTGGGCGGCTTTCTGGATAGACATGCTGATGGGGGCGTAATTGTTGGTGGTGCCCACGATCAGGTTCGCCTGGGTGACAATGCCGCGCTCGTCGGTGCGGTAGTGGTGGGTGAGGGTGCCGCGCGGCGCCTCCACGATGCCCACCCCTTCGCGCGGCGTCTCCACCGGGGCGGTGTGGATATGCGGCGAGGTGATCTCCGGGTCGGTCGCCAGCTCCACCCAGCGCTCGGCGGCGTAGAGCAGCTCGATCAGGCGGGCCCAGTGGGTGGCGAGGCGGGAATGGATCACCTTGGTCGTGCCGGTCCCGCTGAAGCGCTCCCCCTCCGCCTGGACCAGGGTAGCGTAGAACTTCTCGTATTCTTCCTGGGCGGCGGGGGTGGCCATACCGTTGGCGGCATTGAGGCGCGAGAGCGGCGTCGCCATATAGACCCCCGAATCCTTCCCGTCCACCAGTCCCTTCCACCCGACCTTTTTCAGATAGGGGTATTTCAGATAGGTCCAGGGCATCACCCGCTCCGCGATCCAGTCCTGGTACTCGGAGGGGCCGTATTTGCCGAGGCGCTCCCCGTCCGGGGCGACGACGGAGACGAGCCCGTCGTAAAAGTTCACCTTATTATTCTCGTCCACCATCCCGATATAATAGGTGCGGTGCGTATAGATGTCGCCCAGGATCAGGTCCACGTACATCTGGTTTTGCAGCACGATATCGTTGAAGAGCTTGAGGCTGAAACGGGCGAACTCCACCCCCCAGCGGCCCATGCGCTCGATCTCCTGGCGCTGCTCCTCGGTAATGCCTTTGGTCAGCCCGCCCGGGATGCTGGTGCAGGGGTGCACCTTGCGCCCGCCGATGATCTCTACCACAGCATGGCCGAACTTGCGCGCCTGGATTACCTGCCCGCCGATCTCCAGGCCCACTTTGTGGATCACGCCCAGGATATTGCGCTCGGCGACCGGGGCGTCGGGGCCCATCACGAAGTCCGGGCCTGCCAGGGCGTAGAAATGCGTGGTGTGGTCGGTAAAATAGAACGCGCTGTAGAGCAGCTCGCGCAGCTTTTTCGCCGCCGGCGGCGGGATCACCCCATACACCGCGTCGGCGGCTTTGGCGGCTGCCATGTGATGGGCCTCCGGGCACACCCCGCAGATTCGGTTGGTGAGCAGGGGCATCTCCTCGACCGGCCTGCCGACGCAGAAGCGCTCGAAACCGCGCAGCTCTGGGATCTGGAAGTAGGTGTTGGCTACCTCCCCTTCGTCGTCCAGGAAGATCTCGATTTTTCCATGCCCCTCCAGCCGGGTGATAGGATCAATTGTGATTCTCTGCATAGAGTCCTCCATTCAGAGGTCCGGCAGCCTGCCCGGCGTGGGAGAAGGGCTGGCTGCCGGCCCGGATCCGTCTGCAAGGGTCACCCGAGCGCTGCTTTCTCGGGCGGTTGGGCCAGTGACAGGGGTCCGGCCTGATCGCCGCCGCCGCTGCGAGAGACGTTCGCCAGCGCCTTCCAGGCCGGCGCCGCGGCCCGCAGGAGCGAGCCCGCCAGGTTAAAGCGGTAGAACTGCCCGGCCGGGTCGGGGATGCCGTCCAGGATGCGCTCGATCTCCTCCGCATCGCCGCTGTCAATGACCGAGGCGAAGGAGGCGATCAGCCGCGCCCCGTAATCCACCACGCCGGGCGCCGGGCCGTAGCAGCCGATACACTGGGCGCCTGCCGAGGGGCAGCGCGCCCCGCAGCCGCTGCGGGTGGCGACCCCGTTGCAGGGCACCCCCTGCTCCAGCAGGCAGAGCGCCGGGTCCGGTTGGATATCCTGGCTGCGCACGAACTGGCGGATCTTTTTCTCGCCGCGCACGCGCTCGCACTCGTCGCAGACGGTCGAGTTCCCGGCGCCCAGCACCGCGCCCGGCGGGGGCAGCTCGGCTTTGCCCTGCAGCACCGCGATCACGTGGTCAATCACCGCCGCGATCTGGTGCGATTCGGGGGGACAGCCGGGCAGGTAATAATCCACCGGCGCCACCTGATCCAGGGTCTTCAGCACCGGGTAAAAGCTGGGGAGGAACAGCTCCCCCTCGGGCACGGAGAAGACCGGCTGCGGGCGGGCGCCCTCTGGGTTTTCGGTGGTGTCCGTACCGTAGACGGTGTCGAAGATCGCCTGGGGCGAGCTCAGGTTCGCCAGACCGGGGATGCAGCCCTCGCAGGCGCAGGACCCAAAAGCGACCAGGATCTGCGATTTGCGCCGCAGCAGGTGGGCGATCTCCTCGTTCTCGCTGTTGCGGATGCCTCCGTTGAAGAAGGTGAGCAGGATGGACCCGTCCGGAAGGGCCTCCACATCTTTGTATTTCGCGTCCATCGCCACGGGCCAGAAGACCACCTCGAAGTTGGCGTCCACCTCCAGGATCTTCTCGTGGATATTGAGCACCGCAATCTCGCAGCCCCCACAGGATGAGGCCCAATACATGGCAAATTTCGGCTTTGCGCCGGCGGCCGTCTGCGCGCTCATGCCACTACCTCCTTTACCCCGCCGTCCGGCGGCGGCTCCAACACGCCGCCCGGGTCCCCGTTCTTCCAGTCGGGCCAGTGCAGCGGACCCAGGGCGCGCACCTCTTCCACCATGCGGCTGATCTCCTGAGCCAGCCTGACCCCCTCGGCCGCGCTGGCCCAGACCAGCTTGAGACGCCCCTCTTCCACCCCCAGCGCCTTGAGGGTCCGCCTGAGCAGCAGGAAGCGGCGCAGGGCCTTATAGTTCTGGTCAATATAGTGGCACTCGCCCGGGTGGCAGCCGGTGACCAGCACGCCGTCGGCTCCCCCGGCGAAGGCCTTGAGCACAAAGGTCGGGTCCAGCCGCCCGGAGCACATCAGGCGCACCAGGCGAATATTGGGCGGGTATTTCACCCGCGCCGTACCTGCCAGGTCGGCTGCCCGGTAGCTGCACCAGTTGCAGGTGAAGCCGATGATGACGGGCTCAAATGTTTTCTCGTCTGACATAGAGTTCCTCCATTTTGGGCGGGACGGCGGGCAGGGGGGGCGGCCCCGGCCCTGTCCTGCGCCCAGCGTCAGGCGGCTTCAGCCTGCGGCAGGTTCAGCAGCAGCAGGCCCTCGATCTGGGCCAGTACCTGCTCGTTGCTGAACACGGTGCCGCTGATCGCTCCGGCCGGGCAGGCGGCCACGCAGGTGCCGCAGCCCTGGCAGAGCGCAGGGTTTACCTCGGAGACCATGCGGTCCTCGATGAAGGTGATGGCGTTGAAGGGACACAGGTTGTTGCAGATGCGGCAGCCGGAGCACTGGTCCTGGTTCACGCTGGCCCGCACCGGCTCCAGGGCGATCTCTTTCTGCTGGATGCGCCCGAGCACCCGGGCGGCGGCTGCCGCCCCCTGGGCCACGCTGGCGGGGATGTCTTTGGGACCCTGGACACAGCCGGCGATGAAGATCCCCTCGGTCATGGTGGCCACCGGGTCGAGCTTGGGATGGCGCTCGATCAGCCAGCCGTCCGAGCTGCAGGAGATGCCGAAGAGCTGGGCCAGCTCTTTGTGGTCGGCCCGGGGCACGAGCGCGGCGGAGAGGATCACCATATCCACCGGGATGCGCTGCTGCTGCCCGATGAGGGTGTTCTCCACCTGGATCACCAGGCTGCCCTCCTCATCCGGTCCCCAGGCGGCGTCCGTCACCTCGGCCACCCGCCCGCGCACGAAGTGGACCCCCTCCTCGAGCACGCGCTGGTAGAACTCGTCGTAGGCTTTAGCTGCCGTGCGCATATCAATGTAGAAGTTGTACACCTCGGCCCCGATGCGCTCGTGCACCAGGTGGGCAAATTTCAGGCTCTGCATGCAGCAGATGCTGGAACAGTAGTTGTTGTGATTGAGGTCCCGGCTGCCGGCGCAGTGGATAATGCCCACCGATTTCGGCTCGGTCACCCCATCGCGCAGGACGATGCGCCCGTTGGTCGGCCCGGCGGCATTGGTCAGGCGCTCGAACTCCAGGCTGGTGAACACGTTCGGCAGCCGCCCGTAGCCGTACTGCCCGATTTTCCGGGCATCGTACAGGTCGAAGCCGGTGGCGAGGATGATATTGCCGGCCTCCAGGGTGATGTACTCGTCCTCCTGGTCGAAGACAATCGCCTCGGTGGGGCAGAACTTTTCGCAGGCTTTGCAGGTGCCCTTGATAAAGTAAGTGCAGTTCTCCCGGTCAATCACCGGGTACTTGGGCACCGCCTGGGGGAAGGGGGTATAGACGGCTTTGCGGTAGCCCAGCCCCGCTTCGTAGATATCGTCAATCACCTTTTTGGGGCACTTCTCCTGGCAGATGCCGCAGCCGGTGCACAGCTCGGTATCCACCGAGCGGGCTTTCTGCTTGATGGTGACGGTGAAATTCCCCACGTAGCCGTCCACCCGGGTCACTTCCGCATAGGTATAAAGGCTGATGTTCGGGTGCGTCCCGGCGGAGACCATGCGGGGGGTGAGGATGCAGGCGGAGCAGTCCAGGGTGGGGAAGGTCTTGTCGAACTGGGACATATGCCCGCCGATGGAGGGCTCGCGCTCCACCAGGATGACGGGGAAGCCCGCGTCCGCAATCTCCAGCGCAGCCTGGATACCGGCGATGCCCGCGCCCACCACCAGAGTGGCGGGGTGAATGGGCACGTGCAGCGGCTCCAGCGCCTCGTTGTGGAGCACCCGTTCCACCCCGCCCGCCAGCACCGCCTTGGATTTTTCCGTGCCGGCAGCTTTATCCGGGTGCACCCAGGAGACCTGCTCGCGGATTGAGACCAGGTCGCACAGGTAGGGGTTCAGGCCCGCGTTTTTCGCCGCCGTGCGGAAGGTATTCTCGTGCAGGTGGGGGGAGCAGGCGGCGACCACCACCCGGGTCAGGCCCAGCTCTTTGATATCTTTCTCGATCAGCTCCTGTCCCAGGCTCGAGCACATGAACTTGTAATCTCTGGAGATGACCACGCCCCGCCCGCGCAGCTCCTCACCGGCCCAGCGAGCCACCTCCTCCACGTCCACGGTGCCGGCAATATTGCTGCCGCAGTGACAGACGTAAACCCCGATTCTTTCCTCGGTCATCGCTCACCTTCCCTCTGTCATGCCCGGCATCGGAAGCGCCTCTTTCGACGGCCGTTTCTTCTTCCCCGGCGGACCCTCAACCTCGTGCTCCTGACCGATGCGTGCCAGGGCCGGGCGGGCGTCCACGAACTCTTTGCCGATCTCGAGCTCATCCGCCGGGATGCCCAGCGCCAGCCCCATTAACTGGGTGAAGTACAGCACGGGCAGGTTGAATTTGGTGCGGAAGTAGCGGTTTACGTCGCCCTGATAGGCATCCAGGTTGAGCTGGCACATCGGGCACAGGGTGACGATCAGGTCGGCCTGCGAGTCTTCGGCGTTTTTGAAGATGCGCCGCAGCATCTCCATGGCGACCGGCTGGCTGATCTGGGTCATGTGCCCGCCGCAGCACTGCGCCTTCATGGAGAAATCCACCACCTCGGCCCCGAGAGTCTCCACCAACCGGTCCAGGCTGGTGGGCTGCTCGTGGTCGTCGAAGACGCCCTGGAAAGCCGGGCGCACGATCAGGCAGCCGTAATACGGGGCGATGCGCAGGCCCTTCAGGGGGTTCGTCACCTTAGCTGCGACCGTCTCCAGGCCGATATCGTTGACGATCACGTCCAGCAGGTGGCGCACTCTCAGCCCGCCCGGGTCGTAGTGCATACCGCCCGCCGCCAGAGCTTCGTTGACCTTGCTATTCAGGCTGGGGGAGTCGCACAGGTATTTCTCCACCTTGCTCAGGTTCAGGAAACAGGCCGAGCAGGGCGCGACGAGCTGTTTCATCCCGGCCCGGTCCGCTTCCAGGTCCTGCATCTGGGCGGTCAGGGCCAGATTGCGGGTGACCAGGGTATAGGCGGCCATCAGGTTCAGGGCGATATACTCCGTCGCCCCGCAGCAGTTCCAGTCATCCACTTCGGCGAACTCCACCCCGAAGGGCCTGGTAGCCGCCATCGCCGAGACATGGTATGCGCTCGCGTTCTTCTCCAGGGAGCAGCCGGGGAAGTAGGCGTACTTCATGCGACACCTCCGTAGTGAGCGTCCAGCTCTTTGGCCTTCCCCAGCATGGCCTTTAGCCCTTCGATACCTTTGATAGTCTTCGGCGTCAGGTCCATGCGTCCCTTGCGCATCATCCCCAGGCCCATCGGGGCCATGCGCGCCATGCTGAGCGGGTGGTGAGACAGGTGGTAGCGGGTTGCCAGCCCCAGCTCGAAACTGCGCCCGTGGTTCTCGACGTAATCCATGAAGGTCTGGGAAAAGCAGGGGGCGTCGGAGGCGCTGGACAGGCGGAAGTGGCCCTCCTTGATCGCGAAGCGCTTCAGGGTGTACATCAGGTCGGTGATATGGATGTCCTGCGGGCAGCGCACCATGCAGTAGTAGCAGGATACGCAGTACCAGGGTGTGTTGCTGATCAGGGCCTGGTCTTTCTGCCCCGCCATGATCAGCGCAAACAGGGCGCGCGGGGTGTGGTCCATATCCGGGCCGGATGGGCAGGAGCCTCCGCAAGTGCCGCATTGAATGCAGATCTTCAGGCGCGCTTCACCCGGAGTACAGGCGATCACCTGGTCCAGGAAGCTTGGGAAGGCTGTATGTTCAGTTTTGAGTGCGTTTTCGTCTGGGGTCAAAGTCCACCTCCTCGGACTTACTGCGCAACTGATCTCAAGAGAGGGGAAGACGGTTTTCGAACAGAAAGTAGGGATTGGCAGGGGGCAGGTCTGACCCCGGCCAAAGTTTCCGGACAAACTCTGCTCCTTTTCATCTTAGCACAGGTGTTAACTCGGGTCTCCTCCTCCAGGGATTAAGCAGGAACGAATTCTAGAACGATTTCCTGACCCAAAGAACTAGTTCGAGCAGCCCGGTTGCGCAAGTATTTATTACACCTGTTGCCTGTCCCCGGCCGCCCGGCGCCGGAAATGAAAAAAGCGCACCGGCCGGTGCGCTTTTTTCATAATCCTGACAGGTCTTGGCCTGTTCTCCCGTCTATTCCTCTCCGGAATCATCCTCGCCGTTTTCTTTGTGAGCCTGCGCTTCCTGGATCGCGCCGAACACAACGCCCAGCCCGGCTCCCAGGGCGATGCCCAGGCCGATATTGTCAATCGCAGCCCCAAGTGCTACGCCCAGGCCCACGCCGATGGCAATCCCTGCGCCCATATAGCTTTCGCGGGTGCGTTTATTCTTGGGTTCTTCAGCCACGATGTTCTCCTCTCATCCCCAATTGGATCGCTGTTGTGCCGGCTCTGATCGCTGGTCTACCCCGCCCCGTTTTCGGCGCCGGTGCTTTTCTGGCTCCCGCCGGGGGCGGCCTGCTGCTGCAGGTCTACGGTGATCTCCCACATGCCCATCTCCAGCCGGCGTTCGGTGGGCAGGCCGCTCTTCTGAATGAACTTCAATATGCGGCGGTTCTGGTGAGAGATGTATCCTTTAAAATAGCGAATCCCGTGCTCGCGCGCGTACTGGGTCAGCTCTTTCAGCAGGTGGGTCCCCAGGCCCTGGTTCTGGTACGGGTCCTCCACCACCACGCCGACCTCGGCCGCATCGGGCTCGGCCTCGGACTGGACGGAGTAGCGCGCCACGCCGATCACCAGCTCCTCGCCGTCCTGAATGCGGGTCCCGACCAGGGCCATACGGCTGCGGTAATCCACACTGGCCAGCTCCACAGCCTGTTTGTCACTGAGCTCTTTCAGATATTCGAGAAACCGGTAGAAAATACTCTCTTGAGAGAGGCGTTTCAACAGGGCCTGCAGCCGGGGAGCGTCCTCCGGAACAATACAGCGGATGGTAACCGGGTCGCCTTCTTTCAGGACAACGGTGTGGGGTAAATTTGATTCCAAATGAGCCATAATTCAAAGTTAAGCCTGGTGCGTGCAGCCGGGATAATTCAGTCGTTGAATTATACAGCCAAAAGGCCTGACTCTGGCTCGAGCTTTATATAAAATTACGATTTTGTTTTGTTGGGGGACTTTGCCCCGCTCCCGTCTCATCCGGGGAGGGCAGCAGAAGGACCGGAGGGGCGTTATCCGGCCCTCAAATACCGCAAATCGCGATTTATTAAGACAGGTGCTGCACCAATGCGGCGCACAGCCTTTCCACCGCCGCCTCGACCCGGGGCGAGAGCGGGGCGCCGAAGCTGTTGCTCTGCGGCTGGATGCCGATCAGGGCCGCGCGGCAGCCCAAATCCTGCTCCAGGAAGACCGCCAGGATCCCGAGCGGGAAGGTGTGGGTGCTGGCGCTCAACCCTTCCGTCTCCTGGGGGTCCACCCAGCGAATCTCCCCCGCGGCCAGGTCCATCTGGGCCGCATCCACCAGCAGCACCAGGTCGGGCCGGAAGCGGCGCAGGGTGCTGGTGAAATTCTCGGGCGCCGGGCCTGCCTGGATCACCAGCACGCTGCCCGGAGGCGGAGGGCCGCTTTCCGGGCTCTGCAGCGCAGCGGGGCTGAAGAAATTCGCCCGGCCCGGCTCCAGCAGCCGCCGGGCGGCCTCGACCCCGGCGGCGTCATCTCCGCCCAGCTCCTGCCCTACGCCCAGGAGGGCGACCCGGGGCAGGCGGCCCAGAGCTGCCTCAAGCCTACGCCGGGTCAGGCTCAGGTGTTGATCCCAGGTATTCATCAATATTTTCCTGGCTGCCCTGGTACACCAGGAAGCGCTCTTTGCTCAGGGCGGCCAGCTCCCAGCGGTCATTGGAAAGCTGGATGCAGTCGAAGCGGCAGTTCTGCACGCACTGGGCGCAGAAAGTGCAGCGGTCCACGTTGTAGCGCAGCACGAACTTCTTCGCCTTGCGGTCCAGAATGATGACCTCCAGGGCGTCCGAGGGGCAGTCTTTGGCGCACAGCCCGCAGCCGGTGCATTTTTCCGGGTTCCAGATCAACGCCCCGCGCAGCCTCTCGGGCGAGTGCGAACGCTCGAGCGGGTATCTCAGGGTAACCGGCTTCTCGAAAAACGAGCGCAGGATATCTCCAAACATGGATCCAATTTTCATCTTAAAGCACCCCTCTCCAGACGATCATCACCAGCATCTGCGCCAGGCCCACCAGGGCCCCATAGCGCCACCAGCGCACCACCTGGTCAATACGCAGCCGGGTAAGCAGCGCCTGAAGACCCGCCAGGGCCAGCAGGAGCAGCAGGGTCTTGAGCACGAAGCTGACCGGGTTGGAGACCCCGCCCATGAAAAAGGCCGCCACCAACCCCAGGGCTACGACCATCTCCACCCCTTTCGCCAGGCGGAAGAGGGCCAGCCCGCGGCCCGAGTACTCGGTCAGGGCCCCGGCCACGATCTCGGTCTCCGCCTCCGGGGAGTCGAACGGCGGCAGCTCGAGCTTGCCCATCAGGCCGATCATGGCCACCAGGAAGCCCACCGGCTGGGTGAGCAGCAGCCAGCTCTCCTGCGAGTAAGCGCTGATATCACTGATCTGCCAGGACCCGGCCGCGATTGCCGGGCCCAGCAGGGCCAGCAGGAACGGCGCTTCGTAAGAGAAGACCTGGGTCAGGGCGCGGGTGGCGCCGACCAGCGAGAAGCGGCTGCGGGTGTTCGACCCCGCCAGGCCGATGCTGAGTGTCACCAGGCTGAGCAGGTAGAGCGTCACGATTAGGTCGCCGGCGAAGTTGTGCGCCGGCGCCAGGCCGTAAAGCGGCACGTAGAGGGCCGCGGTCAGGGCGCCCGCCAGGGCCAGCACCGGCAGGGCGTTGAACAGAAAGCGGTCCGCCCCTTCCGGCACGATCTCCTCTTTGAAGAGCAGCTTGGCGACGTCCGCCGCCGGCTGGAACCAGCGCGGGCCGACCCGGTTTTGCAGCCGGGCTACCAGCTTGCGTTCCACCCACTCGTAAGCCAGCCCGCAGAGCAGAATGAACAGGCCGCCCGGGAAGAGCAGTAAGGTGATCAGAGGTGGAATTCCGGCCATATTAACCCAGGATCCTTTTTCCAGGCCATTTCGGCTTCAGGTCTTTGTAATGGTCAATCGCGTGCTGGCGAAGCTGCTGCCAACTCCAGCTCTCCCGCCCGCCGCCGGCCTTTTTGAGGGAGACCATGCGGTCGTTGCAGGAGAAGCAGGGGTCAATGCCCGCCAGGATGAGGGGCACGTCCGCCAGCTGGTGCCCGACCACCAGGTTGGAAACGGAGGTGAAATTGGTGATGCTGGGGGTGCGGGCCTTGATCCGCTCGGGCTTTTCGCCGCCTCCGGAGCGCACGTAATAGAGCAGCTCTCCGCGCGGCGCTTCCACCCGGCTGATGCTCTCCCCGGCAGGGATCTTGCGCGGCATACGCACCGCCAGGTCCCCATCGGGGAGCTGGTCCAGGATGGTGCGGATCACGTGGTAGCTGACGAACAGCTCTTTGATGCGCACCTTGAAGCGCGCTTCCAGGTCGCCCGCGCTGTCGGTGACGGCGGTCACCGGAAAGCGCACGTAAGCCCCGTACGGGGCCTCGATGCGGATATCCCGGATGATGCCCGAGGCCCGCGCCGTCGGCCCGAGCACGCCCCACTGTTCCGCCTGGCCGGCGCTCATCACACCGATGCCGCGCGTGCGCTGCAGAAAAGCGGCGTCGCTGGTGACGATGTCCAGATAGTGGTGCGAGCGCTTCTCCAGGAAATCCAGCCCCTTGCGGATCGCCTCGATCTGCTCCGGGCCCAGGTCGCACTTGACCCCTCCGAGCACGTTGGCCGAGTAATTCACCCGGTTGCCGGAGATCCCCTCCAGCAGGTCCATCACCGTCTCGCGGTCGCGCCAGGAGTACATGAACAGGGTGTCGAAGCCGGCCTCGTGCGCCGAGACCCCCAGCCAGAGCAGGTGGCTGTGGATGCGCTCCAGGCCCGCCATCACTTCCCGGATGGCCTGGGCGCGCTGCGGGACTTCCACCCCGGCCAGCTGTTCCACCGCCAGGCAGTATGCCATGGCGTGTGTATGCGAGCAGATGCCGCACACGCGCTCCAGCAGGTACAGGTTCTGCACCCAGTTGCGCTCCTCGGTGGCCTTCTCGATCCCGCGGTGCACGTACCCCAGCCGTACCGAGGCGTCAATCACCGTCTCCCCGTCCACCATAAACTCGAAATGTCCGGGCTCTTTCAGAGCCGGGTGCTGCGGGCCGATGGGGACGATGAAGCGCTCGGGAGGGTGTTCGGCGTCTTCATCCAGGTGCAGGAGCGAGGGCGGCTCGCTGCCCTCGGCCGCTTCCAGGGCGCGGGCGCTGGTCCTCGGGGCGGGCATCTCCGCCGGGTTGAAAGCCTTCCGCAGGGGGTAGACCCCCACCGGCCAGTCGTCCGGCAGAAACAGCCGCTCGGGGTTGGGGGTGTTCGAGACCAGGATACCGAACATCTCCATCAATTCGCGCTCGTACAGGCTCGCATAGGGGAAGTACGGGCACACGCTCGGTACAATGGCTTTGATATAGGGCAGCTGCACCCTCAGGGTGAGGACCGCCCTGCCCGAGCAGAAATGGTAGAGGGCTTCCAACTCAGCCCCAGATTCCTCCTGGCTGCCGTGGTCCATCCCGGTGATGGCGGCCAGGTAGCCCCAGTGGTTTTCCGCCAGGGCGCGGGCGCAGTCCAGCAGGTCGCCGGCTGCGACCGACAGGTCCAGGCGGTGCGGTTCGGGGTTTGCAGATTCCCGTGTCCAACCGGCGAGCAGTTCGCTCGCGTGATTCAGAGCAGTTTCCGTGTTGATCGTCATGATTCGCTTCTACCGTCCGTCCGGTGCGCCTGTTTCAGGCGCGGCCGGATTGATCACTGCCGGAGCGCCTGTCTTCAGGCTGCCCAGCAGTTTGACCACACCGTCAATAATCGCTTCCGGCCGCGGCGGGCAGCCGGGGATATACGCGTTTACGGGCAGGACTTCGTCAATATGCCCGACCACGTTATAGCAGCCCTGGAAAGCCCCGCCCGAGATGGCGCAGGAGCCGACCGCCACCACAAAGCGCGGGTTGGGCATCTGCTCGTACACCCGCAGCAGGCGGTCGCGCGCCTGCCGGGTGACCGGTCCGGTGCAGATGAGCACATCCGCATGGCGCGGGCTGCCCTGCAGCTTCACCCCGAACCGCTCCAGGTCGTAGCGCGGGGTGAGGGTTGCCAGGATTTCGATATCACAGCCGTTGCAGGAACCGCTGTTGAAATGGATCACCCAGGGCGAGTTGATGCGCGACCAGGTTTTCAATCCCTCGATCACCCGCTGCCAGAGCGGGGTCCGTTGAGCGCTAACTTCAAGATTCGCATCCATATGCAGCCTTCCAGTACACTAACCCAGGATCAGCGCGATCAGCGCCAGAACCAGGCCCACCAGGTACACCGCGGTCATCCAGTTGATGCCCCCGCTGCCGATCATCAGCACCCCCAGGTGCAGGATGGCAAAGAACAGGGCGATGATAAAGAAGGGCTGGTAGCCGGGAGCCGCGCTGCGCCGTGAGCCCGCTTCGCCGCTGGCATAGGTGCTCGATTTAAGCTGGGAGTTCTCCGAGGGCTCGGCCAGCGCCCGCCCCAGCCCGGAGAGCAGCGCGCCGATGCCGAGGTACAGGATGAAGGCCACCAGCGGGGTCAGTAAAATTGTCATATCCATCGCTTACCTCGCTTCTTCCGCCTGTCAGAACCCAAAAGCCGCCATGACCGCCGCGCCGGCGGGCTCGGTCAGCCAGTTCAGCAGGTTGGGCCAGATCCCGAGCGCCAGGACCAGGACGGTCAGCAGCGCCAGCGGAATAACCATCTCCGCCGGGACAGGCTTCCCCTCCGCCACCACGGCGGAGGGCTTTTTCCGGTAGAGAGCGTTCACCAGGGGCGCGTAATAGGCCAGCGAGAGCACGCTGTTCAGCCCGGCGAAGAGCGCCAGGGCGACCAGCATACCGTTCTGAGCGCTGAAGCCCGCGGTGAAGATCTGCCATTTGGACATAAAACCGGCCAGGGGCGGCAGGCCGCCCAGGCCCAGCACCGCCAGGCTGAAGGCCAGGGCGGTGAGAGGGTAGCGGCGGGCGGCCCCGTTCAGGTCGGAGGTCACCAGGGGATCGTGGTCCCCTCGCTGCAGGTGCAGGGTGTAGAGCAGGGCGCCGGCTGCCAGGAAGGCCAGGCCTTTCATCAACCCGTGGTTGATCAGGTGGAACAGGCTCCCCTGGGCCCCGGCCGCCTGCCCGGCGGAGATCGCCACCCCCAGGCCAAAGACCATGTAGCCGATGTGCACCAGGCTGGAGTAAGCCAGCAGGCGCTTGACCTGAGTCTGCCGCAGCGCCATCAGGTTGCCGAGCAGCATGTTCACCGCCCCAAATGCCAGCAGCAGCGGCCCCCAGGCGCCGGAGATGCCCGCCAGCGGCGCCAGGGCGCGCAGCAGGGCCACCAGGCCGGTTTCGATCACCACCCCGGAGAGCAGGGCGCTGACGCCGCTGGGCGCCTGGGAATGGGCGTCGGGCAGCCAGGTGTGCATGGGCGCCAGGGCGATCTTCACCCCGAACCCGATCACAAACAGCCCTCCGGCCGCGATCAGCGCCGGCTGCGGGCCGGCCGCCTGGCGGATCTCGTCCAGGTTCAGGGTGCCGGTGGTCGCCAGCACCAGGGCGACGCCCATCAGCACCAGCACCGTCCCGCAGGCGCTCTGGACCAGGTATTTGACCCCGGCTTCCAGAGAGGCGGGCTGGTTTTTATAGAATGCCACCAGCAGGTAGGAGCTGATCGCCATGGCCTCGAACCAGACCCACAGGTTGAACAGGTCGGCGGCGTAGCCCAGCCCGTTCATCACGCCCACCATCGCCACCAGCATGGCGTAATACTTCTCTTCGCCCGCTTCGCCGGACATATACGGCCCGGAGAAGAGCACTACCAGCGTCCCCAGCCCCAGGACCAGGGCCGAGAGCAGCAGGCTCAGCCCGTCCACCCGCAGCTCAATCGAGCCGACCAGCAGCGAGGCCGGGCCTGAGGCGAGGAAGGCCTGCACGCTGCCGGCAAACGGGATCCAGCTCGCCAGCAGGACGATCAGAGCCGCCAGGCGCGGCGCCTGCACGCCCCATTTCTCTTTCCCCTCCCGCGCAGCGGGGAAAAACCGCAGCGGCAGGTGGCCTGAAAGGTACACGACCGGGGCCGCCAGGAGCGGGACGACAATCAGCCAGATATAGGCAGGGTAGTTCATCATCATGGTTATGCTCCTGCGCCTGCCAGCACACTGACCGCCAGGATACCCAGTACCAGGATCAGACCACCGATGATCCCAAGGATGTTCCAGTTGACTTTCCCGGTCTGCAGGGTGCGCAGCGCGGCGGCGGATTGGAGAGTGAGGCTCACCACTTCACGGTTCAGCCGCTCGAAGCCGAAGCTGGCCTCCGCCGCCTGGCGGAACCAGCCCAGACGCTTGCCCAGCCCCGAAAAGCGGTCCCGGAACCAGAAGGCGGCCAGGCCCAGGGCGACCACGCCCAGCGCCAGCAGGGTCGCCGGGGCGGCCAGGATATGCCCTGCCAGCTCCAGGGTGCTGTGGATGTCGAGCTCGTGATAGGGCAGGCTGCGCTCCAGCAGCGTCCCGAAGGGACCGGCGAGCAGCCAGGAGAGCAGCGTGCCGAGCGCCAGCGGGCCGAGGGCGGTTTTCATCATCTTCCCCGCGTCGTGCAGGGAGCCGTGCCCGGCCTGGGACGCTGCTGCAGCCCGCTCCGGGCCGAAGAACACCATCCAGACCATGCGGAAGGTATAGAAGGCGGTCAGGCCCGCTCCGAGCAGCATCAGGCGGTAAGCCCAGGCCGGCCCGTGCTCCAGGCCCACCTCCAGTACCAGCTCCTTGGACCAGAAGCCGTTGAGCACCGGCAGGCCCGCCAGGGCCAGAGAGCCAAGGATAAAGACGTTGCGTACGAAGGGCATTTTCTTGCCCAGCCCGCCCATCCGGCGCATATCGCGGGTCCCCACCGCGTGGATCACCGCGCCCGCGCCCAGGAAGAGCAGCGCTTTGAAGAGCGCGTGGCTGAGCAGGTGGAACTGGCTGGCGAAAACGCCGCCGGTACCCACGGCGTAGACCATATAGCCGAGCTGGCTGACGGTGGAGTAGGCCAGCACCCGCTTCAGGTCGTTGGCGGTGAGCGCCATCAGCGCCGCCAGCAGGGCGGTGACCGTGCCCACAACCACCACGGCGGTCTTCCACTCGGGCACGGGGGCGAAGGCGGGGTAGAAGCGCGCCAGCAGGTAGACCCCGGCGTTCACCATGGTGGCGGCGTGGATCAGGGCGCTGATGGGGGTGGGGGCTTCCATGGCGTCCGGCAGCCAGGTGTGGAAAGGCGCCTGGGCCGACTTGGCAGCCGCCGCAACCAGGCAGCCGAAGGCAATCCCGGCGAGCACGGCGGGCGGAAGTTTGCCCGCGTTTGCCAGGAAGTCCGAGATTTCGTAGCTCCCGGTCCAGCCGAAGATCGCCAGCGCCGCACCCATCAGCCCGACCCCTCCGAGCGAGGTGATGATCAGGGCTTTGATACCCCCGGCGACTGCCCGGGGATCGTCGTTATAGAATGAGATCAGCGCGTAGGAGCACAGGGCGGTGATCTCCCAGAACACGAACAGGAAGAGCAGGCTCCCGGTCAGCACCAGCCCGACCATGGCGCCGATAAAGATCAGCACCAGGCTGTAATAGCGCCCGAGCTGGGCTTCGCCGCGCATATAGTCCACCGAAAAGATGGTCGCCAGGCTGCCCACCACGGTGGCCACGGCAGCCAGGAATGCCCCCAGGCCGTCGGGGACGAAGGTGAGGTCTCCGAAGAACGCGCCAAAGGGGAGGCGGATCGAGGCAGAGGCGGAGACGAAGGGAAGCAGAGCCAGCGAGGCCGCGCCGGCGCTCACCGAAAAAGCCACCGCCAGGCCGTGCTGCAGTTTGGGGCGCTCATCGCCGCACAGCCACACGCACAGGGCCCCCAGCCAGGGGAGGCCGATCATTAAGAGAATGAGAATTGCCGCCATGCTCAAGTCTCAGCCTTTCAACGAGTCCAGTTTGCGCAGGTCCAGGGTGCCCCAACGCCGGCGCACCTGCACGCCCAGGGCCAGCCCGATGACCGCCACCACCGTGTCCGCCACGATCACCGTGGCCGCCAGGCTCTGGCCCAGGTTCACCTGCCCGCTCACGTAGCCTGCCAGGACCAGCGCCAGCAGGGCCGCTTTGATCAGGATCTGCAAAACGGCTACCATTTTGATCAGGTTGCGGGTGACCAGCAGACCGTACACCCCCACCCCGATTAATCCCAGCACGCCGGCCAGGACCACGTTCTCCGGCGAAAGGGTCATGCGTGCACCTCCTCCGGCGCCTGCCCTTCGGGTTCGAACTGGAGCGCGGCCGGCGTTTCGGAAACAACCGGGGAATGGGCCGGAACTTCGACCGGGGCTTTCTTCTCGGAAAGCAGGCCGATCAGACCCATAACCCCTGCAAAAATCAAGGCTACCTGGATGAGCACATCCAGGCCGCGCTGCTCCCACAGCACGCTGCCAAACGGCGCCTGCACGCCGGTGACAGCGGGCGCCAGGGGCAGGGCCATCCACCCGAGCAGGAGCACCAGCAGGATCACGACCAGCCAGGCCAGCCCGCGGGGGATGATGGTCGTTTTATCGAAGGTTTCTTCACCCACGATGCTGAAAGCGAAGACGAACAACACCGTCACCAGCCCGGCGCCCACGCTGAGCTCCATCACAGCCACCTCATGCGCCCCGAGGCTGTAGAGCAGGGTCGCGGTCAGCGCGCTGACGGCCGCCAGCCAGATGGTCACCGACATCAACCGCCGGGCGCGCATGACGCGGTAGGCGCAGAAGACGGTTGCGATAACGAGCAGGAAATAAACCACCGGATACTCCTTTCTGGCGTGAAAAAAGACGGGTGCTGCCGCTCTGCCGCTTCAAATCCACCCGCCCCGCCAGTCCGCAGCCCTTCCGGGCTGAAGCTTATCGTGGTCATCTCGACAATCCGTGAGAAACCAGCCTGAGATTGCCTCATCCATATCTGCGGCACGCGGAAGGTTTCGCGAAGCCACGCACATACACTGTAACTTGTTTTGATAGCCGGAGTAATGTGAAAATAATCACAATTTGGTCAGTTATTTGTCATCAAGTAGAATTTTGGAGTGCGGGCCCGCTCCGCGCCCGCGCACCCCGAAGTCCTACCCTGACCGCATCGCGGTAGAAAGCTCGAAAGGAAGCTGCCGGAATGGGTTAAAAAGAAACTCGCCGGAGCGAACTCCGGCGAGATCTTCGCGCTGGATTACCTGTAAGTTCACCGGCTCTGCAGTCCAGCGTTCAGCCCCCATAGGCAGCTCTGCAGAACCTGTACCCAACCTGACCCCCTGAGACGAAAGTCTACGGCAGTATTCCCCCTCGGCTTCCCAAGCCGGCGTGCCTTCAACTATGGATAGTGTAATCCAGCCTTCTGCTTTATACAATCAGGGATTCCCCCATCCGGTGGTAGGGGTTTCCCTACTAGTTCTCGCAGGAGAAGTGATACAGCGCTGCCCGGCGGCGGCGCGCCGGTGCGCGCCCGTCTGATGCGGTGAAGTACGGCGAGTGAGGCCTGCACCCGGCCGCGGCCCCCTCCCGGTTGGTGCGGGGGTGCGGGCGGCAGTCGCGGTACAATTGGGACAAATAAAAATGCACCCGTCTGAATCAGGCGCTAGCAGGCTCTCAGACCAGAAAAAAAACACCACTGCCCCGGCATTTTTGGATCATAACAAAAGGAGGTTCTCGTTCATGACCGTTCAAACGACGACCGTCGCTCAGGATTTACAGACCCGCGCCATCAACACCATCCGTTTCCTCTCTGTGGACGCGGTTCAGAACGCCAATTCGGGCCATCCGGGCCTGCCCATGGGCGCAGCCGCCATGGCATACACCCTCTGGACCCGGCACCTGCGCTTTAATCCGCGCAACCCTGCCTGGGCTGACCGCGACCGGTTTATTCTCTCCGGCGGGCACGGCTCGATGCTCCTGTACAGCCTCCTGCACCTCACCGGGTACGACCTGCCGCTGGAGGAGCTGCAAAAATTCCGCCAGTGGGACAGCCGCACGCCGGGCCATCCCGAATGGGGGATGACCCCGGGCGTCGAAGCCACCACCGGGCCCCTGGGGCAGGGTTTTGCAAACGGGGTTGGCATGGCGATCGCCGCCGCCCACCTGGAGGCGGTCTTCAACCGCCCGGACCACCGGGTGGTTGACCATTTCATCTATGCCATCGTCACGGACGGCGACCTGATGGAGGGCGTCTCCTCCGAAGCGGCCTCGCTGGCGGGCCACCTGCGCCTGGGCCGCCTGATCTACCTGTACGACGACAACAGCATCACCATTGACGGCGGCACCGGCCTGGCGTTCACCGAGGACCGCGGGGCGCGCTTCGAGGCTTACGGGTGGCACGTGGTGCGCATCGCCGACGGCAACGACGTGGAGGCTATCGACGCGGCCATCCGCGAGGCGCAGACGGACCCGCGCCCCTCTCTAATTATCTGCCGCACCGTGATCGGATACGGCCTGCCCCAAAAGCAGGGTACGGAGAAAGCCCACGGAGAGCCGCCCGGCTGGGAAGAGGTGGAGGCCGCCAAGGACGCCCTCGGCTGGCCGCGCGAGCCCAGGTTTTTCCTCCCCGACGATGTGGTGGCGCATTTCCGCCAGGCCGTCGAGCGCGGCGAGGCGCTGGAGAAGCGCTGGCAGGAGCGCATGGAGGCTTACCGCAGGGCCTTTCCCGAGCTGGGGGCCGAGCTGGACCGGCGGCTGCGGGGCGAGCTGCCCCAGGGCTGGGAGGAGGGCCTGCCCGTCTTCCCGCCGGACGCCAAAGGGATGGCGACCCGGGTCTCGTCCGGAAAGGTGCTCAACGCTCTGGCGAAAAAGCTCCCCGAGCTGATCGGCGGCTCCGCCGACCTGGCCCCTTCCAATAAGACCTGGATTGACGGCAGCCCGAGCTTCCAGGCGGATACCCCCGAGGGACGCAATTTCCATTTCGGGGTGCGCGAGCATGCCATGGGCTCGGCGGTGAACGGGATGGCGCTGCACGGCGGGGTCATCCCCTACGGGGGCACGTTCCTGGTCTTTTCCGACTATATGCGCCCGGCGGTGCGCGTCTCGGCCCTTTCCGAATACCCGAGCATCTGGGTCTACACCCACGACAGCATCGGCCTGGGCGAGGACGGGCCCACGCACCAGCCCATCGAGCACCTGGCTGCCCTGCGCGCCGTCCCGAACCTGGTGGTGCTGCGCCCGATGGACGCCAACGAGGTGGCCGAGGCCTGGAAGGTGGCCATCGCTCGCCGGGACGGGCCCACCCTCCTGGCGCTGACGCGGCAGAATGTGCCCACCCTCGACCGCAACCTGTACGCCCCGGCCTCGGGCCTGGAACGCGGCGCTTACGTGCTGGCGGATCTGGGCGACGGCTCTCCGGAGCTGATCCTGATGGCGACCGGGTCGGAGGGCTACCTGATCGTGGAGGCCGGCGCGCTCCTGGCTGCGGAGGGGATCAACGTGCGCCTGGTCTCTTTCCCGAGCTGGGAGCTGTTCGACGAACAGGACCTGGAGTACCGCCGGAGTGTGCTGCCCCCGCAGGTGACCGCCCGTATGGCTGTGGAGGCCGGGGTCTCCATGGGCTGGGAGCGCTGGGTCGGAGATCACGGACTGATCCTCTCCCTGGGCCGCTACGGGGCTTCTGCGCCATACAAGGTGCTCTACCAGGAGCTCGGCTTTTCGGTAGAGAATATCGTGGAGAAAGCCAGGGGCCTGGTCGGAAAATAGCCAGTGGCCTTGATAAGGGAAGGACCTGGGATGATTTGCAGGCTTCGCTTGCAAATCATCCCAGATTTTCACCAACAAACGGGTAAAAAAGCATTCATCTGACCCCGCACTCCCCTATTATTAGAATTTTCTAAGAAAATTCAAAGGATTCACATTATTTTGCGGTATACTGATTTATTAAGGTCGCACTTGCGCCGCACGCCTGCGCCTGCTGTTGGACAGGAAGGTGGCAGCCCGCAGGTTGTGAACTTTAATATCGCGATCGAAACAGGAGACTCCAGGAAATAAAATGGAAGTCGATTCAATGGCCCCAAGAGTCGTCCAGCCCGCTCTATTTGAGATCGGCAGCACCAGTGTAGGCATCCTCGAGCTGTTCCCGGATGTATGGGCTGCCTGCGAAGCGCTTTCCAATCCAGACGATGATATTCGCCGCTCCGGGTTGGAGCGCCTGGCGGAGATCGGCGCTGCCCGGCTTTCACCGCTGGTGGTTTATCTGCTCGCCACCCGACTCAGCGATCCAGAGCTCGACCTGCGCGCCCGTACGGCCCAGATTCTGGGGGACGTGCTGGCGCCGGATGCAGAGGGCAATACCGCTCCGGCGGAGGTGCTCACCGCGTTGAAAGAGCACCTTTCCCAAATGAGGACGCGCCAGGTTTTTGCCCTGCTGCAGATTTCGGCCGCGCAGCCGGAGTGCGAGCCCCAGGTGGCGCGCCTGCTCAACGCCTGCGCCTACGCCGGCGTTCACCTGACCGAGATCCTCGCCTCCCGCAAGGCGCCTATCGAGATCCGCAAGCAGGCCGCACGGTTTATCGGCCTGGTGGGTTACCTGGACGCCCTGCCCTCCCTCGAGCGCATCGTCACGCGTCTGGAAGGCCGGCTCAAGGGCCAGCAGGCCATGCCCTTCGTCCCCCCGGCCGGGGTGGACGAGCTGGACCTGCTGCCCGAGGCGC
>JAEWYL010000050.1 GCA_023395675.1 Chloroflexota bacterium | reverse complement strand
AGATAACGGGCAGGGAACCCGATGATCCGGAACCTGCTGCGTTTGCTCCGGCTGCTGCCTCAGGTCAACGCCGGGAAAAGCTTTCTCTTCGCGCTCAATCTGCTGGCGACTGCGCTGCTTCCGGTCGGAGTGGCGCTGCTGACCGGCCTGCTGGTCGGTTCCATCCCGGGGGCCGTCGCCGGAGGCTTCGAGTCTGCGGGGACACAGGCTGCTCTGAGGCTGCTGGCGGCGGTCGCCGCACTGGTCCTGCTCCTGCGCGTGCTCAATCCGCTGCAGGCTGCGCTGGCTGAATCCCTCGGGCGCGAGCTGAACCGCTACCTGCAGGAACGGGTAATGGCGGCGGCGGGCAGGCCTTCCGGGATCGCGCACCTGGATGACCCTGAGGTGCTCAACAACCTGCGCGCCGTGCGCGAGCTGGGGATCGATTCAAACAGTCCCAGCCTGGCGGTCACCGGGCTGGCCGCGACCCTGCCGGCCTGGATCCAGGCGCTCGGCTCGGCGGCGGTGCTGTTCTGGTTCCACTGGTGGCTGGGCCTGACCTGGCTTATTTTCTGGCCGCTGGTGGTTTTCTTCATGCAGCGTGAATATCTCAAGGTGGGCCAGGTGAATTACGGGCAGAGCAGCGCCCTGCGGCGGGCAGAATATCTGCGGGACCTGGCGCTTACCGCCGGCGCGGCGAAAGAGCTCCGCCTGTGGGGGATGCTCGACTGGCTGCTGGACCGCTTTGAAGCAGCCTGGCGCTCGGCCATCGAACCGGTGTGGAAGGCGCGCCGCCCCTCGGCCCCCGTCATCTTCGGCGCGACCGGCGGTGTGATCCTGATCAACGCGCTGTCCTACGCGCTGCTGGCCTGGTCAGCCGTCCGGGGCGAACTGAGCCTGGGAGCCCTGGCCGTCTTTCTCCAGGCCCTGGTGAGCGCCAACGGTTATTCTGCTTTCAACGACAGCAACGCGCACCTCTCCTTCGGTGTGGTCACCATTCCCAAGATCCTGGAGCTGGACGAAAAACTCAACAGGGGCGGGGAGACCCCGGCAGTACCGCTGCCTGACGCCTCTCCCGAGCACGAGATCCGCTTCGAAGAAATCAGCTTTCGCTACCCCGGCGCGGAGCAAGAGGCCCTGCGGCGCCTTAACCTGACCATCCCCGCGGGCAGGTCGCTGGCGATCGTCGGAGACAACGGCGCCGGGAAATCCTCGCTGGTGAAACTGCTCTGCGGGCTGTACGAGCCCACGGCAGGCTGCATCCAGGTGGACGGCATCCCGCTCTCCTCCCTCGACCCAACCGCCTGGCGGAAACGGATTGCGGTCCTCTTTCAGGATTTCACCCGCTACCAGCTTTCGGCGCGCGAGAATATCGCCTTCGGCGCGCCAGAGCTGGCGTCAAACTTCGAACGGCTGCGCTCCGCTGCCGCAAAAGCGGGCGCCCTCGAACTGATCGAGGCCCTACCCGCAGGCTGGGATACCATCTTATCGCCGGAGTACAAAGGAGGGGTGGACCTTTCGGGAGGACAGTGGCAGCGCATCGCCCTCGCCCGGGCGCTGTTTGCCGTGGAGGCCGGGGCGCGCCTGCTCATCCTGGACGAGCCCACCGCCGCCCTGGACGTGCGCGCCGAGGCGGAGCTGTACGACCGCTTTCTCGAGATCACCAAGGGCCTGACCACCATCCTGATCTCGCATCGTTTTTCCACCGTCCGGCGAGCCGACCGCATCGTCGTCCTGTCGGATGGAGCCGTTCTCGAGGAGGGCACGCACGAGGCTCTCTGCCTGCAGGGCGGTCGCTATGCCCACCTGTTCCAGCTGCAGGCGGCGCGCTTCTCCACCGAAAATGGGAGCGATCCGGTATGGGAGGTGGAGGCTGAAAATGCGTGAAACTCTGAGAGCCTACCGGGTGCTGATCTCTCTGGGCTTCAAGGCTGCGCCCCGGGAGGCCGCCCTGCAGCTCCTGAGCGGGATGTTCTTCGAGTTGAGCGGCCCTGCGGTGGCCTTCGCCGGGAAACTGATCGTGGACGCTGCCCTGGCGCAGGACCTCAGGCTGGGTCTGGCGGCCGGAGCAGGCGCGGCGCTGGCAACCGGGCTGTCGCTGATGGCGGTCTTTTTCTATATTGACTGGCTGTTCACAGTAGCCGACCGTTCCAAAGCCCTGGCTGCCCGCCGGTTGATCCGCTTCCTGGGCGGCACTCACGGCCTCGCCCATTACGAGCGCCCGGACTACCAGGATCAGGTGCAGCGCATCCGGGAGGAGCAGGGCAGCCTGGCCGGCATGGTTAATGCGACCGCCGGGATCCTGCGCGTGCTGGTGGTCCTGATCATCACCGGGACGCTGCTGGTGCAGATCCACCCCCTGCTGCTGCTCCTGCCCTTCTTCGGGCTGCTCTCCTTCTGGTTCGGAAAGAAGAGCCGCGACCTGGAAATCGCCGCCCAGGAGGCCACCAGCGAGGCGGCACGCCTGCGCCGGCACCTTTTCGAGGTCGGCACTGCCGCGGCGCAGGCGAAAGAGCTGAGGCTGTCGGGGCTGCACGAGGTGATCCTGAACCGCCACCACCAGGTCGCCGGCCAGGTCCTGCGCACCCGCGACCGCGCCGCCTGGATCGGCACCCTGCTGAGAGCGGGGGAGGGTCTGATATCCGGCCTGGCGTTCTCCGGGGCCGTGGCCCTCTCGCTCTGGCTGGCCGTCAACGGGCAGGCTACGCCGGGAGATGTGGTCCTGACAGTTGGGCTTGCCGCTCAAATGGACGGAGTCATCTTTATCGCCATCGCTTACGGCAATACGCTGCTCTGGGTGTTGAGGGTGGGCAAGCGCTTCCTGTGGCTGGAGGATTACGCCAGCAGCGCCGGACGGCAGGTCGCCGTCCCGGCTGCGCCGCCCGAGCGCCTGGCGGAGGGGATCGAACTGAAAGAGGTATCTTTCCGCTACCCGGAGAGAGAGCGTCCGGTCCTGGATGGTCTTTCGCTGCACCTCCCTGCCGGGAAGGTTGTTGCCCTGGTCGGCGAGAACGGGGCCGGAAAAACCACGCTCATCAAGCTGCTCTGTGATTTTTACCAGCCAGGAAACGGGAGAATCTTGATTGACGGGGTAGACCTGGCGCGCTTCCGGCCTGAAGACTGGCGCAGCCGGATCAGCGCGGCCTTCCAGGATTATTCCCGCTTCGAATTCCTGGCCCGGGAGACCGTTGGGGTGGCGGACCTGCCCAGAATCGAGGACCGCCCGCATATCTCCGCCGCCCTCGAAAAAGCCGGCGCGGGCGGCCTTATCTCCGGCCTGCCGGCTGGACTGGAGACCCAACTGGGGACGGCATGGGAAAGCGGTGTGGATCTGTCGGGCGGGCAGTGGCAGAAACTGGCCCTCGGGCGCGGCCTGGTGCGGAGCGGCCCTCTGCTGGTGGTCTTTGACGAGCCGACCGCCGCCCTGGACCCGCCCAGCGAGCACGCGCTGTTCGAGCGGTTTGCCGCGGCTGCCAGAGCCGGGCAGAACCGGGGGCAGATCACCCTGCTGGTCTCACACCGCTTCTCCACGGTGCGCATGGCGGATCTCATTCTGGTGCTGGAAGGTGGGAAGATCCGGGAGTACGGCAGCCACGAGGACCTGCTGCACCAGGGCGGTCTGTATGCGGAGCTCTACGAGCTGCAGTCCAGGGCATACCGGCAGGCGGAAAAAACCGGCGCTTAGAGCGTAATCACTTTGCCTGCCCGGCGCTGGGCTTCCAAAATGTCGGTCATGCCTCCGACGATCCCCACCTGCACTTCTGCCTCCAGGCCGAAATACTTGAGACAGGTGCTGCATAGGATCAGGCGCACCCCTTTGGCCTCCAGCGATTGAAGCGGTTCCAGCACCGGCGAGCCCTTCACCGCCAGGTAAACTCCCTCGGTGAAAAAACAGATGGCGGCCGGGAGGATGTCGTTCTCATCCAGCAGCCTGAGGAATGTCCCCATCAGGTGCTGCTGCAAATCCGCGTCTGCCTGTCCCATTCCATTGCGTGTGATGAGATAAACAGTGTCTGCATCCGGTACGGTCATCGGTCATCTCCTTGAGATCATTAAAAACTTACCCTAAAATTTTATAATTGCGTTGTTGCGCTGGAGGCGCACCCCTCAGCGCAACAACGTAACTTTTTTTAGAGGTACTTATCGAAGGCCGGAAAACGGAGCAGGGATAGACTGCCCATCTTCAAGCGCCAGCCGTTTATACCATCAAGGGAGGGAAACCGGTATGGCGGTGCGCGGCGGGATTCCGGGTTTATCAAGGCGAAAGCCAGACCCGGAAGGGTGAGAGTCCGGGGGACCGGCATATTCAAAGCCTGACCCGAGCCGGAAAGCCTCTGGCTGATATAATTGGACAACGTTTGCAGAATTAACCGGAAAACACGCCTGTTCGATCGTACGCATGAGAGGGATTCAGCCTGAATGATCGGCAAGCAACTGTCCAATCGTTATCGCATCGAGGCGGAAATCGGTCGAGGGGGCATGGGGGTAATCTATCGCGCTCATGACCTGCTGCTGGGGCGCGATGTGGCGGTCAAGCTGCTGGAAAACCAGGGGACACAGCCAGAGCGGAGAGATACAAGGCGCAGCCAGCTCCTGCGAGAGGCGCGCGCAGCCGCGCAGCTCAACCATGCTCATATCGTGGGCGTCTATGATGTGATTGTCTTCGGCGAGCAAGACGAGAGCACTTACATCATTATGGAGCTGCTGGAAGGCCCGAACCTTCACGACCGGCCCCCAGCCACCCTGGAAGAGAGCCTTGCGGTCACCAGCCAGGTGTGCTCCGCCCTGGAGCACGCCCACCGGCAGGGCATTATCCACCGGGATCTGAAGCCGGAGAATATTCTCTGGACTGGACCAAACGTCAAACTGAGCGACTTTGGGCTGGCGCGCAGCCTGTCCACGCGTATCTCAATGGAAGGAACCATCGCCGGTTCTGTCTTCTATATGGCCCCGGAACAGGCGCTGGGAAAGGAAGTGGACGCGCGGGCGGACCTGTATGCCCTGGGTGTGATCCTCTACGAGCTGGCAGCCGGGCGGCTGCCTTTCACCGCCGACGACCCCATCGCCGTCATCTCCCAGCACCTGTACGCGCCGGTTGTGCCGCCCAGCACCTACCAGCCCAACCTCCCCCAGGCCCTGGAAGAGCTGATCCTGCGCCTGCTCTCCAAGCGCCCGGAGGACCGGCCCGCCTCCGCCGCAGAAGTGCTGGCAGCCCTGAACCGCCTGCGCGCGGGCGAACCGCAGCCCGAAAGCCAGTTCCTCCCCGAGCTTGCCGGCCCGCTCCAGAGCGCGGAAAAGCCGTTGAAGGAGAGCCTTCTGGAGCGGATCGCCCGCGGGCGAATGATCGGGCGCAGCGCAGAGTTCCAGGATCTGCGCCTGCGCTGGTCGCTGGCCAGCCAGGGCCAGGCCCAGCTCGTGCTGCTCTCCGGCGAACCCGGGGTGGGCAAAACTCGCCTAGCGAACGAGTTCACCGCCTACGCCCGGCTGCAGGGTGCGGCCGTGCTCCAGGGCGGGTGTTACGAATACGAAGCCGCCATTCCCTACCTGCCGCTCTCGGAAGCGCTGGGCGAATGGGCCAGTGCCCAACCCGAAGCCCCCTTGAGGGAACGTTTGGGGAGCCTGGCGGCCGAGCTCTCCCGGCTGGCTCCGGTGATCGAAGCCCGGCTGGGGCCCCAGATTCCCAACCCTACGATCCCGCCCGAAGAAGAGCGCCTGCGCCTGTTCGATCACGTGGCCCGCTTTCTGCAGCGGCTGGCCTCCGAGAACGGGCTGCTGCTCTTCATAGACGACCTGCACTGGGCCGACCGGGGCACCCTCTCCCTGCTGCACTACCTGCTGCGCCGCCTGCGAGGCGAACGTATCCTGCTCCTGGCTGCCTACCGGGAGATCGAGCTGGACCGCTCGCACCCGCTGGGCTCGGCCCTGGCAGAATGGAGCCGGGAACGCCTGGCCTCGATGACCCGCCTGCCGCTCGGACGCTTAAGACTGGAGGACTGCCAGGCTCTCCTGGCCGTCCTTTTCGGACAGCAGGAGATCAGTCTGGATTTCGCCCTGGCGATCTACCGTGAGACCGAGGGCAACCCCTTCTTCATTGAAGAAACCATCAAAGCCCTGATCGAGGCGGGCCAGATTTACCGCCGGGACGGCGCCTGGGAGCGCCGCGAGATCGAAGAGCTGGCCATCCCGCAGAGCATCAAAGAGGCCGTGGGGCGGCGCCTGGACGGGCTTGACTCGCAGACCTGCGAGGTCCTCCATCACGCTGCAGTGCTGGGCAAGACCTTCGAGTTCGGCCTGCTGGCCGCTTTCACCGGCAGCCCGGAGGATAAGCTGCTCGACGCGCTGGATGAGGCCCTGACTGCCCAACTGGTGCGCCCCGAAGGCGAGGAGGTCTTCGGCTTTACCCACGACAAGATCCGCGAAGTGCTGTACGAGGAACTGAACCCGATCCGCAGGCGGCGCCTTCACCAGCGCCTGGCCGAGAGCCTGGAGCAGCTCTACCCGCCGGCCGCCTCCGGCCTGCCGGTGCAGGACCTGGCCCACCACTTCCTGCACGGCGGCGATCTGAAGAAGGGCCTGCATTACGCCGTCCTGGCGGCTGAAAATGCAGACGGCCTGTATGCCTACGATGAGGCGCTGCGCTACTACGCCCTGGCTTCCGAATGCGGGCAGGCGCTGGACCTGCCCTTACACCTGATTGAAATCGAGGAGGCAGCCGGCGACCTGCAGACCCGCCGGGGCCTGTTTTACCTGGCAGCCGAGCGCTACGGGCTGGCCCTCGAACACCTGGCTGCCCTGAAGGAAGAGGCAGGGCAGCCGGAAACCGAGGCTGAAAAGCAGCGCGAGATGCGCGCCGTCTTGAAGAACAAGATTGCCACCGCCTATGCCCAAGTGGGCGACGAGCGCGGGTACCAGCTCTTACAGGAGGCCCAGCAGGACCTGAACCCGGACACCCAGCTCCTGGAGCTGGCAAACAACCTGAGCATGCAGGGGCGCTACCTGCACTACCACGGGCTGCATTCGAAGTCCATTACCTTTCTCCACCAGGCCCGCGAGCTGGCAGAGCCGGCCAACCTGCCCCTGCCATTGACCTATATCTACGCTTATCTCTCCGGCGCATACCAGCACCTGGCTCTGATCGACCAGAGCATGCAGTGGGCCCGGGCCTGTGTGGAGCTGGGCGAGCGAGAAAATTATCCCTTTGCCACCGCGCTCGGCTACGAATTTCTGGCTGAAGATCTGTTCTTCCTGGCCCGCTGGGAAGAAGGGATTGCCTGCGCCCGTAAAGATCAGGAAATTGGTGAGCGGATCGGCTCGCTCGACCGCATCTCCTGGGCCGGGTTTTCCGAGAGCAACAACCTGTTTGGCCAGGGCAGGCTCAAGGAATCCCTTGCTCTGGTCGAATCCCGGTTCCCGCTGACCGAGCAGACCGGGGACCGCCGCCTGGTGGTCTGGCTTTACGGGCTGCAGAGTATGATTCTCTCGGACCTGGGAGAGCGGGAAGCAGCCCTGGAATGTGCCCGCCGGGCGGTCGAGACGGCGGATGAACTGCGCCAGGTGATCCTGCAGTGCTGGAGCCGCTTTGCCCTGGTGTACGAGCTGATCAAAGAAGAGCGGTGGGAAGAGGCGATCGCCCTGTCGCAGGCACAGATCGAGCTCTACCAACCTCTGGAGAACCGCGTGGCGATGCTGTTCACCGCCATGCTCTACCCGCGCGCCCTGTCCGGCGCGGGCCGGGCGCGCGAGGCCCTGGACTTCATCCAGAGTTTCCTGGCCTCAGCCGGCGAGCTGCAGATTGATTTTTACGCCGCGATTATCCAGCGCGTGCAGGGGGAGGTGCTGGCGGCTCTGGGCCAGAACGAGCAGGCCCGCGCGGTCCTGGACCAGGCGTCGGCTGCACTGCAGGCGCAGGACAGCCGCATCGAGCTGGCGCGGGCGCTCCAGACCCGCGGCCGGCTGCTCCGAGAGCTGGGTGAAACTGCCCTGGCTCAGGGTGACCTGGAGCAGGCAGCCCGCCTGTTTGAGCAGTGCGGCGTACCCGCAGACAGGGCGGTCTAGCCCGGCTCCGCATCCCTTGATCCGGCTTCCCGCACCCGCTCCCGGCTGAAACCAGCCGGGAGCGCGCAAACGTTGTAAATTTGAAGGTGATCTATGCGCCGCTCCGCCGCGCACAAATAAACCCCTTCGTTATCTTTTCGTGGACCAGAGCAGCATTAATTGTTGTAGTACTGGTATATAATGAACCATAATCTCTGCCAGTAGCGACAGAAAAATCATCACTGCGTAAGCCCCGACCTTTTCAATGGCGAGGGAACATCATGGCCGACAAACATCACCTGCTCAGCCGGGGTAAGCTGGGCTGTGCCTTTCACCGCCTTGCCAGCGTCCCTGGCACCGAGCGTCTGCCTCTGCTGCGCCACTACTTCGGCCGCGCCCTGAAAGGGCTTCACGCTCACCAGCTGGCGGCAAAAAAATCCTCCCAACTGGCCCACTATCTGCGCCGCGCCTATCCACAGGCCCGCTCGCTTAGCATACAGGATTTCGCAGCGATCAATTCCGGCTGGGAAAACGAAGTCTATTCTTTCACCCTGAACGAGGGTCCTTTCGGCAGCCGGGCGCGAGAGGAGCTGATCCTGCGCATCTATCCGGGATATAACGCGCTGGAGCGGGCCAACAAAGAGATCCAGGCGCTGGAAGGGTTGCACCGGGTCGGCTACCCGGTGCCGCGTGTTTTTCTGCATGACGCCGGCGAGACTTCCCCCTTTGGCCTGCCTTTCCTGCTCATGGAGCGCATTCAAGGGCGGCCGCTGGCTGTTGAGCTCTATCATTCCTCCTCCGGTGAGAAGGAGGAGCTGATCGAGCTGTTCTGCAGCCTGCTTGCCCGCCTGCATGAGGTGAACTGGCGGGCCATCGTCCCTGAACCAGAGCGTTTCGAACCGGCCGGGCAGGATAGTATTATCGAACAGTCATTCGCTGAAAGCCGTAGCCGGGTGGAGAGCCTGCTGCTGCCGGGTTTCTGGCCCACCTGGGACTGGCTTTTTCGCCACCAGGGCGATATCGGAAGCACGCACCTGGTGCTCGCCCACCTGGACTACCACCCTGGAAATCTGCTGCTCAAAGAGCATGTGGAAACTCTCGGGGAAAGCGCCGTTTTGATCGATTGGACCTGCAGCGAGGTGACCGATTTCCGCTTCGACCTGGCCTACACCCTGATGATCATCGGGTCCTTTCACCAGTGGGAGCTGCGGGACAAAGTGCTGCGTGAATACGAACGCCAGTCCGGAAAAATCGTGGCGGA
>JAEWYL010000343.1 GCA_023395675.1 Chloroflexota bacterium | reverse complement strand
GCCGGCACTCAGGCCGGGCTTCTGGCGATGCGCATTGCCGCGAAAGCGAGCATTTCGAACAGTAATATCTTGAAAGAAGCCCGAGCCTGGTATCCACCCGGCGACGATCAGGCATTTCTCAGGGTCTATTCCCGTTTCGAAGGTAGAAGCGATCGCATTCCTGTTCGGGAGGAAACACTCACCTTCGACCTGCAGTCCGGACTGCTCATCGAAAGACTCATCCAGCAGAGCTGGAAGTCCGGGGACGAAATCTACCCCGACCCGGAGAACCGGCAGACCTTCGAATACAAATTCCTGGAGACTCTGGACGACGATACCGCCGCCCGGTTGGCCTCCGCCGCAGCCGAGCTGCAATCCTATGCAATCCACAGCTGGACCTACTCTCAGGAAGACCCCCTGACCGCCCTGCCGCAAATCATTGCACTGCTGGAGGAACTGGGGGACAAGAATCTGGAAGCCTTCCTTGGGGCGAATTGGGTGCACACGACTTACAGGACGGAGTATTCGCCCTCCATCCCCTTCTCCTTACCACCCTTCGCCGGGGAGAGCTGGATGCAGTACAACCCGGCGACTGGCCCCTGCCCGCGCGGGCTGGACGAAAGCTGGCAGGACATGGAAGGAGAAAAATCCATGGCGAACCGCATCGTATACCTGGCTAACGGGACGATCGCCAACCTGCTGCTGCCCGAGAGCGGGACGGTGAACGCCGGGCAGCGCGTCGGCGACTGTGCTCTGACCCGGGACGGCACGCGGGCGGGCATCCTGGCTTCCGTGCTCCGGGGGGAAGGGAGAGTCCAGGGACAGGGCCAGTTCACGCTGAGCGAGGTGCGCGCCTGGATGCAGACAGTAGACGGCGCCATGGCCTGGGTAGTGTTCTTGCGCTACGAAAAGACCACCCGGCCCCCGGTGCTGGAGGAAACTTACACCTTCGACCTGGACAGCGGGCTGCTCTTGAGCCTGATCAGGGAGGAGGGCTGGAAAGACGGCCGGGTGATGCAGCAGGCCGGGGAGAGCTTCCAGTACGATTTCCTGGATGAGCTGGACCTTGAAGCGCAGGCCAGGATTGAGGCTGCGGAGGCGGAATTGAGGGGTGGAGGGCTACCCTAATGCATTTTGACAATCAGAATCGGTGAAGGCGAAGGAAAACCCTAAATACCTATCTGAAAAGTGAATATGTTGTTATGTGGGGCGCCTTCAGCGCCTCACATAACAACATACTTTTTTTAGGATAGTTTCTAAAGTTGATTCCAGGGTGGTTTGTTTTTCGTGTTCCGTTTTTCACAAACGGGTGTATAATGGGATTACGCAACAAACAAATGTTCTACCCTTCCCTGGAGGAAAATCCCATGCCAAGTGAAGACCTTTTCAAGCAGTATGGCTGCGAGATCATTGACCAGCCGGCCCAGCCGGTGCTGTCCATCCGGGCCCGCACCCGCGCGCAGGACCTGCCCCGCTTCCTGGGCGAGGCGTACGGGAAAATTGCGCAGTACCTGGGCCAGCTCGGGGAGGCGCCCGCCGGGCCGCCTTTCTGCGGCTATTTCAACATGGACATGGAGAACCTGGAGGTCGAGGCAGGCTTCCCGGTCGCCAGGGCCCTGCCCGGAGCAGGCGAGATCCAGTTCTGCGAGTTCCCGGCTGGGAAAGCCGCCGTGTGCGTGTTCAGCGGCCCCTACGACAGCATGCCCCCGGCTTACGAAGCCCTGACCCAGTTCATCACCCGCCAGGGGTACGTCCCCACCGGCGAGAGCTACGAATTCTACCTGAACGACCCGATGCAGGTGGCCCCGGAGGCGCTCAGCACCCGCATCTTATTCCCTCTCAAATAGATGGGCGCTCCGGCGTAAAACCGTAACTGCGGGACAGCCCCTTCGATAAAAAAACCCTAAAGGTCTTGAAGACCTTTAGGGTTTTTCGTTGCAGTTGATTCAGCGCTTATGCGGCCGGGACGGCCTCTTCGGAGGATCCGGGCGGGGCTGCCTGCTCTTCCGAGCGGCGCAGCTTGACCTCGCCCTCGATCACGTCCACCACGATGGTGTCGCCGTTCTCGAACTCGCCGGCCAGCAGGGAGTCGGACAGGGGGTCCTCCACCTGCTGCTGGATCACACGGCGCAGCGGGCGGGCGCCCATCTCGGGGTCGAAGCCCTCGTCAGCGAAGCGCTCGAGAACCGCCGGGGTGGCGTTGAGCACGATGCTGTGCTCTTCCAGCCGCTGAGCGACCTTGTTGAGCTCAAGCTGGACGATCTGCTTGATGTCCTCCTTGGTCAGCGAGCGGAAGACGATGACCGAATCCAGGCGGTTGATGAACTCGGGGCGGAAGACCCGCTTGAGCGAATCCATCAGCTTCTTGCGCATCTCTTCGTAGGCCAGGCGCTCTTCGGTGGCCTCGTCACGCTTGAGGGCGAAGCCCACATTGCTCTGGCGCTTGATCATATCGGCCCCCACGTTGGAGGTCATGATGATGATGGCGTTGCGGAAGTCCACCTTGTGGCCCTTGGCGTCCGACAGGTGGCCCTCCTCCATGATCTGGAGCAGCATGTTGTGGGCCTCCGGGTGGGCCTTTTCGATCTCGTCGAAGACGACGATCGAGTAGGGCCGGCGGCGGATGGCCTCGGTGAGCTGCCCGGCTTCCTCGTAACCGACGTAGCCGGGAGGCGCGCCGACCAGGCGGCTGACGGTGTGGCGCTCCATGAACTCGGACATATCAAGCTGGATGAGGGCGTCTTCGCTGCCGAACATGAAGCGGGCCAGGGCCTTGGTCAGCTCGGTCTTCCCGACCCCGGTGGGGCCCAGGAACATGAACGAGCCGATGGGGCGGCGCGGGTCCTTCAGACCGGAGCGCGCCCGGCGCACGGCCTTGGCGATGGACTGGATCGCCTCTTCCTGCCCGATGATGACCTTGCGCATCTCCTCTTCCATCTGCAGCAGGCGCTGGGACTCTTCCTGGGCGATCTGCATCACCGGCACGCCGGTCCACATCGAGACCACCTCGGCGATGTCCTCGGCGGTGACCACCGGGCTGCTGGCCCGGTCCCAACCGGTGCGCAGGCGCTCGAGCTGGCGCTCCAGGGCGTCCTGGCGTTCCAGGTAATCCTGGGCGTCGTCGTAGCGGCTGTCCTCGATGGCCAGGGCGTGGTTCTGCCGGAGCTGGCGCAGCTGAGACATGAGCTCTTTGGCCGTCTTGGCCTGCGGGCTCTTGTACATGCGCACCCGCGAGGAGGACTCATCGATCAGATCAATGGCCTTATCCGGCAGGAAGCGCTCGGTGACGTAGCGGGCCGAGAGGTGGGCGGCGGCTTCCAGGGCGTCGTCGGAGATGGTCAGGCGGTGGTGCTCTTCGTAAGCGCCGCGCACGCCCTTCAGGATCTCGATGGTCTCGTCCAGGGAAGGCTCTTCCACGGTGACGGGCTGGAAACGGCGCTCCAGGGCCGCGTCGCTCTCGATATGCTTGCGGTACTCTTCCAGGGTGGTGGCGCCGATCACCTGCAGCTCGCCCCGGGAAAGGGCCGGCTTGAGGATATTGGCCGCGTCCACCGAGGAGCCGGCCGCGCCGGCGCCCACCAGCATGTGGACCTCGTCAATGAAGAGGATCGCGCCGGAGGCCTTCAGCTCATCAATTACCCGCTTCAGGCGCTCTTCGAACTGGCCGCGGTACATGGTGCCGGCGACCAGCGAGCCCACGTCAAGCTGCAGCACGCGCTTGTTCAGCAGCGGGGCGGGCACGTCCCCATCAATGATGCGCTGAGCCAGGCCCTCGACGATGGCGGTCTTACCGACGCCGGGCTCGCCGATCAGGGCCGGGTTGTTCTTGGTGCGGCGGGCCAGGATCTGGATGACCCGCTCGATTTCCATCTGGCGCCCGATGACCGGGTCCAGCTTGCCGTCCTCCGCCAGAGAGGTCAGGTCGGTGGCAAGCTGGTCCACCATGGGCGTCTTGGGCTTCTGCTGCTCCTGCTTGCCGCCGCCCTTGGTCTCGGGACCGCTGGTGCGGCGCGTGGCGGTGCTCTCCTGGAGCACGCGCCGCGTCTGGCGGCGGATCTGCTCGGGGGTGATGCCCAGCTTGCGCAGGACGTCCAGGGCGATGCCCTCCCCGTAGCGGACCAGGCCGAGCAGCAGGTGCTCGGTGCCGATATAGTGGTGGCCCATCCGGCGGGCCTCTTCCACCGCATACTCTAATACCTGTTGTGTGCCGGGGGAGAGATCCAGCTTGCCCCCCCGGTACTGACCGGTACCGGTCAAGCGTTCAACGATTTCCTGGACGCGCTCTGCATCCAGACCCAGCTCTCGCAACACTCGTCCGGCAACGCCCCCCTCCTCCCGGATCAGACCCAGGAGCAGGTGCTCTGTGCCAATATAGTTATGGCGCATGCGTTCGGCCTCTTGGTGGGCCAAACTGAGCACACGACGTGCTCTTTGTGTAAAACGCTCCATGCCAGACAAAGTAAGTACCTCCTACTAGTAGGAACAGAAAAACGGCGATTGATCCGTTATTCGCAAAACTGACTGCCGGCTCAAGAAAGGGTTTGGCGCCAGACCGGGCGCTTCGGCCAGGCCGGCGCCGCACCGATTATTGAGACAACTTCCTGGATAACAGCCCTGTTGTTAAATTATACGCCGGCCCGTAAAGCCCGGATTTATCGCCGGGTAGGAGCCCGTACCAGGGCATATTCTTGCTGCGCCCATTCTGAGACAATTTGTCCAGTTTTGATTCTACCAAAGTTTCACCGATCTCGCAGGCTTCCGGCTTGTATCTACGTAAGGTTAACAGGATTCTAAGATTAGCGCCGGTCGTATCGCCCCCTGCGGTCGCCAGCCCCCCTGCAGCCCTGCCCGCCCCAGCGGCCTGGGTTTAAGGTTTTAGAAAGGGCGCATTCCTCTACGAGGAATGCGCCCTGCTAAAAACGAAGACTTACTCTTCCTCTGGCTCGGACGGCTCTGCGTCCGTTTCAGCTTCCTCTTCCTCAGAAGGGGCCTCAGCGGCGGGCTCGTCCTGCTCCATCTGGACCGGCTCTTCCTGAGCCGGCTCTGCTTCAACGACCTCTTCCTGGACTGCCTCTGCCGCAACGGGCTCTGCCTCGACCGCCTCAGCCTCAGCCGTCTCTTCAAGCTGGGCCTCTGCGGGCTGGGCCTCTGCGGGCTGAGCTTCTTCCGGGGCCTCATCTTTGGTCTCGCTGACCTCGCCGGCCAGTTCCATCTTCCAATCCAGGTCCTGGTAAGCGGCGGAGGCCACCTTGCGCAGGCTCAGGCCGATGCGGCGGCGCTCGGGATCCACCTTGATCACCCGCAGGGTCACCTGGTCGCCCTCTTTCACCACCTCTTTAGGGTGGTTGATGCGCTGCTCGCTCAGCTCGGAGACGTGGATCAACCCTTCGAGGTCCTCGTCCAGCCTGGCAAAAGCGCCGAACTTGGTCAGGTGGGTGATCTGCCCTTCGATGAGCTGGCCTTCACGCAGGCCCTCTACCTTCTGGATCCAGGGATCCTTCTGGAGCTGGCGGATGGAGAGGCCGATGCGCTTGCGCTCGTGATCCACGCTGATCACCTTGACCTGGACTTCCTGCCCAACCTTGAGCACCTCGCTGGGGTGCTGAATGCGCTCCCAGGAGATTTCAGACAGGTGGACCAGGCCGTCCGCGCCGTCAATATTGACGAAAGCGCCGAACTCGGCCACGCTGGTCACACGGCCAGTGCGAACATCGCCCTCGGTCAACTCGTCCAGGAGGCGGTCCTTCAGGCTCTCGCGGGTCTCCTGCAGGGCCTGGCGCTCCGACAGGATGAGGCGGCGGCGTTCGCGGTCTACCTCGATCACGCGCACCTTGACCGGCTCGCCCACCATGCGGCTCCACTTCTGCTCGGGAGTATCTCCGCTGATGGAGGAGCGGCGCAGCAGGCTGATCTGCGAGGCGGGTACGAAGCCGCGCAGGTTGCCGAGCGGGACGATCAGGCCGCCCTTGTTGTAGCCGACGATCTTGCTGTCGAAGACGGTGCCGTCCTGCAGATACTGCTCAGCATCCATCCAGTCGCGCTCTTCCCGCGCCCGTGTGTAAGAAAGGACGATGTTGCCGTTCTGATCTTCAGGAACAACCACGAAAACGGGAACTTCCTGACCGACCTGCAAAGACTCACGCTCTTCTTTGGGGATTGCCTCCAATTCCCGGCCGGAAATCACACCTTCGGATTTGGTACCCACGCTGACCAGGATTTCGTTGTCCCGGATCGTGGCGATAACGCCCGTGCGGACCTCTCCTTGTTTCGGCAGGTCGAGGCTTAATCCGCCCTCCTCTTCCAGCAGCATTTCCATTGAGGGCTGCTCCTGGGCCGAATTCTCTGTCGATTGGTAATCAACCGCGTGGTCTCTTTCGGGTCCAACCCCCATCCCGTTGGTGGCTTCATTTTGTTCCATAACTAATACTTGCTCCAGATTCGGATTTAGATGTGTATACATTATAAAGGGTAAGGGGAAAGTTTGCAACCTTTGTGATAAGATTATGTGATGAATTTATTCGTCGCATGAGGACTGAAATGCCGCCCATTTATCCATTTACCGCCATCGTTGGGCAGGAGCGCATGCGCCGCGCCCTGGTTTTGAACGCTGTAGATCCCCGCATCGGCGGGGTTTTGATCCGCGGAGAGCGGGGCACGGCGAAATCCACCGCCGCCCGGGCCCTGGCCGCCCTGCTCCCCAAAGTTGCGGTCGTGTCCGACTGCCGCTTCGGCTGCGATCCCGACCGCCCCAATACCTGGTGCACCGAGTGCCGCGAGCGGGTCTCGCGTGGGGATACCCTGCCGGTGGAACTGCGCACCACCCCCTTCGTGAACCTGCCGGTCTCCGCCACCGAAGACCGGGTGGTGGGCACCCTGGACATTGAAAAGGCCATCCAGAAAGGCGAGCGCCACTTCGAGCCCGGCGTCCTGGCCGCGGCCAACCGCGGCCTGCTTTATATTGACGAGGTCAACCTGCTGGACGACCACGTGGTAGACCTGCTGCTGGACTCCGCCGCCATGGGGATGAATATCGTCGAGAGGGAGGGGATCTCCTTCTCGCACCCGGCCCGCTTCATCCTGGTGGGCACGATGAACCCCGAGGAGGGGGACCTGCGCCCGCAGCTGCTGGACCGCTTCGCCCTCTCGGTGGAGATCCACGGCATCCGCGACGCGCGCGAGCGCGTGCAGATCATGGAGCGCAACCTGGATTTCGAGGCCAGCGCCGAGGAGTTCCGCCAGGAGTTCATGACCCAGGAGGAGGAGCTCTCGCGGCAGATCGAGGAGGCGCGCACCCTGGTGGACCGGGTGACCCACACCAAACGCGACCTGCTCTCCATCGCCGCGCTGAGCGCCTCGCTCAACGTGGACGGGCACCGCGCCGACCTGGTGATCCTGAAGACCGCCCGGGCGCACGCCGCCTTCGAGGGCCGGCTGGCTGTGACCGACCGGGATATCGCCCTGGCGGCGGAACTGGCCCTGCCCCACCGCATCAAACGCGGCATTTTCAACCAGGCCGAGGTCAGCATGGAGGACCTGCAGGAGCGCATCGAGCAGCTCCAGGGTTCGGCCGCCCCTGCCGGAGAGCCGGAGCCCGTGCCCGAAGCGGAGGGCAGCCCCGAAAAAAAAAAGGGATGAGGCCCGAAGTCACACCGGAAGAGGCCTCTAACCTGCCTCCCCCGGGCGAGCCCTCGCAGCAGTCGGTGTTCGACCAGGGCCGCGCCAACTGGTGGGAGGGCGGCGAAAAGGTCAAAGTCGGGCAGCCCTTCACCCCGCGAAAAATTGACAGCCCCCTGGACCGCATCAGCCGCCGGCAGAGCGGCAGGCGTTCGCGCACGCGCACCGACCGCAAGCGCGGGCGCTATATCATGGCCCGCCCTTCCCCGGGCCGGGCCGAGGACCTGGCCTTCGACGCCACCCTGCGCGCTGCGGCGCCCTTCCAGCGCGAACGCGGCGAGCAGCGCCAGCGCGTGGCCTTCGCCATCCGTTCCAGCGATTACCAGCGCAAAATCCGTGTCAAGAAAACCGCCAACCTGGTGCTGTTCGTCGTGGACGCCTCCTGGTCCATGGCGGTGGCCGAGCGTATGACGGCCACGAAAGGCGCCATCCTCTCGCTGCTGACCGACGCCTACCAGCGCCGCGACCGGGTCGGGCTGATCGTCTTCCAGAAAGACCGCGCCACCCTGGTGCTGCCCCCCACCAACTCGGTCCAGCTGGCGCGGCGGGCTCTGGCGGATATCCCGGTGGGCGGCAAGACGCCCCTGTCCGCCGGGCTGGCGCTGGCGCACGAGGTCATCCAGCGGGAGCGGCTGGCGCACCCGGACATCAACCCGCTGGTCATCCTGCTCACCGACGGCGCCGGCAACGTCTCTCTGGGACCGACCCCGCCCCAGGAGGAGGCCCACCGCATCGCCGAAGAGATCGCCGAGGATGAGATCCGCTGCGTGGTGATCAACATGGAGCACGCCGCCTTCGACCAGGGGCTGGCGCAGACCCTGGCGGAGCATATGGAAGCCCCCTGCTACAGCCTGAGCGACCTGCGCGCGGAGACGCTCTACCAGGCGGTGCGGGAAGAGATGAGCGCTTAGGCCATGCCCGGCACCTCCAGGCGCATCTCCCTCTTTACCGAGTCGGTCATCCGCGAGATGACCCGGGTCGCCGACGAAACCGGGGCCATCAACCTGGCGCAGGGCTTCCCGGACTTCGACCCGCCGCAGGAACTGGTGGAGGCCGCCCGGCGCGCCCTGAGCGAAGGGCACCACCAGTACGCGGTCACCTGGGGCTCGCCCCGCCTGCGGGCTGCGCTGGCCCTCAAGGCCTCGCGCTTCATGGGCCTGGAGCTCGACCCCGAGGCGCATATCACCATCACCTGCGGCAGCACCGAGGCGATGATGGCGGCCCTGCTCTCGGTGTGCAACCCCGGCGAGCGGGTGATCATTTTCTCCCCATTTTATGAGAATTACGGCGCCGACGCCATCCTGAGCGGCGCCGAGCCGGTCTGGGTGCGGCTGCGCGGCCCTGAATTCACCTTCGATCCGCAGGAGCTGCGCCGCGCCTTCCAGCAGGGCGCCAGGGCGCTGGTGCTCTGCAACCCATCCAACCCGACCGGAAAGGTCTTCACCCGCCAGGAACTGGAGCTGATCGCCGGGCTGGCGCAGGAGTACGACGCCTACGTCATCACCGACGAGGTGTACGAGCATATCGTTTACCCGCCCCACCGCCACACCTACATCGCCAGCCTGCCCGGCATGTTCGAGCGCACCATTTCGTGCAGCTCGCTCTCGAAGACCTACGCCATCACCGGCTGGCGCCTGGGCTACACCATCGCCGCGCCGGAGGCTACCCGCGCCATCCGCAAGGTGCACGATTTCCTGACCGTCGGCGCGCCCGCCCCGCTGCAGGAGGCGGCGGCCACCGCCCTGGCCTTCCCGGACGCCTATTACGCCGGGCTGCAGGCCGCCTATACCCGCCGGCGCGACCTGTTCTTCAGCTACCTGGACCGCACCGGCCTGCCCTACAACCGCCCCCAGGGCGCATACTACGTCCTGCTGGATATCTCAGCCTTCAATTTTGCGGACGACGCCGCATTCTGCCGCTGGATGGCGAAGGAGATCGGGGTGGCCGCCGTGCCCGGGTCCAGCTTCTTCCGGGAGCCGGTGAACCACCTGGTGCGGCTGAATTTCGCCAAGCGAGAAGACACCCTCCACTCAGCCGGGCAGCGGCTGCTGCGCCTGCAGGACCGCCCGGCCCCTGTCCTGCGATGAAAGGCCCTCTCCCTCGCCTCCCGGCGCTGTTTCTGCTCGCCCTGCTGCTGGCGGCCTGCGCCGCGCCGTCCGCGCCGCCGGCGGCGCCCACAAGCCAGCCCGCCACGCAGAGCGCCGGGTCCTTCCCCACACCCCCTGAGATACCGGCAACCCAACCCGCCGCCACAG
>JAEWYL010000153.1 GCA_023395675.1 Chloroflexota bacterium | reverse complement strand
GGGCCCCCGCCCCGCGCCCCCCCCCCCAACACTCGCCTATCGCCAGGAACAGCATGACGAACTCCCCCTTCCCCCCCGCTGCGCCATTCTCCCTCACCCGCCTGCTGGCGGCCCTGCTCGCCCTGGGCCTGCTGCTGAGCGCCTGCCGCCCGCTGGAGGCCGGCCCCGCGCAGCCCGAGACGCCGCGCCCCGTGACGCCCGCCGCCGAGGCCCCGGGCGGGCGCGCAACCCTCCCCCCCGTCGCGCCCGCCCCCGCCGCCCCCCCCCCCCCCCCCCCAACACTCGGAAAAGACCGGTTGGGGGATGGGTTGTTACCAGCCGCCGTTTGGGTCCCTCTCAGGCGGGCGGCTAGGGCAGGTAGTCCAGCGGGTTCGGCTTGGCCCCGTTGTAGACCATTTCGAAGTGCAGGTGCGGGCCGCTGGAATTGCCGGTGCTGCCCACCGCGCCGATCACCCCGCCCTGGAAGACGCTCTGCCCGCAGGACACGCCCACCGAGCTCAGGTGAGCGTAGGCGGTCTGCCAGCCGTTGCCGTGGTCCACCACGATCAGGTAGCCGTAGCCGAAGTTGCTCCAGCCGGCGTAGACGATCACGCCGCTGTCGGAGGCGAAGACCGCGTCGCCGATGGCCCCGCCGATGTCAATCGCCGGGTGCACGCCCGAGTTGTAGGTGTAGCCCGAGATGGAGCGGTTGGCGGTGGGCCAGACAAACGCGCCTGCGCCGATGGCGCCCTCGTAAACCGAGCCGCAGTGGCCCTCGCCGTAGTAGCGGGCCGAGGCCGGGTTGCTGCGGGTGATGGCGGGCGGGCCCCAGTCGCGGATGGGCCGCGAGCCGCCCTCGACGATGATCCAGGTCCCCGGCTCGACGCCGGAATTGGGCTCGTCCACGGCGGTCAGGTCAATATTGTTCGCCAGGTACCCGGCGATGGCCCAGCGGTCTACCCCGAACTTGGCTGCCACCCCGTCCAGGGTGTCGCCGTTCTGCCACTGGTAATAGACCCCGTCCACCGGCAGGATATTGAGCACCTGGCCCTGGCTGAGGATGTGCGGGTTGTCCTGCAGCACTTCGAAATTGCCCCACAGCAGGGTCTCGGGCATCAGCCCGTAAGAATCGGCGATGGCGAACAGGTTGTCGCCGGTTTTGACGGTGTAGGTGATCACCTCGGTGCGCGCCCCGCGCGGGATGAAGGTGTCCAGGTTCAGGCGGCGGGAGATGCCGCCCGCGAGCTGCACCGCGCCGGTCGGCAGGGGCGCCAGGCCGATCTCGCCTTCGCTGAGCGCTTCCTCCCCCTCCCCGGCTTCCTCCGGCGCCTGCACCAGGAGCGGCTCCGGCTGCGGTTCGGGCCGGAAGGCGGCCTCCAGCCGGGAGAGGGCGGGCAGCTCTGCGATCAGCCCGGCCCGCTGCAGGCCCAGCAGCGCCGCCAGGCCCACCAGCAGCACCGCCAGCAGGGTCAGGAGCAGGGAGAGCAGGGTGAGGCCCCTGCCTCGCCCCGCATGGATTTTTTCCACTTCAATCTGCCTGGAAGGCTCGTCAATTTCCATAGGCTGAATTTTACCATCAAGTGAGCGGCTTTTTGGGGAGGGGGCCTGCCGGCGCAGGCGCGTGCAGGGCCCGCCCGGCGCGGGGTTTCGCGCCGGATGGAGCCAGGCGATGCGCATTCAGGTGCAAGGCATTTCCCCGCCCTGCCTGCCCCGCTTGGAGCCATGACCGGTTTGCCGGCCGTGATCCCGGCCGGCGGTGAAAATGCCTCGCACCGGTCCGAGGGCGGGCCTGCGAACCGTTGGCCGCCCTTTTCTCTCACGGCGCCGCGCGCGAACAGCTTTTTTCCTGCGCTTGGGGTCAGCGGGTGAAGTTTGAGCCACAGTTCGTCCCCAGGCCGGGCACCACCCTCGTCCTGTATCACTTTTTGTGTCATCGAAAGTATCTCTCACCTATACCATGGCGACAATAAAGAGTGCTTTAATCAACATTGGAGACAGGTAGTTCAGCCCGATCGGGTGGGGGTTGTGCAAGCGCTGCCCGCACGGTCTCCTGCCACCACACTGCCAACTCGGTCCACGATCATATTGCGCTGAACGGTGAATGCGAATGGGGGAGGCAATTGCCCGCACGGAAAGCTCCAGGCGTTCGCGCCGGGCGGGAGGCTGGCCTTTCATCTATTCAGAAGAGCAGCAGGAGTGGGAGGAAGAGGATGAAAAAGGTGTTGAGATGGTTCGGGATCGGACTGGGCAGCCTGGCGGCGCTGCTGCTTCTCTTGACCGCGGCCCTGGCTGTTTTCGCCGAGGTCAAATTCAAGCAGAAATTCGCAGACCGGCCGCTGTACCCCATCCAGGCGGATACCAGCCCCGAGGGCCTCGCCCGGGGCGAGTACCTGGTGCGCAGCGTGATGGGCTGCGCCGACTGCCACGCCGGCGGGCAGGGCCTGTGGCCCCCGGCCGGTTATTCTCAGGAGATCCGCCAGGGCCCCATTTACGTGCTGACCTCGGTGCCGAACCTGACTCCCGACGCGGAGACCGGGCTGGGCGATTGGAGCGACGCGGAGATCGCCCGCGCCATCCGTGAGGGGGTTGATAAGGACGGCTTCGAGCTGGAGAGCATGCCTTCGGCGAATTATTACAACCTGAGCGACGCCGACGCCGCCGCCATCATCGGCTACCTGCGCAGCCTGGAGCCGGTCCGCAGCCCGCTGCCCGAGGTGCAGGCTAACCTGCCCGCCAAAATGCTCAGCGCCCTGGGCGTCCTCGGCCTGCCCTCGGTGGGAGAGCCCATCCGCTCCGCCCGGCAGACCCCCGAGCGCGGCAGCTCCGAGTACGGCGCTTACCTGGTCAGCCTGGGCGGCTGCCGGGACTGCCACGGCGACGGGCTGTCCGGCGGGGCGGTGCCTTTCGCCGGGCCCGAGATCCCCTATGCCCCGAACCTGACCTCCAACAGCCAGCTCTCGCGCTGGACGGAGGCCGAGTTCCTGAACCTGATGCGCCAGGGGGTGAACCCGGTGGGCCATACCCTGCACGAGGTGATGCCCTGGAAGGTCTATGGGCAGATGAGCGACGAGGACCTGGCGGCGATCTTCCATTACCTGCGCGCGCTCCCCGGGAAAACGGCCTCTCGCTGACAGGCCCGGCTTGCAAGGACAGTGACCGATGATCTCTTCCTCTTTTGAGCAGCCCGCAGGCGCCGCCAACTGGCTCACCCTGGTCGAGTTCCGGGCGGAATACCCGGCCGGGGTCCCTTCGGGCGCGGCCGAGCTGTCCGGGCGGTTGGGTGAGGTCCTGGTCCCCCTGTCCATCCCGCCGCAGCGCCTGGAGCGCATCCAGGCGGCGGTGGAGAGCGCGGTGCAGCGTGCGGCGGCGCGGCGCGGCGGCGGGCCCCTGAGCCTTGCCCTGCGCATCTGCCTCTCTCGCCAGACCCCGGGGGGCCGCGCCGCCGCAGAGCAGCCCGCTGAAGAACGGCCGCGCTCGCTGCGCGAGACAGTGCCCATCTGGACCGGAGGTCCCCTGGGCTGGGGCTTTTTCCTGATCGAACAGGCCGCCCCGCTCCCCTCGCCCGGCGAGGAGCCCGGCGGAGAGACGGACGGGGCCCCCGGCCACCTGATCCAGCTGTTCCTGTATCCGGAAGGGGGCCAGTGAACCGCTCGCCCGCCGGCCCAGCGAGAGAACGGTAAGTATCTATCCAAAAATGTACTGTGGTTGTACTGGAGGCGCAGCCCCCCAGCACAACCACAGAAAAATATATTTTCAGGATGGGGTCAAACGCAATTCACCCGCCGCGCGAGCCGCCGGAGGCCCCGCGCCACAGGAGAAGTGAGGCGATATGTTAAGAACCCAGGCATCTGCCCAGATCCGTGAAACCGGAGAGACCGTGCGTGTGATGGATATCCAGGGCCATGTCAATGCCCAGGCCGAAAACATCCTGATCGACGCCTTTGCCCGGGCCAGCCGGCCTCCGGTGAAAACCGTGGTGCTCAACTTTTCGGCGCTGGACTATATGAACAGCTCGGGCATCGGGCTGGTGGTCACCCTGCTGGTGCGAGCCCAGCGCCAGGGCACCGAGCTGCTGGCTTTCGGCCTGAACGAGCACTACCAGACCATTTTCGAGCTGACGCGCCTGAACGAGGCCATCCAGATCTTCAGCGACGAGGCCCAGGCGCTGCAGGCGGCGCAGGGGTAGGGGCTGCGCCCAAACCAGACAGGAAAGATCGGCAAAACACCATTAAGGGTATACTTTAAATAACGATGGGGGAACTGCGGCCGCGGGCCGCACAGGTTGACAGGAGGCTCCATGAACGAGGAACTATCGAAGGTGGACGAGAACGATACCGGGCACTGGGCCCGTCCGGTGGACCGGCTCAAAGTGGGCGAGATGCCGTCCGGGGCGATTAACCTGAACGTGACCGGGCGGAAAGTGGCGGGGGCGCTCCAGGGGTTTGGCCAGTTATGGCAGAAGACCTTCAAAGTTCGCCTGAGCGGGGTGGATACCACGCCTGAAGCGGTGATGCAGGCGTGGCGAGAAAATTTCGCCCGTTTTCAACCGGCTTCGAACCATTTTTATCCCTCCCTGGCGGGTTTCCGCCCGGGGGAGGTGATCCTGATTGACAGCAAACTGCCCATCTTCCCCGGGCTGCCGGGCGTGATCCCGATCGCCGCCGGGGTGATGGTGCTTTACGCCGACGATACCACCCTGACCGTGATGACCCCCGAGGGCTTCCCGGTGGCGGGCTGGAACAATTTCAGCACTTACGAGGACGACGGGGTGGTGGTGGCCCAGGTGCAGTCGGTGGACCGCCCCAGCGACCCAATTTACGAGTTCGGCTTCCGGCTGATGGGGGGCACCACCCAGCAGGACCAGATCTGGGTCCACGTGCTGGAGCAGCTCGCCGCGCATTACGAGGTGCGCGGCCAGGTGCAGGTCTCCTCGGTCTGCCTGGACCCGCGCTTGCAGTGGAAATACGCCGGCAACATCTGGCACAACGCCGCCATCCGCACCACGCTGTATGTGCTGGCCACCCCGTTCCGCCTGTTAGCCCGGGCCCTGAAATCCTGAACCGCCGCGCGCAGGGCAGGGCTGCGGCGTTACATGTGACGAAACCGGCGTGAAAGCGTGTCGGGGCACGGCGGTGAATCCGGTGAAAGCGGCGTGAAAGTGCGTAGGGGCACGGCGGTGAATCCGGTGAAAGCGGCGTGAAAGTGCGTAGCAGCTGTGATAAATGTCAAGCGGGAACAGGGATTTTGGTTTTCGCTTTATCCGCTTGCCAGATTGTACCGGAGTGCATCATCGCATTCAAAATCGTGAGCAACTTGCGCATGCAGGCGGTCA
>JAEWYL010000125.1 GCA_023395675.1 Chloroflexota bacterium | reverse complement strand
CAGGACGATCTGCCCCTGGGTATATTCCTTGAACACGGGTGGCGAGCTTTTTTTCTTCATACCCCCTATTGAATCACATCTTCTTTAAACGCGAAAGGGGCTGCCCAGACTTTTTGGACAGCCCCTTCGTTCTGGTTATTCCGTCGAGACCGGAAGACCCGGAATGATCAGGGAAGTGGATGCCACAGGAGAGCGAGCAGGATGGCCAGGACGGCGAAGGCTGCTCCCACGGCGGTGAAAATAATGCTGATCTCCAAAGTCTCATTCCGGGTGATCAGGTAAGAGGGCAGCTCACGGAACACTTTCTGCAGCTCGCCCGCGCTCACGGCTGAGTACTATTCGCCCCCGGTCATGGCTGCGATCTGCTTCAGGGTGGGCTCATCAATCCCGCGCCGGAACCCGCCGCCGAACCCGCCTCCAAAGCCCCCGCCGAACCCGCCGCCCCAAAAGCCGTCGCCGCAGTCCATGGCGCCGCCCATGGCGGTGCCAAAGCCGATGGTGTAGATGCGGATACCGCGCTCCACAGCCTGCTGGGCAGCCTCAACCGGCAGCGGCCCGGAATTGCTCGCTCCATCGGTGAGGAGGACGATAATATCTGGCGCGAAATCTCCTTCAGCCCGCGGCTGCATCCCGGCGCCGGAGTTCGGATCCTGGCTGCTGGGAGCCACGTTCCCATTGAATTCAGCAATGGCGTCCAGGGCTTCGAGGATGGCGCTGCCGATGGCGGTCCTGCGGCCGGTGGTCATATTGCGCAGGGCGTCGTGGAGCAGTTCCTGGTCCGTCGTCGGCGGCTGGACCAGCTGGGCGAAGCCGGCGAAGGCGACAATCCCGATCTCCACACCTGCCGTGTGCCGGTCGATATAGGTTCGAGCCGCCTCTTTCGCTGCCTCCAGGCGGTTGGGCTGGATATCGGTGGAACACATGCTGCGGGAAACATCCATCGCCATCAACACGGAAGTCCTGCCGGCCGGCACGATTAAGGTTGCCACCGGGCGGCTCACGGCGATGATCAGGCTGGCCAGGGCAAGCAGAAACAGGATGAAGGGGAGATGCCGGCGCAGGTTCGAGCGCTGCGGCTGCGCCTCTCGTACCAGCAGCAGGCTGGAAAAGCGCAGCGCATAGCGGCGCCGGCGGCGGAGCACCCAGATATAGGCTGCGACCGCCAGCGGGATGATGCCAAGCAGCAGCAGAGCCCAGGGCCAGAGCATCCCCATAATTACCTCCTATTCACTCCACAGCTCAAGGCAGGCGGCCAAACCACAGCAGCGAGAAAATCCCGCCAATGAGCAGCATCAGCAGGCTGGCGCCGGCCAGGATGGAGGTGATCTCCATTTGCTCCGGTTTGACCACGAGTTGTGGGGTGAGGTTCTGATAGACTGACTGCAGGTCTTCCTCGGTGGCGGCGTTGTAATACTCGCCGCCGCTGATCTCCGAGATCTGCCTCAGCACCGGTTCGTTTAGCTGGGTAAAGACGGTAAAGCCGTTCACCTCCAGCACAGCGCCCGCAGGGCTGCCGATGCCGACTGTGTAAATACGCACGCCCAGATCGGAGGCCGCCTGGGCAACCTCGAACGGGTCGGGGGGGACGTTATTGTCGCCGTCCGTTAGCAGGACGATCACTGCCGAAGAATAATCGCCCTCGGTTGGGAGGACCTGTTCGGGCGATAGATTCCCGCCGTTGGAGGCGGCCGCGCCCTGTTCCTGAGCAGTGATCGCTTTCAATGAGGCCAGGATTCCGTTTGCCACCGAGGTGCCGCGTTCGGGGGTCAGGCGGTTGATCGAAGCCAGCACGGATTCTGCATTGTTGGTCGGATTCTGCACCGCGAACCCGCTCTCGCTAAAAGCAATGACGCCGATCTGCACGGTGCTGGGCTGGCGCTTGACAAATTCCCGCGCCGCGACTTTGGCGGCCTCCATGCGCGTCGGCTCCAGGTCTTCCGCGGCCATGCTGCCGGAGACGTCGAACGCCAGCATGATTGTGCCCTCGACACGGGGCAGGCTGACCATCGCCTGGGGACGGGCCAGGGCCAGCATGAGGAGAGTCAGCCCGAGCAGGAAGAGGGCCGGGGGCAGGTGCCGGCGGAGGCCCAGAACAGCCGGCATCCCGCTTTCCAGCTGCGAGGCTCCGAAACCCAGGCTGCCAAAGCTGGCTGCGAAGCGCCTGCGGCGAGCCTGAATGCGCAGGTAAAGCCACACGAAGAGCGGGACTACCAGCAAAAATACCAGCATCGCGGGCCAGATGAAGGTCATCGGTTTACATTCTCCGCTGTTTTCGTTCCTGGGCGAAGCGCACGATGGCGCGCACCAGGTCATCCTCGGTCGAGATGGCGATGTGATCCACGCCGGCATGCTTGAAGACCTGGTTCAGGTTTTCCTCTCGCCTGCGGGCGGCCTCCATGAACCGGGCGCGGAACTGCCTGTCGTGGGTGTCCACGAACATCTGCTCGCCGGTTTCTGCATCCTCCATCACGATCATGCCGATATCCGGCAGCTCGGTCTCGCGCCGGTCCCAGATGCGCACCGCCAGCGCTTCGTGGCGCTGGTTAAGCAGGCGCAGGGGGCGCTCCCAGCCGGGCTCGCTGATGAAATCCGAGAGGATGAATACGAGCGATCGCTTCTTGATGGCATTCAGCCCGCCCTGCAGGAGAGGGGTCAGGTTGGTGAGGGGAGCGCGAGGCAGGCGCGGCTGCCTGAGCAGGTCGTTGATCAGGCGCAGCACCTGAAGCCTCCCGCCCCGGGCGGGGATGGTGCGCTCCAGGCGGCTGCCGTAAAAGAGGGCTCCCACCCGGTTGCCATGGCGTGTGAGCAGGCGCGCCATGGTGGCGACGAAGTCAATCAGCACAGCCCGTTTCTGGCTCTCCAGGACACCGAAATCCATGGATGGGCTGATGTCGAGCAAAAACCAGGCTGTTATCTCACGGTCTTCCACGTACTGGCGCACATAGGGCGCGCTCATCCGGGCGGTGACATTCCAGTCAATATAGCGGATGTCGTCCTCCGGCTGGTATTCCCGCAGGTCGGCAAAATCCACCCCGTAGCCGTAGAACAGGCTGCGGTAATCACCCTGCAGCAGTCCATCCAGCCGGCGGATGACCTTCCAGTCCAGGCGCTGCAGGATGCGCTCGGGCGTGACCCGTTCCGGGGCCCTGTTTTCAGGCGCTGACGCGGAGGTTCGTATGTTCATGCAGCGGCACCGCAGGGGCCGGGATGCGCTCGAGGATCTGTCTGAGCAGATCATCGCTGGTTACATTATCGGAGAGAGCCTCGTAGGTGAGGACCAGGCGATGCCGCATCACATCGTAGGCCATATCCGTCACATCCTGAGGCAGGGCATAATTGCGCCCGCGCACGAAGGCCAGGGCGCGGGCGGTAAGGATCAGGTTGATCGAAGCACGGGGGCTGGCACCGAACATGATATAGGTTTCCAGCTCTTTCAAGCCGTATTCGCGGGGCTGGCGGGTGGCGGTGACCATGCGAACCGCATAATCAATCAGGGCCGGGTCCACGTAGACCCGGTCGGCCTCTTTCTGCAAGCCCTGGAGCTGTTCGGTGGTGAGCACCTTCTGCACGGCCTGCAGGGCGCCGGTCATCCTCTCCACAATGACGAACTCCTCCGTCGCATTCGGATAGCCAACCAGAACCTTTAACATGAAGCGGTCAACCTGGGCTTCGGGGAGCGCATAAGTCCCTTCGGTCTCGATCGGGTTCTGGGTGGCGAGCACGAGGAAGGGGTCCGGAACCCGGTACGTCTCGCGGCCGATCGTCACCTGCCGTTCCTGCATCACCTCAAGCAGGGCGCTCTGCACTTTGGCTGGGGCGCGGTTGATCTCGTCTGCCAGGAGCAGGTTGGTGAAGACCGGGCCGAGGGAGGTGGTGAACTCGCCGGTTTTCTGGTTGTAGATGCGCGTACCGATCAGATCGGCCGGGACCAGGTCGGGAGTGAACTGGATGCGCTTGAACTCGCCGCCGATGGCCTCGGAAAGGGTCTTGATGGCCATGGTCTTCGCAAGGCCCGGCACACCCTCCACCAGGATATGCCCCCGAGCCAGGAGGGCCACCACCAGCCTTTCCAGCAGGTGGTCCTGGCCGACGATGACTTTCTTCACTTCGTAGAGCACCCGCTCCATCGGCATCCCATTCTTCGATTTCACGTCTTGATTCATCTGCCCCTCTCCTTTACAGATCGCTGCTCCTGCCGTGCATAGGATCAACGAAATATGTGCCTGCGCCGCCCTTCGAGAAATTGCCTCAAGGCCCTGAAGGTCTCTGAGACCTTGTTAACCTATCCTGAAATATTAATTCTTGTTGTTGTGCAGGGCGCCGGACTGGCACAGGCCTGCGAGCCCTGCACAGCAATAAAATCAATCCTAGTTCTTAAAAGGTCTTCCAGGTAGAAGACTGATTAATGAGGCGGCATCCCGGCTGCGCCGGCGGCGGTTTCTATCGGGACGGCAAAACCGATACCGATAAACACTTCCTGCTCTGTCGGGTTGATGATCCCCACCACAATGCCGACCACCTGACCGGCGCGGTTCAGCAGCGGCCCGCCGGAGTTTCCGGGGTTGACGGCGGCGTCAAACTGGATCAGTTTCTCCAGATTCTGCCCGCTGTCCGGCGGGGTGAAAGAGCGGTCGAAACCGGAGATGACCCCGGCGCTTAACGAGCTGTACAGGCCAAATGGATTGCCGACCGCGAAAACCTCATCACCCACCCGCATCGCATTCGGGTTGCCCAGGACCGCAGGCGCCAGCAGGCCCGGAAGCTGGCTTGCGCCCAGGACGGCGATATCATTCTCCTCCTGCATGCCGAGAATCTGGCCCTGAGCGCGCGTTCCATCCGCGAAGATCAGGTTGATTTCGAGAGCATCCTTAACGACATGCAGGCTGGTGAGAATATCCCCCCGGTCATTAATCACGACCCCGCTGCCGAGCACATCCTCTGCTTCCCCCTCGCTCACCGGGAGTTCAGCCTGGATCAAGACGAGTGAGGGTTGGATCGCCTGGTAGACCAGGGCTGAGTAAGCGGGCGGCGGGGTGGCCGAGGCCATCGCGCTGGCAACCGACTCGTTCACCTCCTTCACTGTGAGCGGCTGCGGGCCGGGAACCAGCAGCCGGTAGATGAGCAGGGCCGCGAGCGCGGCAGCAACCCCGGAGGCGAACGGGAGCGCGCTGCGCAGGCGGGCTCCCACCTGCCTCAGCCGTCCCTGCCAGGGATTCGTGACCGCGTTAGATGTTTCTTCCATTCGGGTTTCCATTCCAGTTTATTATCCCCTAAAACGCCCTAACTGGATCAACAATATCACCATTATAAAACCTGAATATGAATTACAGATGAACAGCAGGGATTAATCTGGAACCAGTTCAAGCCAAATTGGGGAAGATCATGTCTGTCTCGAACCCGGTTATTTCGGCGGCGCCTGAAGCGAAACTGCCGGACCTTGATTCTATTGTCTGTGAGGAAACGGCTGTCCTGCCTACGAATAAAAGAGGGATGGGGAACCTCCGGCGCCCGGCGCCGGAGGTTCCCCATCCCATGCGTAATCCCTTCCCGAGGATTTCGTAAGAATACTGCTTAAGCCCTGCTGGCCGGGTCCGGTGACCCGCCGGTATGGCGGCTACAGCTCCGGATAGCCGTCGTTTCCTTCGAGGAAAAACGGCATGAAAGCCAGCAGGCCGATCAGCCCGACCAGCAGAGCCAGGGCGACCTTCACCGGCAGGGAAGCGGAGGCCAGTGAGATGGTTTCCGCCTGTCCTTGAACTGGAGATTTCGGGATTCTCATCCGGGCATCGGCCTGCAGGGCGGCTGGGGCATTTTCCGAGACTACCGAAACGCCGGCGGAGGCGAGCGCCGGGAGAGCCGCCTGCGGGGCGGCAGCTAAGCTCGCCGGCGGAATGGCGATCAAACTGAGGGCAACAAGCATAAGAACCAGTGTTTTCATGACAATAATCTCCTTCTTATGCCGTGAGTATACGCGCCGGGTGCATTAACCGCATCAGCCCCAGGTCGGAAAACCGGTCCGACCTGGGGCTGATCCTTGTGTGCGATCTCGAAAAGCGCCCTTACCGTTACGATCCCTTCAGCCGTCTCGCCTGACAATACCCGAACGCCAGGCAAAGACCGCAGCCTGAGTGCGGTCGGCCAGATGCAGTTTATTCAAAATGTTGGTAATATGGCTCTTCACCGTCTTTTCACTGATTACCAGGGTCTCGGCGATCTCCCGGTTGCTCAAGCCTGCCGCGATCTGCCGCAGCACCTCCAGCTCGCGGTCGCTCAGTTCGTTGTACGGGTTCACCTCTTCCTGGCGTGAACCGTGAAGCTCTTTGACCAGGCGTGAGGCGACCCGCGGATTAATTACCGCCTCGCCTGCGCGCGCCAGGCGAACGGCCTCTGCCAGCTCATCCGGGTCAATATCTTTGAGCACATAAGAAAGCGCTCCGGCGCGAATGGCGGGGAAGATGTGCTCGTCTTCGTGGTACGAAGTCAGCACGATCACCTGGGTGCGCGGGCTGATCTTCTTCACCTGGCGGGTAGCCTCTACGCCGTCCATACCGGGCATGATGAGATCCATCAGCACCACGTCCGGGGCAAACTGCTGGACGAGCTGCATGGCTTCTTCTCCGGTAGAGGCCTCGCCCACCACCTGGATGTCGCTCAGAGTGCTGAAGTAGGTCCTCAACCCCATGCGCACCATGCTGTGATCGTCCACCAGGATAATTGTGATCGCTTCTGTCACCGCAGTCCCTCTTTCTTAAGGCTGTTCATGGATTTTTCCGCCTGTGAGCGCTGCTTTGCCTGTGGGAATACGCACCCATAGCTCTGTTCCTGCTTCTGAAGAGCTGCGCACCTCCAGGCTCCCTCCCAGGGCTGCGGCGCGCTCGCGCATACTCTGGAGGCCATAGCCGGAGCTGCCGTTGGATTTCGGATCGAAACCCACGCCGTTGTCCCCCACGCGCAGGCCCACCTCCGCGGGGGTGTATTCCAGCCGGAGGTCCGCAGCCGAGGCCCGGCTGTGACGGGCGATATTTGCCAGGGCTTCCTGCCCGATGCGGAAAAGGGCCTGCTCTACCTCGAGAGGCAGACTGCGCTCGTTCTGAACGTGCAGCTCAGCCGGAATCCGCGTGTGCTGGATCCAGCGCTCCAGGTATTCGCGCAGCGCACCGCTGAGCCCCTGACCTTCCAGGGCTGCCGGACGCAGCTCAGCGATTAGCCGGCCCAGCTCGCTCTGCGAGGTCTTGATCAGGTTCTCAGCCTCTTCCAGGCTCAACCGGGCGGCTTCCGGGTCTTCTTCGAGCTGGTTGCGGGCCGCGCGCACCTGCATCAGCGTGGCAAAAGCCTGCTGCTTGACGGTATCGTGCAGCTCGCGGGCCAGGCGATTCCGCTCCTCCAGGGCTGCCAGTTCTTGCTGGCTCTGCAGCAAGCTCTGGATCCGTTCTGCCATATTTCTCATGCGCAGGCCCAGGTAACCGATCTCGTCCTTCGAACGGTCTGCGGGCATGGGATCGAAATTACCATGGCTCCAGGCGTCTGCAGTGGAGGCGAGCGCGCTCAGACGGCGGGAAAGGCCGCGAGACATGATGAAGCCAAACAGGGCGCCGAACGGCGCCACAGTGATGAGTAGCAGCGTGCCGGTCCCCAGTAAAATCACCAGCACACTGGGCCAGCCGCGAGCCAGGTTCGGCCAGATGGTGGACAGCACAGAGGGCGGAGGCTCCACCGTCACGAGGATCACCCCCACCGGCCCGGGACTCAGCTCTGCGGATGGGATTGTGACCGCGAGCAGATAGTTCCCTTCCGGAGTAGTGATATGGCGATCATAACTTCCCGTATCAGGGGAGAGCGCCGCCTGAAGCAGCTCTCTGGTCCCGGGGATATCGGGCGGCTGGTATTGGGCGCCGGTGCGGTCGTCCAGGTCCCGGGGAGACTGGGCCAGGATGATGCCCTGGGTCGAGATCACATACAGGGGCTCTTCCGGGGCAATCCGGGCTGCCGGGCTGTCGTAAAGATACTGGGGCTGCAGGCTGGCATAACCGGAGTCATACACTCCGTCCAGCCAGTTTTGAAGACCGGGCAGGTCTTCCTGCCCGGGATGCAGGTAGAGGCTTGCCTCCGAGCCGAGCACGGCGTGGACATCGTTCAGATATTGACCCAGATCGAGACTGGTGAAACTGGAAACGATTCCCATCGCCAGCAGGGCCAGCAGCTCCAGGGCCAGGAGGGCCAGCACAGTCACCAGGGTGTAGGTCAGGACGAGCTTACCCCGCAGGCCGCGGAATAACGAGAAAATCACGCGCACGGTCGTTCTCAATCCATCCGAAAAAGGGTTTGCTGTAGGGGGCGGAGATACCGCCCCATACAGTAAGAATTATTATCAGGCTGGTTCTTATTCCCGGTCATTCAGCACCACGGCCGGGGAAACCCCGGTCGGCCCCCAGGTGACGCCCATCACAGAGAGCAGGGCCAGGCCCGCTCCAGCCAGGGTTATTAAGAGAGCCGCTGCCGGGGTCAGTATCAGCACATTCCCAGCCAGCCCGTTGGCAATGGCAAGCACCCATAAGAAGATCTGGACCGCAACCAGGCCAGCGGCGCTGGCAACCACAGCCAGCAAGACATATTCTAACACCAGGCTGATGAGCACCTGGCCGCGAGAGTAGCCGATGGCTTTGAAAACACCGATCTCGTAGCGCCGGTCCAGCATCGCCAGGCTGACGGAATTAGCCACAAGCAGCACACCGGCCAGCAGGGCAAGGCTTGCCATCGACAGGCCCAGGACGAAAAGATTGTGGTAGGTCTGGGTCAGGCGGCCGGCGTAGGCGACCAGGTTGATAACGGTCGTATCCGGGAGGGCTCTTCCCAGGCTGGCTGCCGTTTCCGCAATCCGGCCGTCCGCGGCTTCGATAAAAAAGCGCACGGTTTCCGCCGGAGCGATCTGTTCCAGCAGAGAAGGCGGCATGAGCAGACCGGAGGGAGGGATCAGACGGTCGGGCCTCCAATCGATGAAGTAGCTTCCAACCACCTCCAAAACACGTGTGGAGCCGTCTCTCAGCGTGACCTCAACCTGGCTTCCGGCCGGCAGGCCCGCATCGGTGTAAACACCGTCAGGCCGGCTGCCCCAGGGCGCGCCTTCAATAATGTACTCCTGCGGATCTTCACGGGCTACCAGAACCGGCTCGAGGAAGCCCCGCTCCTCCTTCTGCAGCGATTTCACTTTGTTCACCGGGGTCTCGAATCCCAGGCTATAAGCCTCCACTCCCTCGGCTTCAACGGCCGCGCGGATCTCTTCCGCCTGGCCGGCGAGAGCGATGACGTTCAGGTTATAGCCTTCCACCTGGATGGTGCGTTCAGCCATCTCTCGCTGCGCGCCTTGAGTTACCACGGTTCCCAGCGCCAGGGATACGACGCCCAGGAAGAGGGCGATCATGGCGAAGACCAGAGACAGGCTGCGCCGCCGCAGGCTGGTGTAGGCGCTGCGGATCATGGGCGGGCTGAACAGGGAGAGCAGGCGCGCCAGCAGCCAGGTCAGGCCGCCGAGGATCGTCCCCAGCACTGCCAGGCCCAGAAGCGCAGCAAGGAGCACACCCAGCCCTCGGATGAAGGAGCCCATGATGAGGCTGGTCAGCCCCAGGAAAGGCAGGCCCAACCCTGCCGCCAGGGCCAGGGACTGGCCCCAGGGGAGATCCGAACGGTTCACCGGCTCCTGGCGCAGCAGTGTGAGAGGCGGCACATTGCTTGAGAGGAGGATCGCCCACATGGCGAAAATGACCGTTGTGAAAAGGCCGGCGAATACGCCGGTCAGGACTGGCAGAGGCTCCAGATGCCATACCAGGAGCATGTTTCCGGTGCGGCGGACGATGTCAACCAGCCCGGTGGAGATGAACACCCCGATGAGCGCGCCGAGCAGGCTTCCGGCGGTTCCGAGTACGGCAGCCTCCACGGAGAACAGGGCGACCAGGTCCGGCGTGCGGTAGCCAATGGTCTTCCAGATGGCGATCTCTTTGCGGCGCCGGCGTAGAAGGACCTGCATCGTATTGCCGATCCCGATCCCACCCACCAGCAGGCCCAGGATACCGGCCCCTTTGAGGGTGATATCCACGAATTCCTCCATGGCAGCCCCGCTGCGAGCCAGGCCCGCGGCCGAAGAGGCCAGCCAGCCGCTGTTATTCAGGCGTTTCGCCAGATCCTGAGGCTGATCTGCCATCGCCAGGGCGACATTGAGCGCCCTGTGCCCTCCTGCCAGTTGTTCAGCCGTACCATAGTTGTAGTAAATCTTGCTCCCCTGGTGGTTCGGCGTATCGCTCACGATTCCCTGGACGGTTCCGTGCACGACCGCGCCCACGTCCAGGTCTGACAGGCGAATGGGGGCGCCGACAGTCAGGCCGCTTTCGGCAGCCAGGTCCGTGGTAATCAGCACATCCCCCCTGTTTTGCAGCAGGCTCTCCGGCGCGGCAGTTTCCGGATCGCTGACCACGAAAGAGCCAGCCAGCGGGTATTTCAGCGGGTCAATCCCGAAACCGGAGGCGGCAAAATGGGCTTCGCCGGAGTCGCCGGTGTAGAAAACCAGTTGAGAGGCCTGGGAAATGAGCAAATACTCCTTGATATCCCCGTTCTCAACCAGCGCTTCCAGCTCAGCCTCATGCTCGGGGAGGATGTAATTCTCGCGGCTGCGCCCCATGCTCAGGTCCGCCCCGAGCAGGTGGCTGTCTTCCAGCACCAGGGTCCTGGCGATGGCCTGGGAGAGGAGCAGCATGGAAACCAGCGACATCACCCCGAAGGTGATGCAGAGCAGCGCCACCCAGATCCGCTGCCCTCCCCGGCGCAGGTGGCTCAGCGCCGTCCGAAAAGCAAATAGCGTGCGGTTCATCCCACCACCCCTTGAGGATCCTTCCGGTAGCTGCTCTCCTCCGCCAGTTCCGGAGAGACCAGGCGCCCGTCCACCAGGTGCATCCGGCGGCCGGCATAGGCAGCCACCCGGGCGTCGTGGGTCACCATCACCACGGTCAGCCCCAGCTCCTGCCTGAGCTGTGCGATCAGCTCAAGCACCTGGCGGCCGGTCGCGGTGTCCAGGTTCCCGGTCGGCTCGTCGGCAAGCAGCAGGCGCGGGCCGCTCACCAGCGCTCTGGCAATTGCTACCCGCTGCTGCTCGCCCCCCGAAAGCTGGTGCGGCAGGTGACCGGACCGGTCTTCCAACCCCACGCGTCTCAGCATCTCCCGGGCCAGCGCGCTCGCCTGCCCCCGGCGCGGGCCGATGTAAAGAGGCGCTTCCACATTCTCCTGAGCAGTCATGCTGGGGATCAGGTGGAAGGACTGGAACACCAGCCCGACTTTCTCGTTGCGCACCCGCGCGAGCTTTTTTTCGGGCAGGGCGCTGATCTCGAGCTCTCCCAGGCGCACAGCGCCCTGGGTGGGCCGGTCAATGCCGGCGAGCAGGCCGAGCAGGGTTGATTTCCCCGAGCCGGATGGACCCGTCAGCGCGACCCATTCCCCGGCGGCTACATTAAAGGTAAGGCCCCTGAGAATATGCAGCTCTCTGCCGCCCTGAACCAGGGTGCGGTGCAGGTTGTTTACTTCGATTCCATTTTGCTTATCCATACATCCCTCATCGTTACTGGATGCTGCTCCGGCAGGTTGACCCGGCAAAGGGTCTCAAACCGGAACAGGTTCTATAAAAGGTTGATTTCTACAGGCGAGGCAGAGTATAAACGCCCTTCCAGGAGGGCGTCTCAGTCCAGGGTCTGATTTTGGGTCAGACCTGAGGCGTAAAAAGGGAACCAATCCTTTCCGATGGTAAAATCATTGACATTCAATCCCCTGCTGCAGTATTGAAATTGGCGTCAAAACTGGAGGAACACGACTGGAATATGACGGCACGCGAGAAGGGAAAGACCGCCGCCAGCAGGGTGACGGCACTGGCCGCAGGGATCTACACGCTTTCGGTCGCTTTTTCGGTCTATCTACTGGAGTTGAAGCGGAGAGGGCTGCAGTTCCACACCCGGGATTATAACTATTTTGTCGAGCAGGCCGCGCGCCTGGCGGACCCACAGTTGAAGGACCAGTTCGCCCTCAATATCGAGGGGTACAATTTCCTTGGCCTGCAGGGGGTTGAAGGGGCCGCCAGCCTGATCCATGCCATTCATACCGAATACTTCCGGTACAGCTACGCCGCCCTGTATGCTCTTTTCCGCAGTCCCCTGGCGCTTTATATTTTTTACAGCCTGGTTTTTTTCCTGCCCGTCATTTATATCGCTTTTCTCTACCGCCGGAGCGCCTTCCAGAACTGGCGGCTGCTGCTCCTCTTTATCCTTCTCTATTGCCTTTTCCCGGCTACTTTTTTCGCCGTGACAGCCGACCTGAGGCCGCGCCTGCTGTTCATCCCTGCCTGGTGCCTGGTTGTGCTTGCAGTAGCCGCTCACCGGCCCTTTCTGGAGAAGCTGCTGCTCTTCGGGCTGCTCCTGTCTATCCGGGAGGAGGGCATAATCCTGGGGGCGGGCGTGCTGGCCCTGAATTTCATCTGGACGCAGGGGAAACCCGGGCGGTGGAAGCAGACTGCGCTTCTTTTTGCCCTCGATCTGGCTGCCCTGGCCTTCTTCCTGTGGTTTATGAGGCTGGGAGGGTATACCCGGGTGGATGCGGTTTTCGACCCCCGCATCGTCATTCGGGACGCCATCTACCAGTACTGGTACCTGGGGCTGGCCGCGGCGGCCGCGGCCCTACTGGGGATGGCTTTCGTGTGGCGCAGGCGTAGTCATTATCTGAGGGAATATCTTTTTCTGCTGGTCTATCTGGGAATGACCGCCGTTTCCGGGTTCCAGGCTTTCCGTGAAACGCTGCGGCTGTTCGAGCTGGAAGGCGAGGTCGGGCCGGTGACCCTGGGGGATATCCTGCACCGCAATCTCACCGACCCGCTGCTTGCGCTCTGGGCTTACCTGGCCCTGCTGCTGCTGGTCCTGCTGCTGGAATTCACCCGCGGCGCCTGGAAAGGCCTGCTTCAGGGTTTTCTAGTCGGGCTCTGCCTTTTCTTCGCCGCCTACAGCCTCTCGGCGCTGCCGCCCCGGGTGGCGGAGTGGAGAGCCGGTCAGGGGCCGGCCCGGCTGGTGTGGGATTTCGTAAACTCCCATGACCGTTACGAGACGGATGTGCTGGCTGATTACGATACCTACCAGGCCTTTTATAACTTTGACAGAGTCCTGGTCTTCAACCGCCTGCCTCTTTGGGATACCCTCCCTGAAAAGCGGTATTATCCGGAAAACCGGCCAGCCCTGGTGCGGCTGGTGCGGGAGCGCTTGGAGTATGTCGTGATCGCCCGCCACTCGCTGGAAGAGATCAGCTCGGTGCTGGAGGAGGCCGGGGTGCAGGCCCGGACCCTCGCAGAGAATGAGACCTATACGATCCTCCGCCTGCTTCCGGATTGAGGCGAGGGGCAGAGAGCTTTATCCATTTGCCTGTCAACAAGAACGGGGAATTCCCTCGCCGGGCGCGCAGCAATTTCCTGCTTCTACTCGCCTTTGAGGGTGGGTGCTTACAGTTTTCACAGACAGCGGGGTCGAAAGCTCCGCCTTTTGCACCGTGCCGGGCTTAATGGTACACTCTAGTTCCAAATCGAACCGAGAGTGTGTTGGTAAAACGTGCATAGGAGCTCCGCCCACTTTGGGGATCGCCTGTAGACTCTGCAGTCAAAATTAGAGCGCCTGTCCGGCTGGATGCGAGAAAAATGTTCAAGAACTGCCTGGCGTATATCGGTCTGATCTTCTTTGCCCTGCTTGCGCTGCTGGGTGTGGGGCTGAGCCTTGCCTTTTTCGAGGCCAGCGGAGCTGTGGATGTCGGCCAGGCAGCCGGCGCTTACCGGCCGGCGCTGTCCGGAAAGCTGCAGGGGTTCCTGGACCTCGCCGCCGGGATCGACCTCGACGATATCCGCCGCCTGGTCTCCGGGCTGGAGGATGCGCCGCCCCCGCAGATCCTGGTGAACGGCACGCCCCTCGCCACGCCTGGAACGACAGTCATCGACCTGCCGGTCAGCCAGAGCCCGAGCATCCAGCGCACAAACCTGGTGGAAAATCTGCCGCTGCCCACGCTGGTCCTCTCTCCCACCCTCCCGCCTCCGCCCACCACCACGCCGGTCCCACTCCCCACCTCCACTTCGCCCCCCAGCCCGACATTTACGCCTACCCCGGTCCCGCCCCTGGAACCGGCGGTCTATCGCTCTGAGGTGCTGCTCCAATCCCGGCGTTTTGGGTCCGCGCTGGAGGCCTTTATTGGCGCAAACGACCGGTTGCGGGCGGATAGCGCGCTGGCAGGCGACCCGAACTGGATTAACGAGATGGCTGCCGCCCTGGACGAGGTGCGCGCCGCGGGTATCGCCCTGGCTGAGGTCGGCCCCCCTCCGGGTGAGTACGGGGTAATTGACTCCCTGCTCGACCGGGTGGCGGTGGAAGCGGCTACCCTGCGCAATAACTACTTGTTGGGGATGAGCAGCGGCGAGCCGCAGCATTTGAGCGCCGCCAGTGAAAATTTCGACCGCATTCGCGAGTATATGGCCCAGGCCGTGGGGGAGATGGTGAACGCAGGCTGGCCGATCGAATAAAATGAAACAGTTTTTCGCCGTATCCGCCCCCGGCCTGGAGCCCTTGACCGCGCAGGAGTTAAAAGAGCTCAACCTGTTGGGGGCGGAAAGCCCTGACGCGGCAGGAACCGCAGTTTCGGAAGGTGTCGATGGCGGTGTGGCGTTCCGCGGCGGCCTCGAAACGCTTTACCGGGCAAACCTGCACCTGCGCACTGCCAGCCGGGTGCTGCTGCGCATGGGAGAGTTCCGTGCCGTCTCTTTTCCGGAGCTGCGAAAGAAGGCCGGGCGGCTGGAGTGGGAAGCTTACCTGGAACCCGGACAGCCGCTGAGCGTGCACGCCACCTGCCGGAAATCGCGCCTTTACCATTCCGACGCGGTGGCTGAACGCGTGTCCGGCGCGATTGGCGACCGGCTGGGCCGCCCGGCGCCTCTTCTCAAACCGGCAGAGGCGGGAGAGGAGGCGCAGTTGGTGGTGGTGCGCTTGCTGAATGACCAGTGCACCCTCAGCCTGGATTCCTCCGGCGCGCTGCTTCACCGCCGGGGCTACCGGCAGGCGGTTGCAAAAGCCCCGCTGCGGGAGACTCTGGCTGCCGGCATGCTGCTTGCAGCCGGTTGGAACCCCGCCGCCCCGCTGCTCGATCCTTTCTGCGGCTCCGGGACCATCGCCATCGAAGCCGCGCTGCTGGCCGCCGGGGTTCCCCCTGGGCGCCAGCGCCGCTTTGCGTTCATGCGCTGGCCAGGATATGATCCCCAGGTCTGGGAGCGGCTGCTGGCGGAGGTGCGTCCGGTGGAGCCGCCAGCGCCGGTCCTGGCCTCCGACCGGGATGCAGGCGCGGTGCAGATGGCGCGTGAAAACGCGGAGAGGGCCGGCGTCGCCGGGATGATCGAGTTCTCCCGGCGCGCCGTCTCTGCCATCGAGCCGCCCCCGGGGCCGGGCTGGGTGGTCAGCAACCCCCCTTATGGGCTGCGGGTGAGCGCGAACAAAGACCTGAGGAACCTGTACGCCCAGCTCGGGAACGTGCTGCGGGCGCGCTGCCCGGGTTGGGAGGTGGCGCTCCTGTGCAGCGACCCCCGGCTGCTCGTACAGACCGGGCTGCGGCTGGATACCGGGCTGGCTTTCGTGAACGGAGGAGTGAGCGTCCGTCTCGGCCGGGGAAGGGTAAAATAACTCCACCCGACCTGGGGACGGAAGCTGGTGACAGGTTTGAAAAAGACCGGCGCTCAATTCAAGCGCCGGTCTTTTTTGACGCAAATTTCACAGCCCCCTGCTCGGGTATGGGGGCTGTGAGCCTTCGTTGGCTACGGAACGACCGTGATACGGTTCTGAGGCCCGGGGGCCACAGGGGAATTAGCGGCGAAATACGCTTCGACCGCGTCCAGATCAACCTCCCCGCCCAGGCGGTCGGTGCCCTCGCGCAGGACGAAGAAGTTATCCCCGCCGTCTGCCAGGAAGCTGTTCACGGTGATCCGGTAGACGGCGTTCGGGTCAATCGGAACCCCGTTGATCATGATGGAGGCGATATCCACCTTGCTGCCCGCCGGCGCGCTCTGGCTCCAGGTATAGGTGAAGCCCTCGGAGACCTGCAGGATGCGGCTCTGCCCGGGCGCCGGGTTGTCGAACTGCTGCTCAAGCAGGGTGTCAATCTGGGCCCCGGTCAGGCTCATGGTCACCAGGCTGTTCCCAAACGGCTGGACGGTGAAAATCTCATTGTAGGTCACCTCGCCGGGCGCCTCACCCCCCGGGTTCTGGTTGTAGATCAGGTCGGCGCGAATGCCGCCCGGGTTCATGAAAGCGACCACGGCCTCACCGAAACCGGCAGGGGCGGTGACGAAGAGCTGGGAATCGGCGATGACATCGCCCAGGGCGGACTCGCCGGCGGCGTTGGTGGAGCGGGTGATATCGCCCGTGATCGTGCCGATCACCCGGTTGGCGAGCGGGGCCACCAGCTCGCGGTAGCGGTTCACCAGGTTGGTGAGGGCCGGGGCAGCCGGTACGTCGCGGGTGACGATCTTGTTCTCGGCCTGCACGCTGACGACATCCCAGGTGGTGCGATCCAGCTGCAGGTCAATGTCCGTGACCAGCCGCCCGAAAGAGGCGGCGCTGGTGACCACGCGACCGTCGATGACGCAGTTGTAAGCCTGGTGAGTATGCCCGCTAACGAACAGGTCCACTTCATCATCGGTGCGGTTTACGATGTCCACGATCGGGCCGGAGATGCCGTTGCAGTCGTTGTAAGCGCCCGGCTGAACCCCGCCCTCATGGATCAGGACCACAATCGCCTTCACGCCTTTCCGCTTCAGCTGCGGGATCAGGGCGTTCACCGTATCGGCCTCATCCATGAAGCGCAGGCCCTCCACGCCGGAGGGGGTGACAATGGTCGGGGTGCCCTCCAGCGTCATACCGATGAAAGCCACCGGCACGCCCTGGAATATTCGCACGCGCACGGGGGGGAAGATGGTTTTCTTGGTGCCATCGATGGCTACGTTGGCAGCCAAAAACTCAAAATTGGCTCCCTCGAAGCCGTCCCCATCCAGACAGCCGTCCACAGGGTGGCAGCCGCCCTGCTGCATGCGCAGCAGTTCCACGACCCCCTCGTCAAATTCATGATTTCCCACGGCGTTGAAATCCAGGCCGATCAGGTTGAAGGCCTCGATGGTGGGCTCATCGTGGAAGAGGGCTGAGATTAACGGGCTGGCTCCGATCAGATCGCCGGCGGAGACGACCACCGTGTTCGGGTTCTGGGATTTGAGCTGCTGGATGTGAGCAGCCAGATATTCCACGCCTCCGGCGTCAATCGCCCCAATGCGTCCCGAGGAACCGGATGGGGGTTCCAGATTGCCGTGAAAGTCGTTCAAGGCCAGGATCTGCACATTGACAACGGAGTTCTGGGCTGCGGATACGGGGAGGACCGTGATGAGCAGCAGCATGATTGCAAGCAGGCCGCGCAGGACCGGTGTGCGCCCAAGGCGAGAGATCATTCGTTACTCCTTTCGTGATAATCAATTGGAACTGTGAAAAGGTACCAGAAGAGGCCGATAGTCAGGTAAAGCCGGGAATCAAAAGAAAACGCCAGCCTGAACACCCTTCTGCAGCGAATATATCATAAACAGATTTATTAGATCAGGATTATCTTAAAGGGGCGGTTCGATCATCTAGACCGTACTGCGAACTCGAGCTGCCTGGGATTACTTATCCGCCTGCGCCGGCTCAACGCTCGGGACGTGTCCGGAAGAACAAGCGGCCCAGAGAATAGAAGAGCGCCAGCACCAGGGCGACCGCCGCCGGAAAGCTGAGGTTTACCTGTGTCTGCAGGGTTGAAGCCCCGGTGAGAAAGCCCAGGAGAGCCACTGAAAAGAGAAGCCCCAGATGGCGCCAGACGAGGCTGCTTTCCGCCTGCGCCGCCGCGGCAAGCCTGCCCCGGAAGTGACCCAGGTCCCAGGCGCAAAGAGCGGCGCAGACCGCCCCCAGAAGCGCCAGGGGCGGCGCCGGCAGGGTAAAGCCCAACGCCGCCGCCATGCAGCAAAGTACCAGGCCTGCATGCTGCACCCAGCGCCGCTGTTCCTGCAGCCAGCCCCAGGCCAGCGCCAGCCCTGCCCAGATCAATCCGAGCTCCCACAGCCCGGCCCAGGCATAGGCCAGCGCCAGTGCGCCGCCGGCAGCGGCAACGGATGCCACCCACAGGACCGTCACCAATTTCATCGTCTGCAGTCCATCGCTAAAGCCTTACTTCCAGGATAGGGCGGTGCAGCGGCTGGCGCGCCAGTTCAGCCCGCACGGTATCATCCAGGGAGCTGCGGACCGGCCAATCGATGACGCGTACGCCCAGGCGCCGGATGCGCTGCAGCAGCAGGACGCGCTCGGCCTGGGCCAGGCGAACCGCCAGATCTACCTGTGGGCTGGGTTCGTGGCTCTGTGCTTCGAATTCCACCGGGTTGGGGCTGAGGATCAGGACCGAATAGCCCTGGGCCAGGAGCTGGGACAGGGCGGCCACGTCGGCGGAAGCCAGCGGGCTGACGATGACCAGTTGAGAGCGAGGCGGAAAAAAGCGGGTTGGGAGCCGGTTCAGGCTCTCCATGGCGAAGTTCACCCCGGTGCGAGCGCGGGCGAGCGCGCGCAGGATGCGCTCCTTCTGCACCATCCCATAGCCCGGGAACACACGCTCTAGGGCGGCGCCGTAGACGAGCAGGCCGACCGGGTGCCCCTCCTGCACAAACAGGTTTGCCAGCGAGGCGGCGGCCTTTACGCTGTGCTCGAAAAGCGCATCCCCGGGCAGGCGGACATTGGTCCTCTCCCGGGCGTCCAGGATGATACCGACATCCCCGGTGGTCTCGGGCTCGTACTCGTTCGTGTACAGCTCCTGCTCAAAACGCGCGGCGCGTTTCCAGTTCAAATGGCGCTGGGTATCGCCCATCTGGTAGGCGCGCACGCCGTAAAAATCCACCCCCGAGCCTCCCCGGCGAGCAGGGATGGGCCCGGCGAAACCGTGGGTGCGCCGGGGCCGGATGGGGATGCGCGCCAGGGGCAGCACCTGGGGGAAGATGAAAGCCCCTGCGGGGGCAGGGACGACTACGGCGGCCTGAAACAGATCGAAGGGATCGCGGGCGGTAACTGCAGCGCCGTGAAATTCATATTTTCCACGCCGGCCCTTCACGCTGTATTCCAGGACGGCTTCGCTGCTCTCCGGTAGGGGCAGGAGCAGCCCGGCTGCGCCTTCGAGGCCGGACAGAGGGGGTGAAACAGCATCCTCGATCTGGACCTCCTGCAGGTTCTCCCCCTGGTTAACCACGGACAGCCGCACCTCCAGCTCTTTCCCGAAAGAGACCCGGTCCAGGTTCATCTGCCGTTCAGCCTTGAGCCTGAGCTCCCCCGGCGCCAGCAGGAAACCCGCGCCGGCGAATACCAGCAGCGGGAGCGCCAGAGCGAGCAGCCCCTCTTCCTGAGAGGCCAGCCCGGCGAAGATCAGGACACTGATCAGGGAGGCCAGGACCCAGAACCTGCCTGTCATCACATCCCCTGAATTACCGGGACCGGGGTGGAATTAAGTATTTCGTCAATGATCTTATCTGCAGCCCGGCGCACCGTCCACAGGTCCGGTTCCAGGATCAGGCGGTGGCTGAGGGCCGGGTGAGCGAAAGTCTTGACATCGTCGGGGAGCACGAAGCCCCGCCGGTGGATCGAGGCCCAGGCCCGGGCCAGTTTCAGCAGCGCCAGACCGCCGCGCGGGCTGGCGCCGACCGCGATCTGGCGGTGGCTGCGCGTGCGCGCCACCAGCTCCACAATATACTGTTCGATATCGGGGTCCACGTACACCTCTTCCACCGCCAGCCTCAAGGCCATGAGACCTCCGGCGTCCGTAACCGGGTGCAGATCGAAGGCGTCCATTTTGCGCTCTCGCCGCCGGCGCAAGATCTCACGCTCATCCTCAGGAGTGGGGTAGCCCAGGGACAGGCGCAGGATGAAGCGGTCGAGCTGGGCCTCAGGCAGGGGGAAGGTGCCCTCGTACTCAATCGGGTTTTGGGTGGCGATGACGATAAATGGATCGGGTAGGGGGAAAGATTCGCCCTCGATAGTGACCTGGTATTCCTGCATGGCTTCGAGAAGCGATGACTGTGTTTTCGGGGAGGCGCGGTTAATCTCGTCGGCCAGGATGATATTCGCGAACACCGGTCCCCGGCGCAGGACGAAGTCGTTCGCCACCCGGTCGTAGACATAGCCCCCGGTAATATCTCCGGGCAGCAGGTCGGGGGTGAACTGGATGCGCTTGAAAGACAGTCCCAACGCAGAGGCAAAGCTGTTTGCGATGAGCGTTTTTGCCAGGCCGGGGTAGTCTTCCAGGAGTATATGACCCCCGCTGACCAGAATGGCTGCCATGATTTTTTCCAGTTCAGTTTTCTTGCCCACCACAGCCCGTTCGACCTCATCCAGCACCGCGCGGGAGTGGGCGGCGACCACCTCATAGTCCAGTGTCATGTGGGTTTATCTCCAGTTCGTCCTCGATGTATTGAACAATATCCCCCAGGCGAGAGCCGGTGCGGTCAGACACTTCCCGGTCCGGATCCCTGCCGCCCACGAAGCGCCGCAGGCGGGCGAGCCAGGCCGGAGCGCCCGGTTGCTCCCGGCCGCGGCGGGCGCGGTTAAAGAGGGCGGCCGCCGCGGGAGGGGCTTCCAGCTCGCCCGTTCTCAGGCGCGCCTCCACCACTTCGGGGTCCAGCTGCAGGCGAAAGGCCAGGACCGCCAGGACAAGCCGGCGAAACTCGACCAGGGCGTAGCTCTCCTGAATAAAATGGCCGGAGGCCAGCCGGGTCTGTTTCAACCAGTATCCGAGACGCCCCGAACTGCCGGTTTCCGGGGCCCATTCCTCGCCGGCCGAGAGGAGGGTGGTCAGCAGCCGGCGCAGGGCGGCGGCGAAGAAAACCAGCCCGCCCGCGGCGATCAGGATCGTCCAGAGGGTATCCTGGTCTATGCTGCGCAGCGTGGAGCTGACCAACCACAGGGTGTAGCGGCCGGCCTCTATGGCGCGGGCAGCCAGAAGCTGCCCAAAACCCAGCAGCAGGGCTAAGGCGGCCAGAAAAGCCAGCCCGGCCAGCAGGGCCTGTTTCCAGTTCTTCATGCCGGTCTCCCCTCGCCCTGGCAGTAAGCGGCGATCGCCCCCAGGCTTCCGGCAGCCTGGCGCTGTTCCTGCTCTCCGAGGCTGCGCGCGCCGTAACGCACCTGCTCGAAGAGCCAGGTCAGGGTGTGCACCGGTTCGGCAGGGAAGCCGAGGTGAACCAGGCTTCTCTCGAACTCAGCCGGGGTCATGGCTGCGCCTCTGCGAATGCCCCGCTCTTCCTCTAATATGCGGCCCATTTGCAGATAGATGCGGGCGATGACATCGGCCGGGTCTTCACCGGAATGCAGGGCATCCACCGCCTCCCGGGCTTCATCTCCCAGCCGGTCCAGAGGCGAGGGGGCGCTGTCCGCCCGGCCGCGCAGGTAAAGGAGCAGGAGCAGGCCTGCTCCTGCCGCCAGTGCGGCGAGCAGCAGGTTAGCCGCCAGCGGGACCCAGGCAGGCGGCTCGGGGTTGAAGACGGCTGCCTCCTCCGCATCCGGCGCTTCCGAGCCGGCGCTTGCACGGGAGCTTGCGGCAGCGCTGCTCTCCAGCTCCTGGACCTGCGCCTGCCCGTCCGGAACGCCGGGCGGGGGCAGCAGAGAAAAAGCAAACACCCACAACAGCATGGCAGCCAGGGCAATCAGGCGCAGGAGGAGCCCGGAAGACGGAGCTTTCCCGCCTTTTTTGGACCCGGTGCGGCGCCGGGTGAGCGCGTAGATCAGGATGAGGGCAATGAGGAATGACCACAAAGGCCAGCCAAAAATCCGGTTATCCAGGAGGCGCGCCAGTTCGCGGCCCAGCGAAAAGTTAATCCCGGGTTGAAACCTGAGGGTGGAGAGGCCCGAAGACAAGAGAAAGAGGCAGGCCAGGGCAATTATCAGAAACAGCAGAGACCGTGTCTTTTGCTTTTTGGTCATCGTGGTATTCCGGAATGGGGTGAACCTCTGAATAGTATAGAGTCTATCTTAAAAACCGGAATTGTGCGCCCGGCGGTTAAGGCGGTGAGCCGGCGGCGAACAGCCGCTAAGACCCTAGCATCAGGAATGAACAGGTTCGCCTCTATTTATTTTTACTGCAGCAGCGTGGGATTTGTTCAATGATTCTGCCCGGGAATATCCCGGGGAAGAAAAACGGAGATTATGCTCCAGGAGATGTGGATCAAGCTTCTGGATTCAACCCCTATGAAACGGCCGGCGAACGGTTCAGCCTTCCGGCAGCTCAACCTGCCTGCTGCTGGACACGAATCACCTCGACCGCCCCGGGCATGAAAAGCCGCTCGAACATTTCCGCCATCTGCTCCGCCGGATAGGGAGTGCCGTGCTCCAGCCACCAGGTGATCATCCCGATCAGGGCGCTGGCGAAATAGTTCGAGAACACCTCCAGGGGCACCCGGGTCTCGAAGCGCACCCCTTCGGTCCCGGCTTTCATCTGCAAGAAGGCGTGCACCGCCGTATTGATAAACTCGTGCAGGCGCCCTGAGATGCGCGAGAGCCCCTCCCCGCGCAGCACCAGACGGTAAAGCCAGGCGTTTTCGCGGGCGTGTTGAAAGATCATGCGGATCGGTGTGACCAGGGCGGGGGTGCCGGGGGCAGCTTCCGACCCCAGCCTCCAGGCGGAAAGGGGGATTCTGGCGATTTCCTGGAACAGGTCATCCACGAGCTCGCTGAAGCCCTCCAGCAGCAGGTCCTCTTTATCCCGGTAGTGAAGGTAAAATGTGGTCCTGCCCAGGTTCGCTCGGCCGGTGATCTCCTCAATGGTGACGGCTTCGTAGCCTTTTTCTTCGATCAGCTCCTGGAAGGCTTCGTGCAGGGCACGGCGGGTGCGGTTAACCCGGCGGTCATTCTTTTTCATGGTCGGCCTGTGCTGTCCTTCAATGGATCCAACGTGAGCTTCAGGGCAGGGAATACAGCCTGTCTGGAATGGGCAGGCCCGGCGGCTGCCTGAATTTCCTCATTGACAGGCTGCCGGGGATATCAGTATAATTGTGAACATTGTTCATTAGAAGACAGTGTCTAATAATGGACGATGTACATATTTTACTATACAAATGTGAGTGCGGGTGAGAAGAAATTTGAGATCGCGGCAGCAGCGCGATCTTCCCGACCTGTGCTCACATTATCTTGCTTGTTGGTGGACAACAAGGTCAGCGAAACAGCTATGGTTAATCCACGCAACCGTTCAACCGCGGCTCCCCCGGGACCCCTGACCGAAAATGGCAGGACGGGTGAGGAGCCGCTGATCCGCCTGAGGGGGGTCAAAAAAGCTTATCAAACGGCAGCCGGAGAGCTGCTGGCGCTAAAAGGCATAGACCTGGATATTTATCCCGGCGAGTTCGTCGCCATTTTAGGGAAATCGGGGGCGGGAAAGACCACCCTGATCAACGCCCTCACCGGGGTGGACCGGGTGACATCCGGGGAGGTCTGGGTGGGGCAGGCTCCCGTGCACCAGCTCGACGAGAACGAGCTGGCCCTGTGGCGCGGGCGGAACCTGGGGATTATTTACCAGTCTTTTCACCTCATGCCGACCCTCTCCCTGCTGGATAATGTGCTGCTGCCAGTGGACCTGAGCGGGCAGTACCGCGGCAGGAAAAGCGCCGGGCGAGCGCTGGAACTCCTGCGCCAGGTGGAGTTGGAGGAGCACGCCCATAAACTACCCTCCGCCATCTCCGGGGGGCAGCAGCAGCGTGTAGCCATAGCCCGGGCCCTGGCAAACGATCCTCCGCTGATCGTAGCCGATGAACCGACCGGGCGGCTGGATTCGGTCACGGCGGAGGTGATTTTCGAGATATTTATGGGGCTGTCCAGGGCAGGGAAGACCATTCTGATGGTCACGCATGATTCCGGCCTGGCGCAGCGGGTCTCCCTCAGCCTGCGCCTGGTGGACGGCGAGCTGGCCGAGCCGGAACCGCCCAAGACGCCGGAAAGCCCGGCGGAAGCCGGCGCAACGGAGAGCGACCCGGGCAAGCGCGCCGCCGCTAACGACCGTGCCAGGCGGCGCCCGTGGGGGATGATCCGGGACGGGCTGAGGCCGTTTGCAACCCGCTCGCGCCGCAGCAGCAGGGGGTGAGATGAATTTGACCCCATTGGTTCCGGGTCCGGGCGGCAGCCGGATCGCCCTGATCGAGATGAGAGAGATTGTCAAGGTGTTCAAGACCTCGGCGGGTGATTTCACCGCTCTGAAGGGCATCAACGCCGATTTTTACCCCGGCGAATTCGTCAGCATTGTCGGCAAATCGGGCAGCGGGAAGTCCACCCTCGCCAATATGATCACCGGGATCGACCACCCGACCTCCGGCACGGTCTGCGTGGGGGGGGAGTGCATCCACGACCTGAGCGAGGCCAGGATGTCGGTCTGGCGCGGGCGCAACCTGGGCATCGTCTTCCAGTTCTTCCAGCTTCTGCCGATGTTAAGCCTGCTGGAAAA
>JAEWYL010000014.1 GCA_023395675.1 Chloroflexota bacterium | reverse complement strand
CCCACAAAACACAAAACCCTATGGATATTTTCAGGACAGGTTGTTACTTCCTCAACCTCCAGTCCAGGGCGGTGTAGCGCTGCGCCACCTCGTTGTTGCGCACCGCGATGGAGATCGCCCGGCGGCTGCCCACCAGCACGCACAGCCCCTTCGCCCGGGTGATGGCGGTGTACAGCAGGTTGCGCTGCAGCATCATATAGTGCTGCGTGACCAGCGGGATGACCACCGCCGGGAATTCAGAGCCCTGCGATTTGTGCACCGACACCGCGTAAGCCAGGACGAGCTGGTCGGCCTCGCTCCAGTCGTACACCACCAGGCGGCGGTCGAAATCCACCGTCAGGTTGTGGTTGATGGGGTCGAAGGCGGCCACGAAACCCATATCCCCGTTGAAGACCTCTTTGTCATAGTTGTTCTGGGTCTGCATGACCTTATCCCCCTGGCGGAAGGTCTGCCCGTACAGGCTTTTCTCGGGCTTGAGTGGCGCCGAGGGGTTGAGCACTTCCTGCAGGCGGGCGTTCAGGGCGTGCACCCCGGCCGGGCCGCGATACATGGGGGCCAGCACCTGGATATGGTCGCGCGGGTGCAGCCCGAACTTGCGCGGGATGCGCTCGCAAACCACCTCCTGCACCCACTGCGCCGCCTCCTCGGCGTTCTCCGCCGGGAACAGGAAAAAGTCGCCCGGGTTTTCTGCCAGCTCCTCCGCGCTGGGGAAGGCCGGGAGCTGCCCGGAGTTGATGCGGTGGGCGTTGGTGATGATGTAAGAGCCGGCGGCCTGGCGGAAGATCACGCTCAGGCGCGTGACCGGGGCCACCCCGCTGGCAATCACATCCCGCAGCACGTCCCCCGCCCCCACCGAGGGGAGCTGGTCCACGTCGCCCACCAGCACCAGGTGCGTGCCGGGCTGCAGGGCCTTGAGCAGCTGGTTGGCCAGCAGCATCTCCAGCATGGAGGCCTCGTCCACCACCAGCAGGTCCACCGGCAGCGGGTTCTCGGCGTTGTGGTTGAAGCCGGAGCCGGGCTTGAAGCCCAGCAGCCGGTGCAGGGTGCTGGCGGGGCGCCCGGTGGCCTCCGACAGGCGCTTGGCGGCCCGGCCCGTGGGCGAGGCCAGGGCGTAGGATTTGCGCGCCGTCTCCAGCACCGCGATCAGGGCCTTCAGGCAGGTGGTCTTCCCCGTCCCGGGGCCGCCGGTCAGGATGCTGACGGGGTGCGATAGGGCGGTGCGGATGGCCTGCGCCTGTTCGGGGGAGAGCGACCCCTCCAGCTCGATAAAGGAGGGCGGCAGGTCGCTCAGGCGGGAGGGCAGGGCCGAGGCCAGGGCGCTCAGGCGCTCCGCCAGCCCGGTCTCCCCGAAATAGAGCGGGGTGAGGTAGACCGCCGGCTGCCCGTACAGGTCCTGCGGCTCGCCGACGCCCGCCTGCGCCGGCGCCCCATTCCCGGCCCCCTCGCCCAGGAACGGCAGCACCTCCTGGCGGATGCGGTCGTCCACGCCCAGGCGTTCCAGCGCCGGGGGGATCAGCTCCGGGTCCACCTCCAGCAGCTCCACCGCCCGCCGGGTGAGCACCTCGCGCGGGGCGTACACGTGCCCCTCGTTGGTCATCTCGTTCAGGGCGAATACCAGCCCGGCCTCCACCCGGGAGGGATGGTCGGGCGGCAGCCCCATGGCGCGGGCGATGCGGTCGGCGGTCTTGAACCCCACCCCCCAGATATCCCGCGCCAGCCGGTAGGGGTCGTTCTGCACCACCGCCAGGGCCTCGTCCCCGTACTGCTTGTAAATCTTGATCGCCAGGTTGGTGCTCACCCCCTGGCTGTGCAGGAAGAGCATGATCTCCTTGACCTGCTTCTGCTCCTGCCAGGCCTGGGCGATCTTGCGGGCGCGCTTCGGGCCGATATCGGGCACCTCCCGCAGGCGCTCGCCCTGCTCCTCGATCACCTCCAGGGTCTGCGCGCCGAAATGGGCCACAATGCGCTCCGCCAGCTTCGGGCCGATGCCCTGCACCAGCCCCGAGCCCAAATAACGGCGAATGCCCGCCACGGTGGCGGGCAGGCTCTGGGTAACCATCTCGGCCTGGAACTGCATCCCGTGTTTGGGATGCGTGGTCCACTTGCCGCTCAGGGTCAGGTTTTCGCCGGGGGAGAGCTCGGGCAGGTTCCCGGTGACCGTCACCAGGCCCTCCCGGTTCACCCCGGGGATGCGGGCCCGGTCGGGCCGCAGGCGGATCACGCTGTACCCGTTTTCAGGGTTGTAAAACGTGACACGCTCTACGGAACCGGATAAACGATCCATGAGTTTGGAAGAAGTGTCAGGTGATGAAGTATCAAGTGTCAGGTGATGAAGTGTCAGGTGCTAAAGCGTCCGGGTTGGGCCTGGCGCCCTGCGCCTGACACCTGACACCTGACACGTAAAAACTTGACACTTATTTCACTGCCCCATCGTATTACTGTTCGCCCAATCCGTGCCCACGATGATGACCACGTCCACCTGGCTGGTGGGGTCGTAGCGGCTCTGGAAGCGCGAGGGCTGGATGCTCATCAGCTCCATCAGGTACTGGACGGTGTAGGGCCGGCCCGTGTAATCGTACACCGAGGTCGCCGCGACCAGCTGGTCGGAATTGCCGGTGTTGACCACGTTCACGCCCTGGGTCTTCAGGTATTCGGCGGTCTCAGCCGCCAGCCCGGCCGAGCTGCTGCCGTTCAGGACCGAGACGCGCGCGCCCTCCGCAACCATGCGCTCGATCAGCGGGACGGAGGCCGGGATCGGGCTGCCGGCGCTGGTCTCGGCGAAGATCTCATCCCGCAGGATGCGGATCTCGGTCGAGATGGGCTTGAGCACGTCGTTGCCCTCCGTGTCCTTCGCCAGCAGCACCTGCTTGGGCGGGCCGATCACGCCCGTGCGGATATTCTCCTCCGGGATCTGCGAGGCCAGCCAGGCGAGCTGGATGGCCTGCTCCAGGGTCATATTGGTGTGGATGCCGGCGGAGAGCTCCCGGTAGAGGGCGGGCGATTTGCTGATCAGGATGGGCAGGATCTCGGTGCTCACGATGCGGTCGCGGATCGCCATGATCACCTCCTGCTGGCGCTGGCCGCGGCCGAAATCATCCCCCGCGTGCTTGCGGGCGCGCACGTACGCCAGGGCCAGGTCGCCGGGGAGGGTGTAGCGCCCGGGCTTGAGGGTCTTGGTGTTGTTGTCGCCCAGCGGGTCAATCTGGATCTTCTCGGTGATATCCACCTTCACCCCGCCGATCTCGTCAATGAAGCGCACGAAGGCCCCGAAATCCACCTGGGCGTAGTAATCAATGGGCACGCCCAGGAACTGCTCGACGGTCTTCATCGCCAGCCCCGGCCCGCCGCCGTTGGGGTAATCGTACAGCTCGCCCAGGCGGTAGGCCATATTGATACGGTCGTACTCGAAGCCGTCGGGGATGACCACCCACATATCGCGCGGGATGGAGATCATGCCGGCGGTGCGCGCCAGGGGGTCAATGGTGAGCAGCATCATGGTATCGGTGCGCGGGGCGCCGCTCTCCGCCTCCCAGTCGCGGTAGTCCAGGCCCATCACCAGCACGGTGACGCGGCTGGCGCCGTCCCAGGGCTCGGGGGTGGGGCCGCCCGACGGCTGCAGCGGCTGCTGCGGGCTGGTGATCACGCCCGAGGCGTCGGGGGTGGGGGTCGGCTCGCGGATCGCCACGCCGGGCAGCGAGGTGAACTCCCAGGTGGTGACAAAGTCGCGCACGGCGATAAAAGTCAGGTAAGCGGTCAGCACGGCCGCGATGAGGAAAGCCACCAGCAGCGCCCAGACCAGGGGGTTGGTGGGGAGTCGTCGTTTCTGAGAAGGTTCCATGGAGTCCATCTTACTAGGTTGCTCTTGTAATCTTAAAACCCGGGGCCTGCGCCCCAGCTTCAGAATAGCGCTGAGATTATAACACGGTATAATTTTGGCGGTTTTTGCTCCGCCTGCCGGGGCGCGTCGAGCGATTGATTAACCATTTGTCTCAAAAAACATGTATATTGGGTCAGGCGGCTTCGCCGCCCAACCCGATACACTGGAAATTCACGGGCAGGTTCCAAAAGCAGCAAGCCGGGGCGGGCAGGGAAACCGGACCGCCCGGTTACAGGATTACCTGACGAGCATCCATGTCTCTTTTAAGCGCCGTTGACCTCTCCAAATCCTTCGGTCACGAGGATATCTTCTCCGGGATCTCGCTTTCGATTCCCCGGGGGGCGCGCATCGCCATCGTCGGGCCGAACGGGATCGGCAAGACCACCCTGCTGCGCATCCTGCTCGGGCAGGAGGAGGCCAGCGCGGGCCGCGTCTACCAGGCGAAGAATATCCGCATCGGCTACCTGCCCCAGGAGGCCTCTCTCGCCGGGACGCACTCCCTGTGGGAGGAGTGCCTGCAGGCCTTCAGCGCCCTGCGCCGGCAGGAGGCCGAGCTGTCCGAGCTGGAGGCCCAGATTAGCCGCAACGGCGGGGACGAAAGCCTGCTGGAGCGCTATGGGGTGCTGCAGGAGCGTTTCGAGCACGCCGGCGGCTACACCTACGAGACCCGCATCCGCCAGACCCTCAGCGGCCTGGGCTTCGAGGCGGACGACTACAAGCGCCCCCTCACCCAGCTCTCCGGCGGGCAGCGCACCCGCGCCCTGCTCGCCCGGCTGCTGCTCTCCGCGCCCGACCTGCTGATCCTGGACGAGCCGACCAACCACCTGGACATCCAGGCGGTGGAGTGGCTGGAGGGCTACCTGAAAGACTGGGACGGGGCGGCGCTGATCGTCTCCCACGACCGCTATTTCCTGGACCGGGTGGTGGACCATATCTGGGAGATGAGCCGCCAGAGGATGGAGCATTACCGCGGCAACTACACCGCCTACCTGCACCAGCGCCAGGAGCGCTGGGAGCAGCGCCAGGCGGTGTTCGAGACGGAGAAAGAGCGCCTGCTTAAGGAGCTGGACTATATCAAGCGCAATATCTCCGGGCAGAACGTGCTGCAGGCCAAAGGGCGCTTGAAGCGCGTCAGCCGCTATCTGGATGCGGTGGAAAAGGGCGGCCTGGAGGCCATCCAGGGCAAGAAATGGTCCGAGTTGAGCGCCGAGCTGGAGGCCAGCAGCGGCATGCTCAGCGTGGAGGAGGCCGAGCGCCGCATCCGCGGCCTGCGTGATCCGGTCGCCCGCCCGCCCCAGCTCCATCTGAAGCTGAAATCCGCCGGGCGCTCCGGCGACCTGGTCCTGCGCACCTACGGCCTGGCGGTCGGCTACGCCGACGAGGGCAAACCCCTGTTCCACGCCCCCGACCTGGTCCTCAAGCGCGGCGAGTGCGCGGCCCTGATCGGCCCGAACGGGGCCGGGAAAACCACCTTTCTGAAGACCCTGCTGGAGAAGCTCCCGCCCCTGGAGGGCGAGGTGGTGCTCGGGGCCAGCCTGGAGATCGGCTACTTCGCCCAGGCCCACGAGGACCTGAACCCGCGCCGCACGCTGATGGAGGAGATCGAGAGCACCGCCCCGCACATGCTCCCGGCGGAGATCCGCGACTACCTGGCGAAATTCCTCTTCACCGGCGACGATGTGTACAAGCAGGTGGCCTCCCTCTCCGGCGGCGAACGGGGGCGGCTGGCCCTGGCCAAACTCTCCCTGACCGACGCCAACCTCCTGCTGCTGGACGAACCTACCAACCACCTGGATATCCCCTCTCAGGAGGTCCTGCAGGCGGTGCTGTCCGCCTACCCGGGCACCATCCTGCTGGTCTCGCACGACCGCTACCTGATTGACGCCCTGGCGACCCAGGTGTGGGAGATCACCACGGAGACGGGACCCGAGGCCTCAGCCCTGAGGGTCTTCGAGGGCGCCTACAGCCAGTACCGGCAGGAGCGGGAGGCCGAGAAAGCGCGCCAGGCAGCCGCCCAGGCCGCCGCCCGCCAGGGGGCGGGGGCGCAGCGCAGCCGCCAGACCGCCTCACCGGAAGAACGCCGGCGCAAGGCGCGCCTGAAAGAAGTGGAAGACCGCATCACCGGGCTGGAAGAAGAGCTCCATGCCCTGTCGCTGCGCCTGGAGAACCCCCCGCCAGACCCGGCGAAGGTGCAGCAGCTGGGGCAGGAGTACGTGCGCGTGCAGGGAGAGCTGGACCGGTTGATGGAGGAATGGGAGGGCCTGAGCGTCTAGCGGGCCGGCCCTCACCGGCCCGGATTGCCCCCGCCCACGTAGATCGCCTGCCCGTTAATGTAGCCCGCCGCCTGCGAGCACAGGAAGAGCGCCACCTGCGCCACTTCCTCCGGGCGCCCTGGCCTGCTCTGTTCAGCGCCGCCCGGCCCTGCCTCCACCGGCGGCGCTTCCTTGCGCAGCCAGCCCGCCGCTTCGGTTTCCACCAGCCCGGGGCAGACCGCATTGACCCGGATGCCGTGAGGCCCCAGCTCGCGGGCGGCCTCCCGGGTCAGCCCGACCAGGCCGTCCCGCCCCGCAGCCCAGGCGGCCCTGCCCGCCGCGCCGGGGAGCAGCGCCGGCGGGGCGATATTGACCATCACCCCTCCCCCTGCCTCCTGCATCACCCGCCCGACGGACTGCAGCATGAAAAAAGGCCCGTTCAGGTTGACGTCCAGCGCGCGCAGCCAGTCCCATTCATCCATGCCCAGCAGAGAGACCTGCGGCTCGGCGTAAGCGCTGTTCACCAGAATATCAATGCGCTCCCAATCTTCCAGCACCTGGGTGATCAGCGCCTGAGCCGGCATCTTCTTCGCCGTGTCGTGCACATATTCCCTGACCTGCCCGCCGGCGGCGCGGATGCGGGCCGCAGTCTCGCTCAGGTTCGTCGGGGTAAGATCGCACACGGCCAGCGCCGCCCCCCGGGCTGCAAAGGCTTCGGCTGCCGCCCGGCCAATGTCGCGCGCCGCGCCGGTGACCAGCACCACTTTGTCCTTAAATTCGCTCATATTCTGGCTCAGTCGTCCATGCTCGAGGTTTCGCACAGCGGCACATTCTCCCCCAACAACTCCGAGTTCAACTGCAGGCCCAGGTAGGGGGAGGGGTCCAGCGTGTTGCGAATATCCAGCTCGTTCAGAAAACTTCCCTGCCCATCGTCCTTTACGATGGAGAAATGCAGGTGCACCCCCACCGGGTTCCCCGGGTTGCCCGAATAATCCCCCTGGTAGCCCAGCAGGGTCCCCGCCTCCACGTACACCTCCGCGGTCCCGGGCGGGAAATCCGGGGAGATAAACGAATTCCCCTGCTCGTCCGCCAGGTGCGTGTAATAGGTCCAGATCTGCCGGCCGGGCTGCAGGGGGTCTTCCGTCAGGCGGATAATCAGGGAGGACTTCCAGTCCTCCATGCGGGTGAGGTAGCCTGAGGCGGCGGCGATCACGGGCGTCATCCCCGGCGCTTCACCGCCAAAAATATCGATTCCCTGGTGGTGGTGCCCCGGCCTGAAAGAGTCGTCCCACACAAAGCCGGGAAAGCCGTTTGTGGGAAAGATGAACGGCGCCTCGCCGCAGCGCTGCCCCGCCTGCAGCCCCCACTGCGGGTACGCTTCGGTATTGCGCAGCCAGGCCAGTACCCGCGCCGAGCGATCCACACCGGGGCTCAGGCGCTGGTAAACCACCGCGGCTGCGATCACGCCTACCAGCAGGATGAAGACCAGGATGTGGCGCGGGCGGATGCGAGAGTCAGAGAAGTTCATTGGTATTTCCGGATATTGTCCAGGTCGTCTTCTTTATGGTCGGCAAAAAACAGCGCCAGGCGCCCCCGCGTGAGCTCCTGCAGCAGCCTGCCGGCCGCCTGCCCTTCGGGGGTCGCCAGGGCCGCTTGCGCCGCCTCCAGCGAGTCGAAGAAGAGCTCGTGCATCAGGGTGTAAGGCGTGCTGCCGTACAGAAACAACTCCACCGTGCTGCTCGATTCCCGGCGCAGGCCCGGCAGGCGCTCCACCAGATGCAGGAACTGAGGCCAGGCCGTCTCCAGGGCCGAATCGCCCGCCTGTGGTTCGATCAGAATGACCAGTTTGTGCATTTTGGAGTCTCCAAACGGCCATTATATCGCGAAGCGGCCCTCCCCCTGTCAATCTCTCGCCAAGACGCAAAGACGCTAAGGAAGACTGCAGCTATTTTTCTGCTTTGCGCCTTCGCGCCTTTGCGAGAGCCTCTTTTCCGCCCCGCCCCGAATAATCTCTCGCTAAGAAGCAAAGACGCGAAGGAAGACTGCAGTTATTTTTCTGCTTTGCGTCTGCGCCTCTTTGCGAGAGCCTCTTTTCCGCCCCGCCCCGAATAATCTCTCGCCAAGACGCAAAGACGCGAAGGAATACTGCAGTTATTTTTCTGCTTTGCGCCTTGGCGTCTTTGCGAGAGCCCATTTTCCGCCCCATCCTGAAAAACCTCTCGCGTAGACGCAAAGACGCTAAGGAAGATGTTTTTGTCAATCGAAAAACCAACCACATTAACCTCGAAAAACCAACCACTTGGGTCACCTGAACCTTAAAAATTCACTTCAAAAAACCGACCACCTGACCGCCTGCCGGCCGTGATACAATCGC
>JAEWYL010000260.1 GCA_023395675.1 Chloroflexota bacterium | reverse complement strand
GGGGGCGGGCCGGGGGGCCACCCCGCTGCCCCACCCCACAATCTGCTCCCCGTAAGCCAGGAAAAGCGCCTCGCACCGGAACGCCGGGTGCGAGGCGCTTGTACCGCCGGCAGAACCTTCCTGCCCGTCATAGGCGACTGCCAGCAGCGCCTTGCACCTGGGAGGCCGTTTCGTTTCAGGTGCAAGGCGCTGCCTCGCCTGACCGGATTTCGGGTTGGGCAGGGTTATTTGCCTGCGTGCTCTCATTTCGGGCATAAAAAGCGCCTCGCACCGGAACGCCGGGTGCGAGGCGCTTGCACCGCCGGGAAAAACCTCCGGCCCCGGGTTACTCGGCGTTGATAAAGGCCGCCAGGGCCTCAATCTCGTCCTCCCGCAGCCCCAGGTTTGGCATGGTGGCGTTTGAGCGGGTTCCCGCCGGGTCTTTCAACCAGCTCCGCAGGAATTCGGGGCTGGCCTGGTAAGCGGACAGGTTCGGGCCTGCGCCGGTAGAAAGCCCCCTCGTGCGCGGGTCGGCCTGCGCATGGCTGTGGCACACCACGCAGCCTTTGGCGGTGAACAGCTCCTGCCCGCGGGCGGCCAGCGATTCATTCTCGGGGTGGCTGCCTGCCTCCGTCTGAAGTGCGGGTACCGCCAGCAGGCCAACCAGCACAACCAGCGCAGCCGTGAGGCCGAGGGCCAGCGACCAGCGCCTGCGGCCCAGGCGCAGGTTGAGCAGGGCGCCACCCAGCAGGGCCAGTCCGGCGGCCCAGAAGGGCAGGCTGCTCCCGGAGGCCGGCGCTTCCTGGCTCGCCGTCGCTTCCGGGGATACGGTGATGACCGGCATGGTTTGAATCTCCGGATAGAGCCCCGTGGAGACGCCCCAGGTCCAGCGGCCGGGAGCCGGGAGTGTGATTTCCACTGAGAAATGGCCCGCCTTCCCTTCGGGCCGGGCAATCCACTCCAGGCGCTCACCCCCCGCCTCGTTCTGGGCCGAGACCCGAATCTGCTCTACTCTCAAGGGGGTCAGGCCGTGCTGGCGCACGGTGAAGCCGATCGAAACGGGTTCTCCGGCGATCACCGCGCCGGGCAGGGTATCCAGCGTCACCACCGCCCAACCTCCCGCCAGGGCAGGGGCGGGCAGGAGCAGCAGCAGGCAGAACAGCGCCAGCAGGGCGGCTGGTTTCAGCGATGATCTCATGGTTTCCCTCCTGATAAAAAAAGTCCGGTTTATCGTATATAAACCGGACAGGAGAGTATGGTTCCCAGGATGGGAAAAGGCTCTGGATTTTCCATGAGGTCTTGCTGCCCCGCAGGGGTCTGGCCCGATCCAGGGTATGCCGGAAGCTTTCCAACCAGGGCGGGTAGTTCCAGACTACCGGCAAACGCATTGGATGGGCCAGACCCCCGGGGAGCGATAACAGCCGGAGAGCGGCTGGAACTGCAGCCAGTCTGGGGTCAGAAGCTCAGGCTGAACCAGTCCGTCCCGGTGAGCACGCTGCAGGACAGCGCCACGAAGATGATCAGCAGGATGATCCCGCAGCCGCAGCCCGTGCAGGAGACTCCACGGCCAAAACCAAAGTTGTCCTGCAGCCAATCGAACAGCCAGCCGAGAAAGGCCAGCTTCAACAAACCGGATAAACACCCGGGACGGTCGTCCATGATTGCTCCTTCCTGATAACAGCGTGTGCCGGTTTCAGCGGGGATTGAGCTGCGCCTGCAGCCCTGCCCCCACCGGCTTACATCAGGATATACGTCACTGCATAAGGAAAGTTGCAGGCTCACGGGGCGTTTAGCGGCGCATGATCCCGTTATCCCGGGTCACCCCGGCGAACCAGCGCCCGCTGTCCTTCACGGTCCGCTTCTGGCTGTCAAAATCCACGTAGACGATGCCGAAGCGCATGGAATAACCGAAGGCCCATTCGAAGTTGTCCAGCAGGGACCAGACAAAGTAGCCCTGGACGGGGATGCCCGCCTCGATCGCCCGGTGCACCTCGCCCAGGTGCGCCTGCAGGTAGCGTATGCGCCTCTCGTCCCGTACGCGCCCGTCAAAATCCAGGCCGTCCGCCACCGGGACGCCGTTCTCGGTAATCAGGATCTTCGCCGGGTGGTAATCGTTCCAGACCTGCAGCAGGATCTCGTACATCCCCTGGGGGTAGATCTCCCACATCTGGGAGTATTCGTTCCCTTCGGGGTGGACCTGCTCGAGATCCACGATCGGGATCTCGGTTCCGTGGCGCACCACGTTGCGGGAATAGTAGTTGATGCCCAGGAAATCAAGCGGCGCGCCAGCCCGGCGGATCTCCCCCAGGTCCACGCCGGTGAAGAGCGGGCCGAGCAGGGCGAGCAGCTCATCGGGATAGCAGCCCCGCAGCGGCGGGTCCAGAAACAGCCGGTTCAAGACCAGGTCCGCCCGGCGCGCGGCCTGCAGGTCGGCCTCGGAGTTTGAGGCGGGATGCACCGGGCTGAGGTTGAGGGTGATGCCGACCTGGGCCTCTGCCGGCAGCACGGAGCGCAGCGCCTCCACCGCCATGCCGTGGGCGAGCATCAGGTAGTGCACCGCCTGGATCGCCTGGAAGGGGTCCTGCAGCCCGGGGGCGTGGATGCCCTGCAGATAGCCCAGAAAGCTGGAGACCGAGGGCTCGTTGAGGGTGATCCAGTGCTTCACCCGGTCTCCCAGGCGCGCGGCCACCACCTGGCTGTACTCCGCAAAATTGCGCGTCGTCTCCGGGTTGGCCCAGCCGCCCTCATCCTGGAGGGCCTGCGGCAGGTCCCAGTGGTAGAGGGTCAGGTAAGGCTGGACGCCGCGCTCCAGGAGCGCATCCACCAGGCGCTCGTAGAAATCCAGGCCCTGGGCGTTGACGCGGCCCTTCCCCTGCGGCAGGATGCGCGGCCAGGAGGTGGAAAAGCGGTAGGCGTTCAGCCCCAGGCTGTGCATGAGCTGCACGTCCTCTTCCCAGCGGTGGTAATGGTCGGCGGCGGTCTCCCCGCTGTCGCCGTTCAGGATTTTGCCGGGCTGGCTGCAGAAGGTATCCCAGATCGAGGGGCCGCGGCCGCTCTCGCGCACGGCGCCTTCAATTTGATAAGCGGCGGTGGCGGCGCCCCAGGTAAAGTCCTGGGGAAATTTAAGAAAGTGTTCAACAGGCATTTAATCCTCCCATGTTTCTTTCCGAAAAATGGTTTGACGTTGCGCCGGGCTGCCGCCCGGCACAATATCAAACCATATCTCTTTACCCGGATAACTTTAGTGGTCCTCTCGCAAGTCCCTGAGCCAGGACCTGGATTGTGGTGGGGGAAAATGTGCGGCGAAGCCGCACATTTTCCCC
>JAEWYL010000258.1 GCA_023395675.1 Chloroflexota bacterium | reverse complement strand
CCCCCCGCCCCCACAGATTGCTCCACAGACCCTTGCCAAAGTTGTATAGAAACCGCCTCAAAACCAGATTCATGGTAGACTCCCGGCTGTGAGAGCCTGGCGGCTCAACCACATTCAACAGGAGACGAGATGAAACAACGCTGGTTACTCTATACCCTGACCGGGATTCTATTCGGCATCTTTGACTTTTACTATCACGCCTTTATTTCCAACACGCTCTCTTTACAGCAGCTGCGCGGCCTGTTCGCAGAGCTGGTCTGGCTTGTGCTCAGCGTCGGCATCTGGCTGGTGCCGGTTATCCCCGTGATCCTGTACGAAGCCAGAATCTCCCGCTCCACCTGGCGCGCCGCCCTGGCGAGCGTACTGACCTGGTGCGCCGCGGTCGCCGCCTACTACCTGACCAACGGTGTACAGCTGGCCCTGATCGGCGTTCCCTCCAGACCGGAACTGCACCTCTCCAACCGGGCTGACCCGCATTTCTTAGAGAACTGGAAATCCATTTTCTGGTACGATCTGGTCGGGGGCAGCTTCGAATGGCTGGTGGTTGCGGTGATCGGCGGGAGCCTGATCGGGTTCCTTGTGAGCTTTTTCGTTCTCCGCCAACGCCGGGCGCATGAAGGGAAGCCTGCTTCCCAGACCTAGTGTAGAGCGCCCTTTCGCCCAAATTTCTTGCTCCTCTCCCCTTGAGCGCGTATAATCAACGGAAGCGCTCAATCCACAAACATCCATAAAATCGTCCTGTCATCCATCGTGTTACGGTTGGGCGTGTGCAGCGGCTCCGCGGCTGCACATGACCTTTTTAATAACGAAGTTTTGGTATTTTGACTCTGGGAGAAGTGAAAGGACGGCAATATGCTCAAGGGGCAAACCATCACCCTCAGGCCCGTGCTCGAGGCCGACGTCGAGAAGCTGTACCAGTTCCACATTGACATCCAGAACCGGGGCGAGTATTACCCGCGCGGGATCATGTCACAGCCTTCATTCCACAAGCATTTTCAGGAGAGCGGTTTCTGGGAGCGGGACGAGGGCATGCTCGTCATCGTGGACGACTCAGAGGAGATTCTCGGGCATATCGAGTTTTTCAAGACGGTGAATTACCTGGACGAGTACGAGCTCTCCTATCAAGTTTACGCCGCCGAACAGCGCCGCAGAGGCGTGATGACCGAAGCCGTGAACCTGATGGTGCGCTACCTGTTCGAGACCAAGCGCATGAACCGCATCCGGCTGGTGATCCACCCCGACAACGCCGCCTCGCGCCGCATTGCCGAGAAATGCGGCTTCCGGCACGAGGGCACGGCCCGCGGCGCCTGGTACAACAATGGCTGCTTTCACGATGTGGAGATCTACGCCATCCTGCACGACGAGGTGATCGGGCAGAGGTGAGAATATCCACTATTAAGCACCTTTCCGAATGATCCTATTTCATGTTGTGTGGGACGCCGGCCTGGCACAGGCTTGGGCGCCCCACACAACAACCTATTCAATTTCGGACAGGTCCTGAATCGAGCTCTTTCTTCACACCGTTTTTGACATACCCCTCACCAGTTGATGCCCGGGAAGTACAGCCTGTACGGGCGCGGGTCCGCGCCGGCTGAGACGGACACGCGCAGGTTCCCCAACCCCCAGCTCTCATCCTTCAGGCCCTGCAGCCCGCTGCCGGTAAACTCCAGCGCCAGGCTGGAACCGGTATGCTCGAGGTCGTAGCTCAGGTGATAGGTGGCGTCCAGCTTCCCGTAACCGAGCGCGTCGGTCTCCACCGCGCCGGTCTGCGGGGGGTAGTGGCCTTCCGGGTAATTTTCGGGATAAGCCTGGTAGAACCCCAGGTCCAACCAGTTGGCGAAGTTGGAGAAGGTGGTATCCAGCAGCATCACGCCGTCCGCCGCCAGCTTCCAGCGGTCCGGGCCAACCACGGCCTCCGGCGCCACCGTGTACGCCCCGGCTACCGCTCCCTCGGGCCAGTTGCTCTGGCTGCCATCCCAGGAACGCAGGATGAACAGGTCGAAAGTGACCTGCACGCGGGTGTGGGCCGGCAGGTCGTCCAGCCTCAGGGTGACGGTCTCGCTGCCGAACTCTCCCAGCAGCTGCGTGCCGTTGGGCGAGGTGGTGGTAAGCGGGCGGCTCCACTCGGCGCCGGGCTGCTCGTCCAGGACGTAGGTCTGGAGCGCGGGCACGACCTCGACCTCCACTTCCGTGCGGTTATCCTGCGGGAGGGGGTCATTCTCGCCCGCGGCGACCTCGGCCTCCAGCGCCAGCGAGCCGTGGGCGCGGGTATCCACCAGCACCCGCAGACTGAGGTTCTGGCTGCCGCCCACTTCCAGACCGGAGAGACTGCAGGTGAACCTGTCACCCGAGAGCGCGCACTGCGGGGAGGCCGAGACGAAGGTCAGGCCCGGCGGGAGCTGTCCGGAGATGGATACCTGGCTGGCGTCAAACGGCCCGGCGTTGGTGAGCGTGAGGGTGAAATCCGCCTCAGTCCCGGCGAGCAGCGGGCCGGGAGGGGCCTGCACAGACAGCGACAGGTCGCTGTTGCCTGTGAGGGTGATGCTGGCGGAGGCCTCCTGCGCGCTGACAGCGGCCTGCGCTTCAGGGCTGCCGGCGTCCAGCGTCCCGCCGTTGGTCCCGGTGGAACGGTCCCAGGCCCGGAAGCGGACGGCCTGTTCCAGGGTTCCCACCCAGTCTGGCGCCGGCACAAGGCGCAGGCGCGTCTGCGCGTCCGCGACCAGCAGGCGCGCCGCGCCGGGGGAGGGCGCGCCGAGGGCCTTCCAGGAGGCGCCCCCATCCAGCGAATACTGCCAGCTCCCGCGGCTGCCGTCCACCCCGGTGACCGCGATGCCCTGCAGGGCGCCCGGGTCCGGGTCCCGGATCGCCTCACCGCCCGCCCCGGCAATCAGGGCCGAGACGAGGGTGCCCGGGTTTTCCGCCGCCGAAGCGCTGACCGGGTCCAGGCGGAAATGGAGCGCGGGGTCCAGCACGGGCGCGTCGTTGACCGCGGTGACCATGATGCTCACCGTACCCGGGGCCGACTGCGAGCGGGCGTCGGAGGCCCGGTAGGTGAACTGGACCAGCCCGTTGAAATCCCGGGCGGGGGTGAACCTGAAGGAACCGTCGGGGTCGAGCGCCAGGCTGCCGGAGGACGGCCCGCCCTCCTTCAGCGCCCGGAGCAGCGCCTGGTAGCCCAGCGCAGCCTGATCGTTGCCGAGCAAGCCGGGGGCGGCGATCTCCAGTGGCGTATCCTCAGCCGTGGTATAAGCGTCTGCACGGGCAAGCGGGGGACGGTAGAGGTCCAGCACCGTGGCGTCCTGCGAGCCGGGCGCGGCCGGATCGTCACTGAGGAGCGCTTCGCTGAAGCCCCCGGCGGTGACCGAAGCCTGGTTGGAGATCTGCCACACATTCGCGGGCAGCGAGGCCTGAATGCGGACTTCGAAGGTTACGGTGACCGGTTTCCCGGCAGGCAGCAGGCCGATCTCGAGGCTGAGGGTCTCGGGGCCGGCAGGGGCGGCCGCACGGGTAGAGGCGGACTGAGCCTGCCGCGCCTCCGGGGTGGTCAGGCCGGCCGAACCCAGGGCCGGCCCGGGCTGCGAGGCCTGCTCCGGAGGCAGGGCGGCTTCAACCGGCTGCAGGCAGGAGCCGGCAGTAACGTCGGAGAAGGTTCCGGAGTGTATGACTGTACCGATCTGGTTGCCGGCCTTCAGGTGGACGGCCGCCGAGGGCGTTGAATCTTTATTCCAGCCTTCAAGCTGGAAGAGGCTGCCGGGCTCCTGGTTCAGATCGAGATCAGAGCCGTAATTCGCATTGCCCGCGATCTGGTTATTCCCGGCCTGGCCGGCATACCCGCTGTCCAGACAGAAGGTGTTTTCGCCTCCCGAGGTGTTTCCTGCAGCTTTGAACCAGGCCCCCGGAACGACAGCCCGCGGCGCCTGGATCTGGTTATTCCGCAGAGTCAGGTGCAGGCTGCCCGTGCCGGAAGCCCCGGCCAGCAGGCCGTATTCCGGGGTACTCGAGATCCAGTTGCCCTCCAGGGCCAGGGTCAACTGGCTGCTATCCTCCTCCACCAGGCGCAGGCCGAAACCGGTCTCGGTAGAGGCGGAGAGCTGGATGGTATTGTTCGCCACACGCCCATCGAAAGTGGAGCTGTCAAAACTGGCCAGGTTGACCGGGGTGTCAAGCCCCTTTTCAAAGGTGTTCCCGGAGAGGTCCAGGCGCAGCACAGCGGAACCGCCGCTGGCCAGGGTCACCCCTCCGCTGCCCTTTTCCGAGCTGAACTGGTTCTGGTTGTTCACCGTCAGGTCCAGGACGCCTTCCCCGGTCACTACGCCGTCAATCCCCTCTCGCTCGAGCTGCCTGAAAATAGATCGTTCTACCAGGACAGCCGCCTGTGCATCCGAACGGAGCAGGAACTGGAAACCATCTTCACCGTAGAACAGGTCATTCCCCTCAATGGTCACCCGCCGCAGGGTCAGTTCCAGTTTGCCGGCGGAATTATCCAGCAAAATACCGTTTTCGAAGGCGCGATAGATCTGGACGTCTTCGAGCAAGGCAGCGCCGGTCAGCTCGAACAGGCGCAGGCCGTGTTCGCCGTTCGCGTTCCCGGCGTCGGAGACCGCCACGTGGCGGAGGATCAGGCCATTCACCTGGGCGGCATCCAGGCCCATCCCTTCGCAATTAGCCAGGAGCATGTTATTGAGTTCGATCTTCGCTGCGCCGCTCAGGGCGATACAGGATGAAGTCATCCTCCTCAGGCTTCCCCCGCTTACCACGCCTGTATCCCCGGTGACTTTAAGGCCGCCCTCGCTCCCGGTGCCGGCAAGCCGGATGCCGTGAGCGCTGTTCGCAGCGTTAATGCTCTTAAACGTGAGGCCGCCACTGCCAATCTTGACGTTCTCCACCCAAAGCGCGGCTGCGTCGGTGGTATTGAGGGTATTCTGAGCGCCGGTGATCACCAGCTCGCCCCCGCCGGAGGCATAGAAGGCCGTATTGGCCCCGGTTTCGAGCACCAGCCCGCCGGAAAAGGTGTACTTCCCGGAACTGCCGGTCAGGGAGATTCCCTCGCCGCGGTCGTCAATCTTTCCGCTGAAAACCAGCGTGCCCGAGTAGCCGGAGGCCACTTTCACCGCTTTCCCGGCGGTGTTGGTGATGGGGCCGCCGAAGGTGATGGCGGCGCTGCCGCCCGTCACGTTGAAAGCCGTTCCGGCGGCATTTTCGATGCTCCCCGCCGCGGCGGAGACGGTCCCCGCTGCCCCGTAGAGGGAAACGCCGGCGGCCGTGCTGGCGGTCGAGATCAGGCTGGCGAGCCGCAGGTCCAGTGCCGCCGTACTGATGTCCAGGGCCGGCCCTCCGGCGGCGGTTAGCGTACCCTGATCCTGAGCGACCACCAGGCGGAAGCCGTTACCCGCGGATGAGAACTCGCCGCTCGAGCTCGCCTTCAGGGCGGCGCCGCCGGAAGCTGAGAGGTCCAGATCGGTGAAGCTCAGGTCGCCGCGCACATTGGTCAGCAGCAGCCCGCCGCCGCCCACTCCATCGCCCGGCTCTCCGATGCTGAGACTGCCCGCGTTCACCGTCTGGTACTGCGGGTCCGGACCGGTATCGAAGGTCGCCCCTTCGATCACAATCCCGCTGCCAAGGGTGTCTTTACCCACCCGGTTATTCTCAAAGGCAGTGATCCGCAGCACCCCCGTGCCTGTCCTGCGGATGGAGACCGCATCCCCTCCCGCAGTGACGGTGTTCTCGCTGAACTGGAGCACCAGCAGGCCCTGAGCGAGATTTTGCAGGCCAAAACCTGCGCCGGAAACGTTCAGGGTGTTTTTCCGTACGTCCAGGTTCAGGGTTCCCGAACCGCTCGCCCGGACTGTAATGCCGGTCGTCCCGGCGCCGGAGATGGTATTGTCGCGAATGACCACAGAGCTCGTATTCGCGTTCGCGACCTGGATATTGACCGCTTCCAGGGTATCAGACAGATTCAGCCCTCGGATCTCGATATCAGCGCCGCTGTCTGCCCTCACCCCGATCCCGCTCTGGTTCGAGAGCAGGGGCGCCTCCCCCGCCGGGAGCAGCGTGGTGACCGGCGGGCCGGAATTGAGCTGCACGGGAACGTCCAGCGCCACCCCCGCGCCGATCAGGCGCTGGCCCTGTTTCAGACTGATGCCCGCGTCTTGCCCGCTGTGCGTGCCGTCGCCCCGGTAGACATAAATCGTGCTGTTGGCGGCAGAAGCGCTCTGGGCGGCAGCCAGGGTGTTGAAAGGACTGTTGGAGCGGCCGCTCCCGCCCGGCGGGGCGTCGTTCTTCACGTACCAGACCATGGATTGAATGTTGAGATTCACCACCCCCTGCGCCTGCGAGCCGCCCTGGTCGGTGACGGTGTAGGTGAAGGTATCCGTCCCCTGGATCCCCGCGGGCGGGAGGTAGGTAAAGGTACCGCCCGGGTCCAGGCTTACCTCCCCGCCGCGCGCGCTGACTTCACCTACCAGGCTGGCGCGCAGCGCCCCCGCGCCGTCTGGGTCGCTGTCATTGTCGAGCAGATTTCCACTGGTAAAAACCCGCGGCGCGGGGCCGGCCGGGCCGTCCGAGACCTCCAGCAGGGTGTTGCCGAGGGTCTCGTAGCTCTCGCCGGTGACGAGCGGCGCCTCTTCGACATTATTGACCTCGATGGTGATGGCGGCGGTCCCCGACAGGGCCGGAGAGCCGTCGTCGGTCACGCGCACCTCCAGGAGATAGCTGTCATTCACTTCGTAATCCAGATCCTGGCTGTCGGCTACCCGGATTTCCCCGCTGGCAGCATCGATGGTAAAAACCCCGAAGCTGCCGGAGAGAATCGTAAAGGTATGCGTCTGCCCGCCGTCCGGGTCGGTGAAAGCCAGCGGCCCGGGCTGAAGCGCGGTCCCGTTGGGGCTGTTCTCGTCGATTTTCAAGACTACGGGTTGGAGGACAGGCGCCTCGTTGACGTCATCCAGGCCGATGGTGATGGTATTGCTCCCCGAGAGGGCGGGAGCGCCGTCGTCGGTGGCCTGGACGGTAAGCGAGAAGCTTGGATTTCTCTCGAAATCCAGGGGGGCGGCATTGTCCACCCGGATCACCCCGGTGGTAGGATGGATGGTAAAAGCCCCGTCCGTGTTCCCGCCGGTGATGGCGAAGGTGTGCGCCTGGCCCGCGTCCGGGTCGGAGGCCTGCGCCGTCCCGACCAGGGTCCCGGTAAGGCTGTTCTCGTTCAGATGGAAGCTCTCAGGCTCCACCTGCGGCTGCTCGTTGAGGTCGTTGAGCTGGATGGTGATCGTGCCGGAAGCGGAAAGGCCGCCCCTGTCGGTCACCTGAACGGTGAGCGAGAAGGCTGGGGCGCTTTCGTAATCCAGGCGGGCGGAGTCGCCCACGTGGATTTCGCCGCTTTCCGCATCGATGGCGAAAGCCCCGTCCGGGTCGCCGCCGGTGATGGCAAAAGCGGGCGCATCCCCCGCGTCCGGGTCGGAGGCCTGCACCTTCCCCACCAGGGTGCCGTTGGCGCTGTTCTCGTCCAGGCTGAACGCCGCGGCCTCCACCTGAGGCTGCTCGTTCACGTCTTTCAGGTGGATGGTGACCTGGTTGGAGCTGGAATGGGCCGGCTGGCTGACTTCGGCGACGGAGACCACCAGAGTGAAGACCGGGTGCGTCTCGAAATCCAGTGCGGCCGGGTTCGCCACCCGCAGCTCTCCGGTGGGCGGGTCGAGGACAAACGCCTCGCCGGTGTTCCCCGACTGGATGGCGATGGTGTGTTCCTGGCCCGCGTCGAGGTCGCCGAAAGCCAGCACGCCCACCAGCGCGCCGGCGGGGCTGTTCTCGTCCAGGTCGAACTGCACCTCCCGGACCGTGGGCACCTCGTCCAGGTCGTTCAAGTCAACGGTGACGGTATTGGAACCGGAGAGGGCGGGGAGGCCGTCGTCGGTCACCTGGACGGTGAGCGAGAAGGATGGGGCGCTCTCGAAGTCCAGGCGGGCGGAATCGGCCACGCGGATCTCGCCGCTTTCCGCATGGATGCTGAAGGCTCCGTGCGGGTCGCCGCCGGTGATAGCGAAGCTGTGCGCCTGGCCCTCATCCGGATCGGTAAACTCCACCGTTCCCACCAGGGTCCCGTTGGCGCTGTTTTCGTCCAGGCTGAAAGCCGCAGCCTGCACCTGGGGGGCGTCGTTGACCCCATTGACCTGGATGATGAAAGACTGGGGCGCGCGGGCGCGCAGGCCCCCGTGCGCCTCCCCCCCATCATCCTCCAACCGCCCGGTCAGGGAGGCGGAGCCGCTGGCGTCCGGCGCGGGGGTGAAGGAGAGCGCGCCTTCCGGCGAGATCGCCGGCCCACCGGAGAACAGGTCCGGGTTCGAATTGGCGGTGATCCGGAAGCTCAAGGCCTGCCCGGCTTCATCCGCCGGGCCGGGAGACAGGTCCGCCGCCCAGGCGGGTACCGCCACCTCCCCGGCATCCTCTGAAACGGTCTGATCGGCCCCGATGGTAAAAGAGGGCGCGTCGTTCACCGCAGTCACCGTCAGGCTGACCGCCGCGCTGGCGCAGAGGGGCGAGGGGTGCTGCTCGCAGACTTCGAAGGTGAACCCGTCCGGGCCGTTGAAGTCCGGCAGGGGGGTATAGGCCAGGTCCGGGGCTGCGCCGGACAGGCTGCCGCTCCCCGGCGCAGCGGTGATGGCAAAGGTCAGCGGATCGCCGTCCACGTCCTCGCCGGATAGGGTAATCTCCAGCTCCCCGTCCTCCAGCAGGCTCAGAGACTGCGCCGCCGCGGTGGGGGCGTCGTTGACGGGGGTCACGCTGACGCTGACCGCGGCGGGCAGGCCCGCGCTGTGGGCGTCGCGGGCGCGGTAGGTGAAGGCGTCCTCCCCGAAAAAGTTGGAGGCCGGGGTGTAAACCAGCCTGCCGTCCTCGACCGCCGCGCTGCCGTGGTCGGGCTGGGTCTCGATCTCATAGGTCAGCGGGTCCAGCTCGGCGTCGGTGCAGTCCGGGTCCAGGCTGGCGGGGCTGTCCTCTGCTGTGGTGAGGCTGAGGGCAGAACAGAGCGGGCTGTCATTATCCAGCATAACCTCGATGGAGACCTGCGCCGGCAGGCTGTCGCGGCTGCCATCACTCACTTTAAAACGGAAGCTGTCCGGCCCGTTGTAATCCAGGTCTGGTGTATAAACCAGGGCGGGTGCCTCTCCGCTCAGGAGGCCGTGGGCCGGCTCCTGGGTGATGATAAAGGTAAGCGCGTCGCCGTCGCCGTCCCAACCGGTGAGCGTGAGAGGCAGGGAGGTATCTTCCGGGGTGGTGAGCGCCTGGTCGTAAGCCAGGGGCGTGGTCTCGAGCGAGCCGGGCGCCAGGCTGAGGTAAGGCTCCAGCACATCTCGAATGACCACCTCCTGCGCCTCCGGTCCGGGATTGGTCAGAGTCAGGGTGTAGCGCAGGGTATCGCCGGCTTCCGGGCGCGCCTTGCCGCCGGACACCTCAACCGTCTTGGTGAAGGTGAAGTCTGGCGCTGCGGAGAGAGCGGAGGGCCGCTCCACCTGCGGCTGCGCCGGGGCCGCCGCGACCGCGCGGCCTGTCCCCCCCAGCGGCGATAGGAGCATGGAAAGAATCATTACGAGTGCAACTGCCGAATTTCCCAACCTCGATCTGCTGTGTGGAATCATGATGTTCACCGGGTTGAAAACCTGCGCTGCAGGTATTTACGGAATATTAATCTTGTTCAGTTGGCCGGGGAATGCGGGTTTTCGGGTGGGCAACCCGGTAAACCCGCCTTTCTCCGTGGACTGCGGTTCTCCTGAAGCTCAAGAAATCACGGCTTCGTAGCGCATGCCCTCCGGGTCCGGCCCAAGCGGTACCAGGAAGAGCTCGAGCGTCCCCAGGCCTTCACACTCGAGCCGGTAGATGCGCTGGGACAGGTAAGCGTCCCGGCGCGGGTTGGAAAATTCCAGCGAGAAGGGCCGCCGCCCGCCCGGAATGTGGGCCTCTCCCAGCTCGGTCACGCTGACCAGCTCAAGGGGGTACGGGTCGCCCCCCTCCAGGCGGATGACGAAAGGCCGGTGCAGGTAGGGCAGGAAATCGGAGGCTGCCAGTTTATCCAGGGGGAGGGTTGGGTCTGCTGTCATCTGTTTTTCCCGCGGGCGTCCACCGGAGGAACCAGTACACGCCTCGATCATCTACCTGTTGAAAGCCCAGCCGCGCGTACAGGCGCAGGGCCGGGTTGAACCGTTCTACGTGAATGGTGACCGGCAGCGCCTTGTCCTGCGCTTCAGCCAGGAGGGCGCGCAGCACGCCCGTCCCGATGCCCTGCCGGCGAAATTCCGGCAGCAGGGAGATATCCATAATCCGGATCTCATCCGGGCGGCGGTGCAGATAGAGCCTGCCGGCAGGCTGCCCGCCCGCCTGGATCACCTGGAACTCGTACCCGGGATAATGCTCCCGGTAGTAGCGATCCTGAGCCTCGAACTGCATGCGCAGGAAGGCCTGTTTTTGCGGATCGTCCCAGCCTACCTGCGCCAGTTCCTCCGCGCGCGTGCTGGCATAGACCTGGAAGAAGAACTCCCGGTCTGCAGGGGTTTCGGGGCGGAGGGAAAATACTGGCAACATTTCGGCGTTCATAGCTTTCAAGACCGGCCCTCTCAGGGCTACGATCTGGGTGGAAACACTCCCTGCAGGGCGATGCAGAAATAAAAGGTCAGGTAAGGCTGCATATTATTGTGCGGCTGGTCGCCGCCGGCCGGCGCCAGCGCACCCCCGTTCAGATACGTCATATTGCCGCTGGTGGTGTTCTGAAACAGGTTGCCCCTGGAGAGAGGCGCCAGGCTGGCCCCCGTGCCGGGACGAGAGACATCCCCCTTTGTGCCGGCTGCCCTCAAGGAGTGGGAGTGGGCGGGGATTTCGGATTCGAGCAGGGACACCGTCTCGGAGCCGCCCGTCTCGCCGAGATCGTGCAGCGACAGGCCCGGCCCCTGGCCGGGGTGCATGGGCGCCCGGCCCTGCAAATCGGGCAGGGCAAAATTGCTTTCGCCATTCCCGCCGTAAGTGGTCCCCAGCAGGGAGAAGAGGGCGGTGTTCTGGGAGAGGGGCAGCAGCTGCCCGTCGCACCAGGCCCACCCCTTTGGGGCAAAGTTGAACGGGAAAATGCGGATTTCGGCGACAAATGGATCTGCCATGAGTATCTTTTTGTTCCCTTCAGGCCGCGCGGTCTTTATTCATTCGTTGGCCATTGGGCCCGGGCCAGGACCGTATGCGGACGATGTTGTGGATGAAGCGAACCCGGGCGAAGCTGCCGCTTCCCTACGTACTTACAACCACGAATACCCTCTACGTGGGAGAGGGAAAAATACCGAACAGCGAGATGATGAAATTGACGCACAGGTAAGGCTGGAAGTTGGTGTGCGGCTGGGAGCCGCCCACCGGGCTGATCGAGGCAGGCGACATAGAGGCGCCCGGCGCCTGGGCAGAATAACCCTCCCCTTGCGTCGTTCGCCCGGGCAGGTTCGAGGCCGGCTGGCTCTCCTGCGCCAGGCTGTCCGTGACTAGGAGAGCATGGCTGTGGGCGGGGATTTGCTGGACGGTCAGAGTAATTTCCTCCGCGCCCCCCGTTTCCGCCAGAATAAACCCATTGCCCTGGTGGATCGGGATGCGCCCGCGCAGGTCGGGCAGGGCGAAACTGCTCTCCCCATCCCCGCCATAGGTGGTCCCGATCAACTGGAAGAGAGTTGCATTTTCGGAGATTGGCAGCAGCTGGCCTTCGCAGAACATCCAGCCGGCCGGGGCAAAATTCCCGGCAAACATGCGGATCTCACCGACATAAGGTTGCGCCATAATCCTCTGCCTCCGGGTCAGTTCGGGCTGGGGAAAATTCCCTGCAGCGCGATGCAGAAAGAAAGCGCCATAAAGGGCTGCACATTCGGGTGGGCCTGTGAGCCCCCGACGTTTACGACCGAGCCCGGGTGCATGGCTGCCGGTTTAACCGCCGGGCTGTAGTAATTGCTGCTCGCCCGGGCCAGCACATTGCCCGCCGGGCCGGCCTGGTTTGCGGCGGCGGTGGAGGCAGACAGCAGGTGGGTGTGTTCCGGCATTTCAGCGGGGCTCAATGTGTGGGCCTGTGCCCCGCCTCTCTGTCCCAGGGTATGCCCGGCGCCGACGTGAATGGGGGTCCGGCCGCGCAGGTCCGGCAGGGCGAAATTGACCCGCCCGTCGCCGCCAAAGGTAGTGCCGAGCAGTGAAAACAGAGCCTGGTTCTGGTTGATCGGCATGAGCTGCCCGTTGCAAAACGCCCAGCCCATGGGTGGAAAATCGAAGGACATCAGGCGGATTTCAGACAGAAACGGTTCAGCCATGGCTCTCCTCCAGGGTGCGAACCTGCCGGGCGGAGGGCGGCGACCAGTCCTGGGTGTACCACCGCAGGCCGTCTGATGATTTGAGGCAGAAAACATGTCCCTGAAAGCTCACCCGGGCAAGGTAAGCCTCACCCTCGCGGCGGATATCGAGTACCTGGTACTGCGGGCCCAGGTTGAGGCTCACATCCCAGGTAAGCCCGTCCCCGTTCAGCGCCAGGATGCGCCCACCCGAGGGTTTCAACGAGTAAACCGGGGCGCCGTCCCGCGCCGGGGGCCGCAGGACCAGCGACCCGGCTCCTATTAACATCAGGCTCAGAAATTCACGACGGTGCATATCCCTCCCTCTACCATTGAAAAACCTGTTCGACAGCAGCCGCGCCGGTCGCGCAGGCGAAAGAACTGCGCGAAATACTGGCGCAAATAGAGCTAACAGACCATACTCTGGTACTGCTGGGATTTTACTTGAATTTGGTACAGGCCCAATTTGCATTCTTGTAATTTGCCGTCCGGGGACAGGAAAACCGGGTGCAGCCCGCATAGCACCTGCGCAAGCGCGCCCTTTATGGCGCTGCCGGAGCGATTAACAGCCCGCCCCAAAACAGTCAAATTTGATCTTAATCAATGAATAAAAGCCTGCGCTGTCCTATAATGCAGAGTATCACGGACCGGTTTTCTCGCCAGGTGAAGGAAAAGGCTGTGCGGTGCAGTCCTTTGGAAAGCGATCAGCCTTGTGCATGAAATTCAGCGAGAGAACCACCTATCATTTACAGGAGGAACAAATGAGCCAAGAGAACGTACTGGATATCCGTCCCGTCCCCCCGGCGAAGCGGCATCCCATGATCTTTGAAAAGTTCGACAACCTGCAGCAGGGCGAGGGCTTTGTGCTGGTGAACGACCACGACCCCAAGCCGCTGTACTACCAGTTCCAGGCGGAGCGCCCCGGCCTCGTGGCCTGGGAATACCTGGAGACCGGGCCCGAGACCTGGCGCGTGCGCATCGGGCGTAACTGAGCGCTCGATTCTTATCCGAAAAAGGGGTGGTGGTTGTGTGAGGGCCAACCCCCCCCCAAATTA
>JAEWYL010000242.1 GCA_023395675.1 Chloroflexota bacterium | reverse complement strand
AGCCTGGGAGGGGTTCCGTGATACGCACCTGGCCTTCCAGCAAACGCTGGCAAGCAATCTGATCGGATCGATGAAAGCCAGCGTCTTTTTGCAGCGCGCCCGCCGCTACCCATCCACCCTGGAAGCAGCCCTTTTTGCCAACCAGATCCCGGCGCAGGTATTCCACAACCTCATCAACACCACCCGCAAGCACCTGCCGGTCTGGCATCGCTACTGGCGTGTGCGCAGGGAAGCGCTGAAACAAACGGACCTGCAGCCCTACGACGTATGGGCCCCGCTGACCGAGGAGAAGGTCCGCATCCCCTACCAGACGGCTGTGGATTGGATTCTCGATGGCCTGGCGCCGCTAGGAGAGGAATACGTCTCTACTGCCCGGCGCGGGTTGTTGGAGGAGGGCTGGGTGGATGTATATCCGCACCAGAACAAGAGCGCCTCCCAGTTCTCAGCCGGCACGAAAGGGACCTTTCCTTTCATCGTCATGCTCTACGATGATACGATCTTCAGCCTGAGCACACTGGCGCATGAGCTGGGGCATTCGATGCACTCCTACCTGTCCTGTAATAACCAGCCCATGGTTTACAGCAGCTACTCCTTATTCTCGGCCGAGGTCGCCTCCAACTTCAACCAGGCGCTGGTACGGGCCCATCTATTGAAGAAGCACAGCGACCATAACTTCCAGATCAACCTCCTGGAGGAGGCCTTTGACAATTTCCACCGCTACTTTTTCATCATGCCCATCCTGGCCCAGTTCGAGCTGGAGATCCACTGCCGGCTGGAGCGCGGCCAGGGTGTGACCGCCGAGGATATGAACGCCCTGATGAGCGACCTCTTCTCCGAAGGCTATGGCTCGGAAATGCAGTTCGACCGGGAGCGCACCGGGATTACCTGGGCAACATTCAGCCACCTCTACCAGGATTACTACGTCTTCCAGTATGCGACCGGCATTTCCGGCGCTCACGCCCTGTCGCAGCGGATCTTATCCGGGACACCGGGTGCGGGGGAGGATTATCTGCAGTTCCTCGGCGCCGGCAGCTCGCTCTACCCGCTGGAGGCGTTGAAACGGGCCGGGGTGGACCTTTCGACTCCAGAACCGGTAGAAGCGACCTTCGAAATCCTCTCCCAGATGGTGGACCGCCTGGAAGCGCTGACCCGGGCGGCGGACTGAGTCAGGGTTGGTCCGGAGGAGTAAATGAAGTCCGTGCAGCCTGATCGCAGGCCGCTCCCGCGGTCCATTCTGCTCGCCATCCGGGTCAGCCTGGGTCTCATCGCTCTGCCAGGATTGGCCGCCTGCACGCAGTCCCCGGCGCAGCTGGCGCCTGCGTCTCCTACCGGGAGCATGGAGACGGCTGGGCTAACGCAGCCTCCCCCTACCGGCACCCACACAGCCGCGCCCGGCCGGGAGACGACCGCCGGCGCGCCTGGGACACCGGCCCCTGATCCCGCCGCCCCGGCTGCCCGTTTCGAAACGCCGTCCGTGGACGCTGCCGAGCCGGAGCTGTACCGGGGCGGCCCCGGCCGCCGGGGCGAAACCGGCGCCTCGGCTGTGGAAGCCCCGGTTGCCGTGCGGTGGCAGCGCACCCTCGCTCCCTCCGTCCACGGCGCCCCGCTTTACTCCGGGGGCAGCCTCTTCGTCCCGAGCAGCCAGGGCAGTTTCTCCGCCCTGGACGCCTCCACCGGGGAAGAGCACTGGACCTTCACGGCCTCGGGGAAGATGTTCTCCTCCCCGGCGGTCGTGGGGGAGGTGCTGTATGTGGGAAATGAAAATGGGCGGTTATATGCCCTGGAGCGTGACACCGGCAGTGAAATCTGGTCGCTCGCACTGGACGGCGGGATCTGGACGGCCCTCCTGGTGGTCAATGAAATGATCTATGTGGGCAGCGCGGCCGGAACCCTGTACGCGATCGACCCTGAGACACACGAGGTGCGTTGGCAGTTCGAAGCGAGCAGCTGGGTGGTCTCCCCCCCGGCCTGGGAAAATGGCATGGTGTTCTTCAGCAGCGGCAGCGAGCTGGTTGCGCTGGACGACCGCACGGGGGAGCTGAAATGGCGGCAGGTCCTGGGCGAGTTCTGGGGACCGCACGCCGTCGCGGATGGAGCTATCTATGCCGGAAATGGGGACAATTCCTTCTATGCCCTGGATGCGAAAACCGGCGCGCTGCTCTGGTCTTACCCGACGGACGATAACGGCTGGTCCGCCCCTGCCGTTGCAGGTCAAACGGTGTACTTTGGCAACCGCCTCAACCGGCTTTACGCCCTGGACAGGAAGACGGGAGCTCTGCGCTGGACCTTCGAGACCAGGGACTGGACCTCCACAGACCCGGTGCTGGTGGACGGGATGGTCTATCTCGCGGTCGGGAACCATGATAACCGCGAGGGGCCGCAGCCGCTGTATGCGCTCGACGCCCAAACCGGGGAGGAGGTCTGGCAGTTCGAGGCTGATGGTCGCCTGCTCACCGCCCCTGCCGCCGGAGCTGGCGCTGTCTATGTAGTCTCGTTTCCCGGGACAGTCTATGCTCTCGAAAGCGCCTCCGGGGGCATGATCCGGTAGCGCGGCAGGCCGGGCCACCGGGGCTTGTACCACCCGGCGGCAGATCTGATTGATCTTCTCGCTAAATTCGGATGGAATGTTTTATGAGTGATTGTGGCGCGTTGCCCCACAATCACTCATAAAACTAAACCCACCAACTTAGTGAGAGAACCACAAATTCGATGCGAGCGCTTCCGGCTTCTAAGCTGTGGACAGCCGGGGTGGGAGCCTGGCCTGCTCTTTCGAGACGGAGGGCTCCGTCTGGTCTTCATCCCCAGTGATCCTGAGTGGACGCGCCTGTTTTGGGAGTGACTGTGAGATGGTCTATGCGCTTGAATAACCGCTGCATCTGTCTCTTTCTCGTTTTTGCCATCGCCGGCTGCGCGCCG
>JAEWYL010000241.1 GCA_023395675.1 Chloroflexota bacterium | reverse complement strand
GGGTCTCCGGCTCCGGCGCGGCCCCGTTCTGAGCCTCGGACACCTCGAACTGCGGCTGCCCGGCCCCGTGCTGGGCTTCCAGGGTCTCGATTTGCGCTTGCGCGGCTTCGTTTTCGACCACAGGCTCCGGCGCGGGCAGGCCGGTCCCGGCCAGCAGCTCGGCCCGGGCGGGGCGCGGCAGGGAGCGGAACTGCAGGACCTGCGCCTTCAGGCGCTCGAAGCCCTTGCGCGCCAGCCCGCCCGCCAGCTCGAACAGGCGGGAATAGAGGGGCGGGTTGTAGCGCAGCAGGTAGCCGAGCAGATTGGCCCCGGCCGAGCGCAGGCTGCCCGCCAGCTCTCCCAGGGCGCCCCGGCTGATGCGGTTGGCGGAGACCACCAGGAGCACGGCCCCCACCTGCGAGGCCAGCACCAGGCTCTCCACCCGGTCCAGGGCGGGGGAGGTCACCAGCACAAAGTCCGCCCGGGCCTCGAACCCTGCCAGCGCCTGCGCCAGGCGGTCGGGCGAGAGCAGGGAGAAGTCCTCCTGCGGGCCGTTGCGGTAGACGGAGAGCCCGGGGAACCCGGCCGCGGGCCAGGGCACGGAGGCCTCCGCGCTCCCTTCCTGCGGCCCGAAGAAGCGGGCGGCGGTGGGGCCGTCGGGGTCGGCGTCCACCAGGACCACGCGCCGGCCCGCAGCCGCCAGGACGGCGGCCAGGTTGGCGGCCGAGAGGCCGGCCTCGCGGGCGGAATGCGGGCTGGCGACCAGCAGAGTGCGCAGCGAGGCGGAGCTGTTGGCGAAGAGCAGCCGGGCCGCCAGCATACGGTAGCCGCGGGCGGCCGGGGAGTCCGGGGCGCGCACGACCACCAGGGGGGAGGCGCCGCGCTCCAGGTTGAAGGGCGGGGTGGGCGCTTTGCCCAGCACCGGCGCGCCGCCGGCCGCGGCCAGGTCCTCGGCGCTCTCGACCTTATCCGACCAGGTTTCGAAGGCGAAGACGATCACCAGGCTGAGGATGAGCCCGGCCAGCGCGCCGAGCAGGATGTAGAGCTCCCGCTGGGAAGGGGCCGGCGAGGCGCTCTCCGCCCGTTCGATCACCTCGGCCTGGTTGGCCATCGTCTCCTGCAGGGGCTGGTACAGGCTGGAGAGGGTGCGCTGCTGCTCGGTGAGGCGGCCCCGCTCCAGGTCAATCTGGGCCTGGGTCTGGCTCTGGATCTCGACGTCCAGCCCTTCCAGGCCGGAGACCCGGTCGCGCTCCGCCGCCACCCGGTCCAGCACGAGCTGCTGCCGGGCGACCTCGATCTGCAGGGCCTCGGAGAGGCGCTCGCGTTCCTGGTTGATCTGGTCGTCCACCAGGCGCCGGGCGTCGGTGCCCACCGTGTTCTGCAGCTGGTTCTCCAGGGCGGCGATCTTCGTGCGCAGGTTATCGAGATAGGTCTCCAGGGGCAGCCCGTCCACCGGGCGCTTGAGCTCGGCCACGGTGCTCTGGCTGCCGGAGAGGTGGCTGCGCTCTGCGGCGATCTCCTTCAGGATGAGCTGGCGCATGCCCAGGTTGTCGGTGCCCTGCAGGGCCGCCTCCAGGGAGGCGATGCGGTCCGAGGTGTTGGAGAGCAGGTGCGCCAGGATCTGCTCGCTGGCGATGCGCCGCTCGCGGGCGCCGGCGCCCTCCTGGAACTGCAGCAGCAGGCGGTTGAGCTCCTCGTCCTGTGAGAGGAGCGGCCCGCCGGGGGCGGTGCCGGTCCCCTGGTAGGCCTGCAGGTCGGCCTCCAGCTTGGCGATGCGGGCCTCGGTGGCGGCGATGGTGCGCTCCAGGTTCGCGATCTGGACCCGGATCTGGTCGTAGAGCTGGGCCTGCTCGCTGCCCGAGCCCGAGGGGCTGAGCTCCACCAGCCGGTCCACCACCTGGTTGGCGATGGCCACCGCCTGATCGCGGGAGCGGTCCTGCACGCGGATGGTCATGATCTGGGTCTCGGCGTTGGTCTCCACCGAGATGGCGCTCGCCAGCTCGTCGGGGGACAGGTCCAGCCCCAGGCGTTCAATCACCCCCTGCAGGAAAGGGCCGGTCTTGGGCAGCTCGGCGTAGGTCTGGATGAGCTGGCCGCTGGCGCGCAGCGTGTTGGTGTCGGGACTGGGGCTTTCGATGCCCGGGCCGATGATCAGCCGGGCGCTGGCCTCGTAAAGGGTAGGCTGCGAGAGGGTATAACGATAGGCCGCCACCCCGGCCAGCAGCGCGGCTGCAGCCGCCAGCCACCACCATTTGATCATGATGCGTAAATACCGTTGCTCTGTCATCCTGACAATCCCTTCAGTCCCTCATCAGATGTGTTTCCCCTGGTTGGAACAGCCCGGACGCGCCAGAGGGCCGGCGTCCGAAAGTTGTTAAACCCCTGTCCGGAAACGTCCCGGCAGGTTTGCCGCCGCCAGCAGCAGCTCGCAAACCGCCGGTACGGCTTCTGGAAGTCAAATCAGTTCACGCCCGGCAGACCTGTCCCCTTAATCCGTCTGCGCGGGCTGATTTTCGTGCAAGATGGAGGCGGCTGGGAGGCGGCCTCCGGCAGCGAGGCGGTCCGCGCCGTCGAGCAGCCCGAACCCTCTGCGCAAGATGTCAATCAGGTCCTGAGTCTCGAAGATGCGCACCTCATCCCTGGCGAAGATATGGAGCAGGTTGTCCTGGTAATCCAGCAGGATGATGCACCACTTTTTCCGTGATTTCAGCGCCTGCAGCAAGACCGTCTCCCCTGCCAGGGAGGACTGCTCGATGATCATGACGTCCGGCCCGAAGTTCAGAATTTCCTGTTCCAGTTCATCTTTCTTCGGATTGAAGATACAGCGCAAGACAAAAGCACCGTCTGTCTTAATCAGATGCTCCACTCCGCTGGAGAGCATAGAACCGCCGCTGACGATAAGCACTCGTTTCAAGCTGACCTCTCCGTGGGATCCCCCGTATCAGAATGGATGGATGGATTGACCTGGACGGTGTCCAGAAAGGCACTGGAGGCGGTCTCAAAGCCAGGCGCGCAGCCCTGGGAGGGAGGACGCAGCCTGCAGATGGGTATTTCTGCCAGTTTTGAGCGATATGAGCCAGTTTCGTTCTTTACCGCGCGTACGGGACAAGAGGATTACCCTGAATAACTTATCCCGCAGCGGCGTTCTCTATCCTAGCCGAGTAAAGGGGCGGGCGCAATAACCCGCGACGGCAAGAAAGGAGTAAAAAAGGTCTATCTTTCGCCGCCTCTCGAGGAGAAGCGATTTAGTAATTTGTAAATAAAATCACAAGAAATGGAGGGGGGCGGGCGCGGAGGGCCGCCTTTATACGCGGGGCCCTCCGGGGAGCGCCCACCGGTGTATGTCCGCCGGGGAGCGCCCACCGGTGTACGTCCGCCGGGGGGTGGAACCCGCGCGGAATGCAAGGCCACCCTGCGGGCTGGTACGGGATAGGCCGCAGGCCTTCGCAAATGGAGCCCGGTGGTTCACCGCCGGGCGGGGCCGCGCGCGGGACGGGCGCCGGGCGGGGCCGCATCCACACGCAGGCCCGCGTTCGCAGACGGCGCCCGGCCGTGAAAAAACAAAAACGGCCCCGGAGGCGGGCCTGGGTTCAGGCCGGCCTCCGGGGCCGCTGCGGGTCGTGCGCCGCCTATCAGCCGAAGGGCGGGCGGTGGTTGTTCTGGGCGTCCTCCCCCAGGCCGAGCAGGGAAGCGTATTTGCGCGCTTCGCGGCGCGTGTGAAGCTTGAGCTTTTTGAGGACGTTGTGGACGTGGATCTTGACCGTGTTTTCGGAGATCACCAGCTTCTCGGCAATTCTGCGGTTGCTGCTGCCGGCGCTCAGCTCCTTCAGCACGTCAATCTCGCGGGCGGTGAGGGCGTCCAGGTTCTCCAGCCCGTCGCGCTGGCCGGCCTGGCGGGCGAACTGGTCCAGCAGCTTGCCGGTCATCTTGCGCGAAAGGGCCAGCTCGCCGCGCCGGATGCCGCGGATGGAGGCCAGCACCTGCGACATGGGCATGGTCTTCAGCAGGTACCCGTTCGCCCCGCTGCGGATGGCCTTCACCAGCAGGTCATCCGACTCGTACACGGTCAGGATCACCACCTTCAGCTCCGGGTTGCGCAGGCGCAGCACCTTCATCACGTCCAGCCCGTTGCCGTCCGGCAGGCCGATATCCAGCAGCACCAGGTCGGGCTTGAGGTCGGCCACTTTGTCCACCGCCTCCAGGGCGGAGCCCGCCTCCCCGATGATGTTGAAATCCGGGCAGTTCTGAAGCATGGTGACCAGGCCTTCACGGAACAGGACATGGTCGTCCACCACGAAGATATTCAACGCATTCTCCCATTTTGCAGCCCTGTAAGAAGCGCCGGCTGTGTCGGGAGCGCCCGTCCGAATCTGGGAAAGAGAGAGGTCAACCACTGAATTCACCCTTTTGTGAAAGCTTCCATACGGTGGTGAACAACTGCAGGTCGGTGGAGTCGAAATCCCGGTTCGGATCGATCAGCGGGAGGGTCAGGGTAATACAGGTCCCGGCGCCCGGGCTGGAATGGATGGCGAGCTGCCCGTTGAGCTCCCGGGCGCTCTCCTGCATCAACTTCAGGCCGTAATGGCCCTTCCTATCCTGGGCCTCCGCCAGTTCGAAGCCGCGCCCGTCGTCTTTCACGGTCAGGGTGAGGCGGTGGCTTTCCCAGAGCGAATGGATGCTCACCCGGCTGGCCCCGGCGTGCTTCTCGATGTTGCGGATGGCCTCGCGCAGAATGGAAAATACCTGGAGCTGCAGGTGCGCGGGCAGGCTCTGGGCCTCTCCGGTGCTGGAGATCTCCAGGGTAAAGCCGGCGGTATGGCTGGCCTCCTGGGCGAAATCGAGCAGGGAGGAATCCAGGTCGATGGAGGATTCATGCCGCAGGTCGGCGATCGAGCCGCGCAGCTGGTGGTCGGCCTGCCCCACCAGGGACTGCACCTGCTCCAGCTTGCAGCGCAGTTCGGGCAGGCTGGCGCCCGCGTCGTGGTCCAGCAGCAGCCCGTCCAGGCGGTGGAGCAGCACCGCCAGATTCTGGGCCACCGTATCGTGCAGGTAGCGGGCGATGCGCCGCTGCTCTTTATCCAGGATCTCGGACTGGAGCACAAGCGAGTGCCTCAGGTAGGCAAACTCCAGCAGGAAGCCGATCTCGGGGATCAGTTCGTTGAGCACCGTGATCTGGGCCGGGTCGAGGCGGGCGGCGGGGGGCAGGTAGAGCAGCAGGAACCCGATGTGGCGGCTGGCGAACAGGAAGGGCAGGCAGAAGCAGGTGAGGGGCGGTTCCTCCGTCTCCTGGGCCTCGAAGGAGTCCGGGTCAATGAAGAAGCCCAGGGGTTGGGGCTGGACGATAAAGTTAAAGGAACACAGGCTGGCGAGGTTCGAGAACTTCGGCAGGGCCGCGCCGCTGGCGCTCCACACTTTGATCGCCTCGGCGCTGCCGTTGATCGGGTCGCAGATGGGCAGGGAGGAACCCACCAGAGGGGTGACCGCCTTGGGGAACTGCAGCAGGACATCCACGAAATGGTCCCAGTCCTGCGCGCCGGAGAGCTGCTGGCGGATCGTGCGGTAGAGCGAGGCGCTGCCGGGCTCCTGATGCTCCTCCCGGCGCAGGTAGAGCAGGGCGATCAGAGCGGGGATGGTCGAAAAGGTGATCAGGAAAACCGGGAACTTGATGTACTGGTCAATGAGGGGATAGAGCGCCTGGTGGGTGAGGTAGCCGGCGACAGGCGCGAGCAGCAGCATGGAGAGGAGTACGGTCCTCTGGTGCTTAAACCAAGTCTTCCTGATCCAGACCGCCAGATTCTGGTTGCGAAGCATAAAAACACCCCTAAAGATATGGCCGGGCAGCGCCCGCTTTACAAAGAACCTCGGAAAATACCGGTAGAGAACTTGTAGTACTTCTATCCTAATTAACTTCGAAATGACGAAAATGTTACAGTTGAATAATAGGATTCCGCCTGGATATAAGGTTATTTCGGTGTTTTTCGAGACGGCGCCCGGAGCAGGCTTCACCGCCGTAGATCAGGCCGGAACAACCCCGTCAGAGCGCTTCCGGCTGCGTGAGAAAGCCCAGCAGGTGGTCCAGCACCTGTTCGGGCTCTTCGTGCTGCACCCAGTGGGTGGCCTCCGCGAAGCGCACCAGCCGGCCCCGCTCGCAGAGCGCCAGGCTGGCTTCCGCCAGCTCCGGGACGAGGGCGAAATCCCGCTCCCCCCAGAGCACCAGCACCGGCATGCGGAAGCGCGGGTTCAGGGGCAGCCGCGGCGGGTGGAAGAAGAGCGCCCGGTACCAGTTCAGCATGGAAGTCACCGCGCCCCTGCGCCACCAGGCGGCCCGGTAGCGGTCGAGGTCCTGCGGGCTGAAGGCGCCGGGCCGGCTGGTGCGCAGCATCCCCTGCGCCAGCAGCTCCCAGTTGTCGTTGCGCAGCACCGCCTCGGCCAGCCCGCGCAGTTGAAAGAAGTACATGTAGCCGCTGCGCAGGAGCTGGTCGGGCCGCCGCGGCAGGGTGCGGAAGCCCACGTTCAGATAGGGCGCGTTGACGGCGGCCAGCCGCTCCACTCGTTCGGGGTAGAGGGCGGCGGCGGCCCAGGCCACAATCCCGCCCCAATCGTGCCCCACCACCGCAGCCCGCTCCCAGCCGAAGGTATCCATGATGCCGGTCACGTCGCTTGCCAGGGTCTCCAGCCGGTAAGCGTGCAGCCCCCGGGGCTTGTCGCTCCGGTTGTAGCCGCGCTGGTCGGGGGCGATCACCCGGAAGCCGGCCCGGGCGAGCGGGTCGAGATAGCGTTCCCACCCCCACCAGAACTCGGGGAAACCGTGCAGCAGGATCACCGGCCGGCCGTCTTCGGGCCCGGCGGCCTTTGCGTGCAGGCGCAGGCCGTTCAGCGTGAGCCAGAGCGTGGCATAAGACATAGCGCTTTACCTCACCATACGGATAGGCTGGGCGGGCAGATGCACCCGCCCGCGTGAAACCGGGGTGAAACTGAAGCTGCTATTTTAACGCCAATTTCGGGTAATTTTCATGCATCCCGGCGGTTGATTTGGCCGGCGCGCAGTCCGGGTGCGAGGCACTTTTTTGGCCTGCCCTTCCGGCTGCCGGCACGGGGTCCTGGCCGGGCTGGAAGACGGTCGGGCGGAGGAGTGCCTTGCACCTGGGGGCAGAGTGGCAGGTGCAAGGCGCTCCCTCGCCCGGGCAAGGTCGTCTCCGGCAGGGCTCGATTTGCCCGCCGGGAGACGGGCCGGCAGGGAAAGCGCCTCGCACCAAAACGGGATTGTGCCGGACGCTTCCTCGCACCCGGCTCACCTTACCCCGCACCCACCCCCACGAAAGGCCATGATAAAATCAATTCAGAGAAGACCGGTCCGGCATGTAACATTCAGGGTCTGAAAACGTTAAAACGGGTGACGACACGCTCGAGTCATATGAGGGGATATAGACTCGTTTGCCAATCAGGACTTAAAAATCCGGGCATCTCCTTCCTACCCGCCATGATCTCCCGAGAGATGAACGGCGGGCTGCATGCTGCCGGAAGGGGGGAAACAGAGGGGGTGGTATTGTTTCTATGAAAAAAATCGCTTACATCCGCATCTTTCCTGCCGCTTATATTGGCCAGAGCGTGGCTGCCATGCTGGCCGATAGTTTTCCTGAATATGAAGTCGAGACGATCTCGATCGCGCACCTGCTCAGGCGCAGGCCGGATATCCTGCTGGTTAACGGCCTCCACACCCTGAAGGAATACTGGCGCGAGCTCCTGACCGGAAAAAAGAAATTCCGCAAAAGTTTCCGGGGCACCACCTACCTGTTCAACCAGGTGAAGCGGCTGGTGGAGGACTATCTCGGCCCGCGCCGGGACGAGTACGCCTTCTCCTTCCAGCTCCAGTCCATCTTCGACGCCAGCCTCCCCGGCCTGGCGCACTACGTCTACACCGACCACACCCACCTCGCCAACCTGGAGTACCAGGGGTTTGACCCCCGCAGCCTGCACTCGCCGGCGTGGGTGGAGCTGGAGCGGAGCGTGTACGGCAACGCCCGGCGGGTCTTTACCCGCAGCACCAACATCTCCCGCTCGCTCACCCGGGATTATGGCTGCCCGGAGGAGAAGGTGGAGTGCGTGTACGTGGGGATGAACACCAAGGCCGCTCCGAAGGCGGAGGCGAGGCCCCCGGACGAGGGGCAGAACATCCTGTTTGTGGGTATTGACTGGGAACGGAAGGGCGGGCCCGACCTGGTGGAGGCCTTCAAGCTGGTGCTGGAGGTCTACCCGCAGGCGCAGCTCACCATCGCGGGCTGCAGCCCGCAGGTGGACACCCCCAACACCCACGTGCTGGGGCTGCTGCCCATGGAAGAGGTGCAGCGCCTGTACGCCAGCGCTTCGGTCTTCTGCCTGCCCACCCGCCTGGAGCCGTTCGGGGTGGTCTTCATCGAGGCCATGTCGAACCGCCTCCCGATTGTCGCCACCTGCACCGGGGCCATCCCGGACTTTGTGAAACACGGGGAGAACGGCTACCTAGTCCCGCCGGGCCGCACCGACCTGCTGGCCCAGGCGATCATTGACCTGCTGGGAGACCCCGACCGGCGCCGCAAGTTTGGAGACCGGAGCCACGCGCTCACCCAAGAGCGCTACAACTGGGGGAGTGTCGGTAAAGCCATTCGCACCAGTATTCTTACAGATTTAGACCTGCAGCCCGCCTCTGCCGCGGGCCGGGAGCAGCCGGCAGCCGGAACCGTGGCGCCCTCCAATATCGCGGGCCCCACCGTCGCCACGGATATCCCCGGCTGGTAAAAGGTTTGCCGGGCTCTCCAGGCAAGGAGGGTTGGATCGTATTGATGAAGCGTCCGAATATCGCTTATCTGGTATCGCGTTTTCCCAAAATCACCGAGACATTCATCCTCTATGAAATGCAGGCGCTGGAGGCGCAGGGAGCGCAGATCGAGCTTTTCCCCCTCGTGCGCGAGCGCGAGCCCGTGCGGCACACGGAGGCGGAAAAGTGGATGGAGCGAGCGCATTACAGCCCCATCCTGGGGCGGGCGGTGCTGAAGAGCCAGGTCTACTGGCTGCTGCGCAGCCCGCTGCGCCTGCTGGGCCTGTGGGCTCACGCCCTGTGGGGGCACCGCGGCAGCCGCAAATACCTGCTGCGCGCGGCCGCCGCGCTGCTCCTGGCGGGCCATTTTGGGCGCCAGATGCAGGCCCTGGGCATCCAGCACATCCACGCCCACTGGGCCACCCACACCGCCCTGGCGGCCTTCGCCATCCGGCGGCTGACCGGCATCCCCTACAGCTTCACCGCCCACGCCCACGATATTTACGTCGAGCGTATGATGCTGGCGCAGAAGATCCGCGAGGCGCGCTTTGTGGTCACCATCTCCGACCACAACCGCCGCCTGCTGTGCGAGCTGTACGGCGAGGAGGCGGCGAAAAAAGTGCGCCTGGTGCGCTGCGGCACCGACACCTCGGTCTTCATCCCGGGGGAAAACGGCCGGGAGGAGAGCAGCGCGCCGTTCCGCATCGTCTGTGTGGGCGCCCTGGAGGAGAAAAAGGGGCAGACCTACCTGATCGAGGCCTGCCGCCTGCTGGCGCGCCGGGGCTTCCCCCTGGAGTGCCTGCTGATCGGAGACGGCGAGCTGCGCCCGGCGCTGCAGGCCCAGATCCGGGCCGCGGGCCTGGAGGAAAAGGTCAAGCTGCTGGGCACCCAGCCGCGCGAGCGGGTGAGCGCCCTGCTGAAAGAGGCGCAGGTGGTGGTGATGCCCAGCATCCGCCTGAAAAACGGGAAGATGGAGGGCATCCCCGTGGCGCTGATGGAGGCGCTGGCGGTGGAAGCGCCGGTGGTCGCCAGCGCCATCTCGGGCATCCCCGAGCTGGTGGTGGACGGCGAGACCGGGCTGCTGGTGCCCGAGCGAGACCCGTCTGCCCTGGCGCAGGCGATCGCCAGCCTGCAGCGGAACCCCCGGCTGGGGCGCAGGCTGGGGAAGAATGGGCGGAAAAAAGTGCTGGCGGAATACGACCTGGTCAAAAATACCCGTTCGCTGTACAGCCTGCTGACCGGGCAGGAGCTGCGCCTGGCGCGGCCCGCCCGCTACGGGCAGATGCTGCGCACCGGCGAATGGCAGCTGCGTGAGATGAAAGAGAAATGAAAGCGCACACGCCCGCCTGGTGGCTGTTCTGGAGCTCGCTGGGCCTGATTCTCTACACCTACCTGGGCTTCCCCCTGCTCACGGTGCTGCGCGCCCGGCTGAGGCCGAAACCGGTGCGCGGCGGGCCGGAGCTGCCGGCGCTGAGCATCATCATCACCGCCCACAACGAAGCCAGCGTGATCGAGAAAAAGCTGCAGAACACGCTGGCGCAGGATTACCCGCCCGAGAAGCTGGAGGTCATCGTGGCCTCCGACGGTTCGGACGACGGCACGAACGAGCTGGTGGCGCGCTTTCCCTCCCCGCAGGTCTGCCTGCTGGCGCTGCCGCGGCAGGGGAAAAACCGGGCCCTGAACCAGGCCGCGGCCGCGGCGGGGGGCGAGGTGCTGGTCTTCACCGACGCCGACAGCATGCTGCAGCCCGGAGCGCTGCGCCACCTGGCGGCGCCGTTCAACGACCCCGAGGTGGGCGGGGTGGGCGGCAGCTACCACTACCAGAAAAACGGTTCGGGCAGCGCCGGAGAGCGCCGCTACTGGAATTTCGACCTGCGCCTGCGCCAGCTCCAGAGCCTGTCGGGCAGCATCACCGGCACCACGGGCCATATCTACGCCGTGCGCCGGCAGCTTTTCACGCCCGCCCCGCCGGGAGTGACCGACGACGCTTTCATCTCGCGCCAGGTGGTGGCCCGGCACCGCCGCCTGGTGTTCGCCCCCGAGGCCAGAGCCTCCGGGCCGATCGCCGACCTGCAGGGCGAGTTCCGCCGCAAGGTGCGCATCAGCACGCGCGGGCTGAACTGCATTTTGCAGCAGCTCTACCTGCTCAACCCCTTTGAATACGGCTTCTTTTCCCTGCAGCTCTTCTCTCACAAAGTGCTGCGCCGGCTGATGGCCTTTCCCCTGCTGGTCCTGTTCTTCTCCAGCCTGCGACTGTGGAACGAGGGGGCCCTCTTCCGCCTGGCGGGCCTGGGCCAGATCGGCCTGCACGGCGCGGCCGCCCTGGGGCTCCTGCTGCGGGGCACGCGCCTGGCGCGCCTGCGGTTCATCAGCCTGCCCTTCTACCTGGACCTGGTCAACCTGGCGACGGTGATCGCGGTGGTAAACCTGCTGCGCGGCGTGCACTACGATCAATGGATCGCCGAACGCGAGGCGGGCCCCGGCGAGAGCGCCCCCGGGGCCGAAGCCCCGCCCCAGCCGCCGGAGAGCCGGCCCTACGCGCAGAGAAAGGTCCAGTAAGATGGCGGTATCGGGTTCCGAGAAAAAGAACATCCTGCGCGCGACCGTCCAGAGCACGTTCTGGATCTACGCCGCCACCTACAGCGGCAAGCTGATGGTCTTCCTCAGCACCGTGATCCTGGCGCGCCTGCTGACCGAGGCCGATTTCGGCCTGGCGGGTTACGCCCTGGTGGTGATCGGCTTCCTGGACGTGCTGCACGACCTGGGGGTGGGCCGGGCGCTGATCTACTACGACGACACCCCCCGCACCCGGGACACCGCTTTCTGGACCAGCCTGGCGGTGGGGATGGGACTCTTCCTGATCGTCTGGGTTGGCGCGCCCCTGGTGGGGGCTTACTTCAACGATATGCGTTCGGTGCCCATGACGCGCGCCCTGGGGCTCACCTTCCCCTTCTCGGCCGTCAGCAACGTGCACAACGCGCTGCTCAGCAAGCACCTGAACTTCAAGCAGAAGTTCATCCCCGACCTGGTGCGCTCCACCAGCAAGGGCGCGCTCTCCATCGCCCTGGCCTGGATGGGCTTTGGGGCCTGGAGCCTGGTGTGGGGCCAGGTGGGCGGGACGGCAGTCAGCATCTTCGCCTATTTCCTGGTGCTGCGCTGGCGGCCCCGGCTGCGCTTCGACCGGGAGATGCTCAGGCCCCTGATGGGCTTCGGGCTGAACGTGGTGGCGGTGGACAGCCTGGGGGTGGTGTTCAATAATGTAGACTACCTGCTGGTCGGGCGCTACCTGGGGGCGGCGGCCCTGGGCATCTACTCGGTGGCCTTCCGCGTCCCCGAGCTGCTGGTGAAGACCCTGGTCAACAACGTCAGCACCGTGCTCTTCCCGGCCTTTTCCAAGATGAAGGACGACAGCGAGGCCCTGAAAAGCACCTTCCTGGTGGCGATGCGCACGGTCACCATGGCGACCATCCCCATCGCCCTGGGGCTGGCCGCCGTCGCCCGCCCGCTGACCCTGGTGCTCTTCACCGAGCGCTGGGCGGAGGCCATCCCGGTGATGGCGGCGATCTCCATCTACACCATGATCCGCTCCTGGACCTTCAATATCGGCGCGGTCTACCGCGCCCAGGGCAGGCCGGAGATCCTCACCCGCCTGTCCATCGTCAAGCTGGCGGTGCTCATCCCCAGCCTGTGGTGGGCGGTGGCGGTGGAAGGCTCTATCTATGCGGTGGGCTGGACGCAGGTGGCGAACGCGGTCTTCGCCGGGGTGCTGAACCTGGTGGTGGCGGCGCGGGTGCTGAACCTGCCGGCGCTCACGGTGCTCGGCACCATCTGGCCCGCCGCCGTAAGCGGGACGATCATGACCGGCGTGGTGCTCCTGGTGATCGAGCTGCTGGGCGGCTACCCGCCGCTGGTCCAGCTCATCGCGGCGGTGGCGGCCGGCGTGCCGGTCTACGCCGGCGGGCTGTGGTGGTTGGAGCGCGATTTCATGCTAAAAACCGGCTCGAAGCTGCTGGCTGTGCTGAAACGCCGGCGCGCAGCCCAACAGCCGGGTTGAGAAGGAGCGGAATGGAAAGAAAAAAAACACCTTCTTTTGGCTATTATCAAAAGAAAGTGCAAAAGAGGCTGGCTTACTCGCTGCACCAGAAGAAAAAAGAGCTCTACCAGCTCACCCACCCCGCCGGGCTGGGGGAGAAAAAAGTGGTCTTCATTCTCGGCTGCCAGCGCTCGGGGACCACGCTCATGTCCGAGATCTTCGATAAGGACCTGAACGCCCGGGTGTACCCGGAGCGCAGCCCGCTCTCGGCTCAGGACCGGGTGGACCGCCTGCGCCTGAACCCGCTGCCCGACGTCCGCCGCAGCCTGGAGGCCTCGCGCTTCCCGCTGCAGGTGCTCAAGCCGCTGGTGGAATCGCAGAACAGCCGGGCCCTGCTGGAATATTTCCCCAACGCCCGGGGCATCTGGATGCTGCGCCACTACACCGACGTGGCCTCCTCGAACCTGAAGCGCTTTGGGAAGCGCAACGGGATCCGCAACCTGAGGTACATCGTCCACGGGCCGGAGGATAACTGGCGCGGGCAGCGCCTGCCGGAAGAGGCCCGCACCCTGGTCGTGCGCCTGTTCTCGGAGTCCATGAACCCCTACGACGCGGCGGCCCTCTTCTGGTACACCCGCAACCTGTTCTTCTTCGAACAGGGGCTGGAGCGCCACCCGAGGCTGCTCACCTGCCGCTACGACGAGCTGGTGAGAGCCCCGCGGGAGATTATGCAGGAGATCTACCGCTACATCGGAGAGCCCTTCCCCGGGGAGGAGATCCTGGAGGAGGTCCACGCCTCTTCGGTCGGGAAAGGGCGGGATATCCCGCTCTCGGGCGAGGTCCGGGCGCTCTGCGACGAGATGTGGTGCAGGCTGGAACAGGCCCATGCGAATCGCGCACGTTATTAACGCCCTGCGGGTGGGAGGGGCGGAGAAGCTGCTGGTCACGCTGGCGGGGGAGCTGAGGCGGCGCGGGATTGACTTCACCATCATCACCCTCAGGCAGAGCGACCCGGAGATGCTGGCGCTGGCGGCCGCCGAGGGGGCGCGGATCGCCGAGTTCCCCCACCGCAAGCTGTGGGCGCCCCGGCGCTTTTACCGGCTGGAGCGTTACTTGCGCGCCGAGCGCTTCTCGGTCCTGCACACGCACCTGACCATGGCGAACATCCTGGGGGCCGCGGCGGGGCGCCTGGCGGGTACGCCCGTGGTGACCTCGCTGCACAACACCACCATGCGCAGCCAGAGCCTGCCCCTGCACCACCTGGCGGAGACCTGGCTGCTGCGCACCAGCGTGCGCCGCATCATCGCCGTGGGCTGGGAGACCGCCCGCACCCAGGGCGCCCGCCTGAAAGGCAGGCAGATGCTGGTGCTGCCCAACGCCGTCCCCTGCCCCGAACCCCTCACCCCGGACGAGCGCCGCGCGCTGCGCCGGGAGTTGGGCGGCGGGGCCCCCGAGGCCCCGCTGCTGATCTTCGTGGGGCGGCTGGTGCCCCAGAAGGGGTTGGGGGACCTGCTCCTGGCCTTCGCCGGGGTGCAGCGCCACCACCCGGCGGCGCGCCTGCTGGTGGTGGGGGACGGGCCGCTGCAGGGCGAGGTGCAGGCGCAGGCGCAGTCTCTGGGGCTGGGCGAGCAGGTGCGCCTGCTGGGCCTGCGCGGCGACGTGCCCCGCCTGCTGGGCGCCTGCGACCTGTTCGTGAGCGCCGCTCACTGGGAGGGCCTGCCGGTCGCCAGCCTGGAGGCCATGGCGGCCGGGCTGCCCCTGGCGGTGACCGCGGTGGGCGACCTGCCCCGGGTGGTCACCCCGGAGACCGGCGCCCTCACCCCCCCGCACGCGCCGGAGCTGCTGGCGGAGGCCATCAACGCCCTGCTGTCCGCCCCTGCCCGGCTGGCCGCGGCCGGAGCCGCCGCGCAGCAGCGCGCCCGCCGGGAGTTCAGCGCCGGGGCCTGGGCCGGGCGGCTGCTGGACCTGTACGACGAGGTGCGCCAGGAGGAGGCCCATGCCGGGGCGCGCTGAGGCCCAAAACCAGCCCCAGCAGGCGGCGCCCGCCCTGCGGGTGGCGCCCACCCTGCGGGTGGCGAACCTGATTCTGGAGTATTACCCCGTGCTGGGCGGGGCGCAGCGCCAGCTCCAGATGCTGGCGCCCCTGCTGCGGGGGCGAGGCGTGGACCTGAGCGTGCTCACCCGGCGCTACCCCCAGCTCGGCGTGACCCTGCCCTTCGAGCGCGTGGAGGGGGTGCCGGTGCACCGCCTGCCGGCCCCCGGCGGGCGCGCCGCGGCCTCGGCGGTCTACACCGCGGCCGCGCTGCTGCGCCTGCGCCGCCTGCGCCCCGACGTGATCCACGCCTACAGCCTCTTCTCGCCCCTCACCATCGCCATCACCGCCAGGCGGCTCTACGGCCTCCCGGTGGTGGTCAAGGTGCTGCGCGGCGGGACCCTGGGCGACGTGGACCGCATCCACACGCGCGCCACCTCCGGACAGCGCATCGCCGCCTTCCGGCGCTACGTGGACGCCTTTATTGTGATCAGCAAAGAGATCGGCGCCGAGCTGGAGGGATTGGGCATCCCGCCGGAGCGGCAGGTGTTCATCCCCAACGGGGTGGATACGGCGCGCTTCCGGCCCCTGCCGCCGGCGGAGAAAACCGCCCTGCGCGCCCGCCTGGGGCTGCCCGCCGGGCCGCTGGCCGTGTATTCCGGGCGGCTGGCGGCGGAGAAGCACGTGGAGCGGCTGGTCGGCGTGTGGGAGAGCGTGCGCCGGCAGGTCCCGGGAGCCGGGCTGCTCATCCTGGGCGCCGGAGAGCAGGAGGCGGCCCTGAAAGAGGCCGCCCGCAGCCTGGAGGGCGGGGAGAGCGTGCGCTTCCTGGGGCAGGTCGAGGACGTGGCCCCCTACCTGCAGGCGGCGGACCTGTTCGTGCTGCCCTCCAGCACCGAGGGGCTCTCCAACTCGCTGCTGGAGGCCATGGCCTCCGGGCTGGCGGCGGCGGCGACCCGGGTGGGGGCCGCGCCGGACCTGATCGCCCACGGGGAGAGCGGCTGGCTCTTCCCCCCGGAGGACGAGCGCGCCCTGTGCGAGGCGCTGCTGGCCCTGCTGGGGAACCCCGGACTGCGCGAGCGCCTGGGGGAGGCGGCCCGCAGGCGCGTGGAGGGGGATTACAGCCTGGACTCGGTCGCCGCCCGGCTGCACGCGCTCTACAGCCGGGTCGCGGGGCGGTGAGCGAAGCGCGCGCGTCCGGTGGGGCGGCAGGATCGCGGCGGGAGAACCAGGAGCTTCGGGGATGCGCGCAGGGGCACGGCGGACCGTTCACCCCTCCTGCATGAGAAGACCGGCAGCCGTGCCCACACCACGCACCAACAGGATTCTGCGGCCTCCAGGGCACGGCTGGAGGCGGGTCGGGTGAATACCCTTGTAATCACCGCCGTGCCCCTACAGGCGCGGGTGAGGGGGAACCCGTTCAAGCACGGTGGGAGAACCAGGAGATTCGGGGATTCACGTAGGGGCACGGCGGACCGTTCACGCCTCCTGCACGAGAAGTCCCGCAGCCGTGCCCGGCACCCTGCAAAAACCGGGTTTGTGCGGCCCTGAGGGCACGGCTGGAGGCGGGTCGGGTGAATACCCTTGTAATCACCGCCGTGCCCCTACAGGCGTGGGTAGGGAGGAAACCCGTTCAAGCACGGCGGGAGAACCAGGAGCTTCGGGGATTCATGTAGGGGCACGGCGGACCATTCACGCCTCCTGCACGAGAAGACCGGCAGCCGTGCCCGGCACCCTGCAAAAACCGGGCTTGTGCGGCCCTGAGGGCTGGAGGCGGGTCGGGCTGCGACCTTTCCACACACCGCCGTGCCCCTGATGTATTTTGACAAACAGAATCGGTGATCGGCGAAGGGAAACCCTAAAGGTCGCCACGAGGAGCCAGTCTGCAAAGAGACTTGAAGGCGACCTTTAGGGTTTTGGAAGCTGCCGGTGCTGAAATTCAAAACGGATCAGGGTTTTGGTTGCTGCCGGTGCTGAAATTCAATCAGGATCAGGCGCGGGTGGGGGTAGATCAGGAAAATCGTGGGTTTTTCAACCTTCTGTCGAAAACATAGAACCCTACAGCAGGGCGCCCTGCTTCAGGGCCTGCTCCTGGCCCTGCTGCTCTTGAGCGCGGGCTGCGGCGCCGGCACGCCAGAGCCCGGGACGCCCGGGCCGCTCCTCGCCGCCACCACCGCGCCGCCCCCAACGGCTGCCGGCCCCGACCCCGGGCCGCACGCCGTCCTCCATACCCCCCGGCTGTCCCCAACCCGGGAGGCGGGGGCCCCCCCCCCCCCCCCCCCCCCCCCCCCCGGGCCCCCGCCCCCCCCCCCCCGGCGGG
>JAEWYL010000236.1 GCA_023395675.1 Chloroflexota bacterium | reverse complement strand
GGCGGAGGGCGAGGTGGAGAAAGAGAGCGGGTAGAGCAGGTTGTTCCAGGCGTTGATAAAGTTGATCAGCCCCATGGTCACCAGGCCCGGGGCGGTGACGGGGAGCAGGATGCGCCAGAAGATCTGGGGCAGCGAGGCCCCATCTATTATAGCCGCCTCCTCGATTTCGTACGGCACCTGCTTGATGAAGGACACCAGCACCCAGACCGTGAACGGGGTGAGGGTGCTGGCCAGCACCAGGGTCAGCCCGGCGATGGAGTCGAGCAGCCGGAGGCTGCTGAGGATGCGGTAGAGGGGCACGATGGTGCCGACGTCCGGCAGCGCCATGGAGATGAGCAGCACCCACAGGATGAGGCCGCTGCCCGGAAAGTGGATGCGGGCGAAGGCGTAAGCCGCCAGGAAGCTGGCGAAGAGCGAGACGAAGGTGGTGGCCAGAGCGAAGACCAGCGAATTGCGCACGTACTCGAAGAAGGGGACCTGTTCGATCAGGGTCTGGAAGTTCCTCAGGGTCGGCGAGGGGAAATAGACCAGCGGGGTTTTGATCAGGTCGGCGGGGGCGGCCACGGAGGAGCGCACCAGCCAGTAAACGGGCAGGAGCACCACCACGGTGAAGAGCAGGAAAGCCAGGTAGGTGAGCAGCGGTTGGCTGCGCAGTTTTCTCAGGGCGGGTGTTCGCATTCTCACGGTCCTCTCCCGATCAGTAGGTGACGTCCGACTTCTTGAACAGCCCCAGCGCCACCAGGCCGATCAGGGCCACGAAGATGAGCAGCACCACGCTCATGGCGGAGGCCGAGCCGTATTTGAAGAACAGGATGCCCTCGCGGAAGATCTGCAGCGCCAGCACCGAGGTGGCCACCCCCGGACCGCCGAAGGTCAGGCCGTAGACCAGGTCGAACCCTGCCAGAGTCCAGACCATCTGGAACATGCCCATGGTGAGGGTCAGGGGCATCATCAGGGGGACGGTGATGCGCCAGAAACGCTGCCAGGCGTTGGCCCCGTCCACGATGGCGGCCTCGTGCAGCTCCTGTGGCACACCCTGCAGCCCGGCGAGGAAGACCACCGCCATGAAGGGGGCCGCCTTCCAGACCTGGACCAGGATCACCGCCAGGCGGGCGCTGAAGGAGGAGATAAAGATCACCGGGCGCACCCCGACCAGCTCCTGGGTCCAGTAGGGGAGCATACCGAACTGGTCGTCCAGGAGCCAGCGGAAGGCGTAGCCGGCGACGATGGTGGGGATGGCCCAGGGGATCAGGTTGATGGTGCGGGCGAAGGCGCGCCCGCGGAAGTTGGCGTTGAGCAGCAGGGCGATGAGCATCCCGAAGACCAGCTCCAGGAGGGTGGAGGCCACCACGTAGATAACCGTGAAAGAGAGCGCGCCACGCAGCCCGTAATCGCGGGTCATGTGGGCGTAGTTCTCCAGCCCGACGAAGGCGTCGGTGCCGCGCAGGATATCCAGGTTGGTGAAACTGAGCAGGACGGTCTGCAGGATGGGGTAAGCGGCGGTGGTCAGGCGCAGCAGGAAGGCCGGGGCGATGAGCAGCAGGAAGAGCAGGTAGCGGCGCGCAGCCCGCCGCGAGAGGGTCCGGCGCGCCGGGATCACCCGCCCGAGCAGGCCTTTTCGCTCCGCGTCTGCTGTGCTGTACGCTTTTTGCACTGCCTGGGCTCCTGTGGCGCGAGGCCGGTAATCGCCGGACCTGAGCGGCAGGCCCGGCGATTACCGGGGGAAACACATACGCAGTTTGTGCGCTTACATCGTAATTGCGCTTACTGCGTATGCGTGCTTTCGCCGTTACTCCAGCTCCGCCAGGCGGCTCTGCGCCTGGGAGATGGACTCGTCCAGGGAGATCTGGTCGGTGAGGAAGGCGGCGGCCGTGTCCTCGATCACGGTCAGGGCCTCCACGAACTGCGGGTGGTGGGGGCGCACGCCGATCACCCCGCCGTCGGTGTAGGTCTTCATCAGCTCCACCAGGCCACCCTGGTCGCCGACGGCCTCCAGCACGGAGCTGCGGGCGTTGACGTACCAGAACCCGATGCGGGCCGCCTCGGCGGCGGCCTCCGGGGAGACCATGAAGCGCAGGAACTCCCGCGCCGCCTCCAGGTTGGGCGAGGTCTTGACGATGCCGAAGCCCCAGGCGGCGGCGTAGGTGGAGTTCCCCGCCCCGCCCGGTCCGGCGGGCGGCAGGGCCACCTGGACCTTGTCCTCGCTGAACCAGGAGGCGTTGTCGGGGCTGTGGGCCACGTCGTAGAAGAAGGGCCACTGGCGCATAAAGGCCACTTTGTCGGCGATATAATCGGCGTTCTGCTGGTTGTAATCTTTTTGCAGCGAGGCCGGGTTCAGCACCCGGTCCTGGTACATCAGGTCGTGGACGTACTCCAGCGCGGTGCGGTACTCGTCGCCCAGGTCGAAGGGGCTGCCGCCCGCCTGCAGGGTGATCCAGGACAGGTAAACGTTGAGGAAAGCGCCCTTAATCAGCCCGTCCTCCGAAGCCCACACCCCCGCGCCCTCGTCGGTGAAGACCTCGCCCAGCGCCCGCACCTCGTCCCAGGTGGCCGGTACGGCGACGCCGCGCTCGTCGAACCAGTCTTTGCGGTAGAACCAGTAGGGCATCTCCCAGTTGTGGATGATGCGGAAGAGCTCGCCGTCCCGGGCGCTCCACACGTCGCTGTAAGCCTTCATGGAGGCGGGGAAATCGTCCCAGAAATCGGCGGGGAGCAGGTCGTTGAGGGGCTCCATGTAGCCCGCCTGAGAGAAGGAGGTGGTCAGCTCATCCTCGAAGTCAATAATATCGTAGGGGGTGTCCCCGGCCTGGACGGCGCTGGTGAGGCGGGTGAGCTCGGTCTCCTTCGTATCGGTGCGCAGGACGACCTCGGGCTGGATGCCGGACTGCTGGATGAAGTCGGTGAAGAGCGGGGTGGCGAACAGGTCCCGGGTGTTCTGCTCCGCCCAACCGCCCACGGCCACTCTCACGGTGCGGGGGCCCACCACGGCGGGGGTGGAGGCGGCCGCCTGGGTGGGCGCGGCGCTCTCGGGGGTGGGCGAGGCCCCGCCGCAGCCTGCCACCACCGTCCCGGCTGCGGCCAAACCTGCCAGGCGGATAAAATCTCGGCGCGAAATTTCTCGTCTCACAGACATACCATTCTCTCCTTATGCTGAACCAGAACAATACGGTTATCCATCACAGCCTGCCGGCGCCTGGTTGTTTGTGCTCCTGTTGGCCTCCCTTCGTCCATCGCTCCCTGCCTGCCCAGCCTGTTATTGGGGCTGCCGGCCCCCTGCCGGCCGGCCAGCCCTACCCTTCGGGATTCTTATTCAGCAAAATCCTGCGCGCCACGGTAGCCGTGACCGGCTCGTCCGGCGTCTGCAGGTCTTTACCCGCCCCGCAGGTCTCGCGGATAAAGAGCTCGCCGCGGATCTTGACCTCGTCCTGGTCCTCCAGACCGCCGTTGATCTGGTTCAGGAGCAGCTCGGCCGCCGCCCAGCCCATCTCGTAGACCGGCATGCTGACCGTGGTGATGCGCGGCTGGAAGAGGCGCGTGAAATCGCGGTTGTCGTAGCCGACCACGGCCACGTCCTGCGGCACGCGCAGCCCGGCCTCCTGGAGGGCGCGGATGGCGCCCACGGCCATCAGGTCGTTGGCGGAGAAGATGGCCTCGGGGGGCCGGTCCAGGCTCAGCAGGCGGCGGGCAGCCCGGTAGCCGCCTTCCAGCTCCCAGTCCCCGGGCTGGAGCAGGGCGGGGTCGAAGGCCAGCCCGTTCGCCGCCAGCTCGGCCTGGTAGCCGGCCAGGCGTTTTTTGGAGTTGTGCCAGCTCTCGGGCCCGTTGATATAGGCGATGCGGCGGTACCCCAGGCTGTAGAGGTGCCGGACGGCGAGGGCCGCGCCGTAATGGTCGTCCGGCACCACCGAGTTCTTGATCGGAGTGCCGAACAGGCGGTGGACGAAGACGTGGCGCTTTCCCGAGCGCTCCAGGCTGTCGCTGACGGCCAGGTGGGAGTATTCGACGAAAATAATGCCGTCCACCGGGCGGCTGACCAGGGTTTGGATGGCCTCCTGCTCCAGTTCGGGGTCCCAGTCCGAGTTCACGATCAGGCTGAGGTAATCGAATTTGCTGAGGTAATCCTGGATGCCGCGCACGATGGAGGGGGTGAAGGGGCTGAGCAGGTCGTCCACGATGATGCCGATGGTGTTGGAGCGGTCGGTGCGCAGGCTGCGGGCGGAGAGGTTGGGTTTATAGCCCATCGCCTGGGCGGCTTCGAGGATCTTCTGGCGGGTGGCCGGGCTGACCGGGTAGGCGCTGCGGGCGAGCACGCGCGAAACGGTGGGGATGGAGAAACCGGTCGCTCTGGCGATATCTTCCAACTTAACGGACATGGCGGCACCCTGGGAGGCGAGGCGGCGGGAAAAATGAGCTGTGGGAGCGGGGGAAGCGCCGGGATGGGGGCGTGAGGGGACGGGCGCGGTTGAAAACGCCGTTTAGAAAACGTTTTCTATATCCCCCATTCTATAGGAAAACGTTTTCTGAGTCAACTACCAGTTTGCCGAGTTTCCACGGCTCTCTCCAGCAAAATGGGGGATGGGGGGCGGTGTGCCGCGCCCCACCCCCGCCCCC
>JAEWYL010000233.1 GCA_023395675.1 Chloroflexota bacterium | reverse complement strand
TGGGGCGGGTTTTTTTTCTGTATATTTTCCAACAACCGTCTTCAGCCAATGCCTGGATAACACCTGCAACTTTTACAGAAGCACCCTTGCACTATCCTTGCACTATGATAGCGCAAGGTTGTTTCTGTAATTTCTGTGGCCATGATATCAGTGAGAAATTCAACAGAGATAATGAAGCAGCTATTCCACCAAATCTCATTGCTATACCAAATGATGTTTTTACTATCTATTTAGGTAGAAGAATTCATTTACCAGCCGATAGAAGGCAATGGCCTGCTATACGTTTTATCCAGGCAGGAAATAGAATTCGTGGAATTCAAACAGATAATTGAGATTACTGCTCATAGTAATAAAGCTTGATGGATACGAACCGGGCGGGCAACCCTTAATGCACTGCCGTGTCTCTTCGGCGGACTGGTAAGGCGAGAGACATTAAATACTTCCCCCTCGCGGCAGCTCGATCACGAAGGTAGTCCCCTGGCCGGGCTCGCTCCAGGCGCGGATGCGCCCGCCGTGGGCCTGCACCAGCCCGCGCGCAATCGCCAGGCCCAGGCCGCTGCCGGCGCTGCCGCTGCGGCTGCGGGCCCGGTCGCCGCGCCAGAAACGGTCGAAGATGTAGGGCAGATCCTCCGGCGGGATGCCCGAGCCCGTGTCGGACACCGCCAGGCGCACACCCTCCGGGATGGCTTCGGCGCGCAGGCTGATCCGCCCGCCCGCCGGGGTGTGGCGCAGCGCGTTCGCCACCAGGTTCGAGAGCACCTGGTCCAGCCGGTCGGCGTCGGCCTCCAGCGCCAGCCCCTCGCCCGACCCCCCCGGCCCAGCCTGCGCCTCCACCTGGAGGCTGACCCCCGCCTCCTCCGCCTGGTCGCTGAAGCTGGTCGCCACGTCGGCCAGCAGGTCGGCGGCCTGCACGGAGGCCGGGTGAAGCGGGAGCTGCCCGCTCTCGGCCAGCGAGAGAGTCTGCAGGTCGCTCACCAGGCGCGCCAGCAGGCGCGTCTCCTCCAGCGTGGCCGCCAGGTGCTCGGGGGTGGGCTCGTACACCCCGTCCAGCAGGCCCTCCAGGTTGCCCTGGATGATGTGCAGCGGGGTGCGCAGCTCGTGGGCCACGTCGGCGGTCAGGTTGCGGCGCTGCTGCTCTTCGCGCGCCAGCTCCTCCGTCATGCGGTTGAAGCTGCGCGCCAGCCGGCCCAGCTCCCCGGGCACCCGCTCCTGCACCCGCACGCGCAGGTCGCCCTCCGCCACCGCGTCCGCGGCGGCCATCACCTCGGCCAGGGGCGAGCCGTACCTGCGAAAGGTGAAGCTGGCCATCAGGGCCACCAGGACCAAAAAGATGCCCGGGACGGCGCAGCCTGCCAGCACCAGCATCTCGAGCGGGCCAAAGCGTGAGCCCCGCAACCAGAGGCCCAGCAAGAGCCCCAGCGCGATCATGGCGAGCAGGGTCAGCGCGGCGAAGATGCTCGCGATGCGGAAGAATAGAAGGCGGCGCTTGGCATGCAGCCCGTGCGGCCCGCCGCGGCCGGCCCAGCCGCCGTGCGCCCAGGGCGGGCCTCCCAGATGTCCGTGCCAGTGCGCCCGGTCCGGGTCTTCACCGGCATCCTGTGCCGGGTGGTGGAAATGCTCGGGCAGCGGGCTCATCCGCTTTGCGGCTCCATAAAACGGTAGCCCACCCCGTACACCGTCTCGATATAGCGGGGCGCGGCGGGATCGCTCTCCAGCTTGCGGCGCAGGTTTTTGATATGCGAGTCCACCGAACGGTCGAAGTTGGCCGCCGCGCTCCCGTGCAGCTCGTCCAGGATCTGTTCCCGGCTGAGGGTCTGCCCGGGATGGCGCGCCAGCACGGCCAGCAGCTTGAACTCGTTCGGGGTCAGGTGCAGGGGCCTGCCGGAGAGGAATACCCGGTGCCCGGCCAGGTCAATCTCCAGCTCCCCCTGCTGGATCAGGCTCGGGGCCCGCACCTGGCCCTGGACCCGCCGCAGCACGGCGCGCACGCGGGCGGTGAGGGCGCGCGGGGAGAAGGGCTTGGTGATGTAGTCGTCCGCCCCCAGCTCCAGCCCCACGATCTGGTCGCTCTCCTCCGCCAGGGCGGTGAGCATGATGATGGGCACCTCGCTCTCCCGGCGGATGGCCCGGCAGACCTCGCGCCCGTCCAGCTCGGGCAGCAGCAGGTCCAGCACCACCAGGTCCGGCCGCTCACGCCGCGCCAGGGCCAGGGCTGTCTTCCCATCCCCGGCGCTGATCACCCGGAAACCGTTTCGCTCCAGGTAATCGCGGGCCAGCTTGACCACTTTCGGTTCGTCGTCTGCTACCAGAATCAGCTCTTGCATCATTTACCGTTTGCGTGAAATTCGAGAAGCAGGCGGCTGCTGACGCGCAGCCGGCGGGTAATAAGCCTGTGGGAGCGCCGCAGACGCCCCCACAGGCCATTATACCGGGAAGGAGCCTCTCCCGGCTGTCAGAGCTCCTCGGGCTGCGGATCGTGCGGCCCGGCGGCAGGCGCCGGGGGCTGCTCCCGCGGCCCCTGAGGTCCCGGCTGCCCGTGCCAGCCGTGCTGCGGGCCCGGGTGCCCGTGGGGACCGTGCCAGCCGTGCTGCCCTTCACCAGGCCCGCCCGGCCCGCCGGGGCCCCAGCCGGGGCCGCCGCGGCGCCAGGGGCCGTGGCGGAACAGGGCGAACAGGCCCCCCAGCAGCGCCAGCCCGAACAGGCAGCCGAAGCACAGGAAAGCCAGCCCGAAGAAGCCCAGGCGCGGCCCGCCCCAGCCTCCGTAGTAGCCTGGGTGGCCCCGGAAGCCCGGCGCCCCCTCCGGCCCGCCGCCCTCGAGGGCGTAGCTCTGCCACGACCCCTGGGCGAAGCCCTGCGACAGCCCGGCGCCGAACACCAGCGAGAAGGCCCCGAGGGCCAGCACGACGACGGCGAACAGCGCCAGGGCGCGAAAGAAGAAGAAACCTCTACGATGCATACTCATGCCTCCATCTAGGTTGGTTGAACGCTCTCAGCCCTGCGGTCCCGCCGCCCGGCTGAGCCTGCTTATCGCTGGCTCTCGACCGGTGCGCAAAAAGCTGGTGATCTCACAGGCGCAGGACCGGCTTCGCCGGCCCTGCGCCTGTGGAACAGCACACCTTTGAGAGCTTCTCTAAGATTAGCAGGGGAATATGGAGGAATGATGGAGGCTGGCGGGAGGTTTTGTGGAAATTCGTCCTGCAGCGCTTGCGGGCGGGTCAGCCGCCCTGGGCTTCTAGCCCCTTGCGGTACACCACGTCCCGCTCCAGCACGCGGAAGCCCACGCTCTCGTACAGGCGCAGCGCCCCGGTCTCGCTGCCGGTGTCCACGCCCAGGGCGGCCTCGGTCATGCCGCGGGCGCGCAGGAGGCGCATGCTCTCCACCAGCAGGGCCCGCCCCAGGCCGCGCTTGCGGTAGTCCCGGCGCACCCCCACCGTGTTGATCATGCCGCGCAGGAAGCCGTAGCGGGCGTTGTCCTCCGGGTAGATCGAGTTGAGGGTGATGCCGGCGATACGCTCGCCCTCCCAGGCCGCCACCCACAGGCCCAGGTCGTTGTTGGGGTCCTGCTCCCAGGCCTCGTAATCGGCGCGGGTCTTTGGGGCGTAGCCCCAATGGTCGCGGAAGGCCTCTTCTTTCGTCTCCCAGACGGCGGGCAGGTGCTCCGGGCGTACGGGACGGAACTCCAGCCCCTCGGGCAGGGTCGCCGGGGGCAGTTCTTCCAGGCCCGGGCGCTGCATGAAGTAGAAATGGCGGGCGGCCGTGTAGCCCGCCCCTTCCAGCAGCCGGCAGGCGCCGGTGGATTTCCCCAGGATGAACGCCTGGAAGAAAGCGCCGGCCCCGGGGCGTGAGACGGGCTCCAGGGCGGCGTGGATCTCCCGCAGGCGGGCCTCGTTCCAGGCCAGGAACAGCCGCCCCAGCCCCCTGCGCCGCGCTTCGGCCCGGGTGGAAGCCAGGTGCCAGAGCTGCCGGTTCCCTTCCAGGTCCTCCCGCCACCAGACCCGGGTAAAAGCCACCGGGCGGCCCTCCAGCTCGGCCACCAGCATATCGGTGCTCAGGTCGCAGTTCGGCAGGTGCTCGTACTCGTTGGTCACCTCTTCCACGGTCAAAAACTCCTCCACCTCGTCGGCGGCGGAGCTGAGGTTGATGATCTCGGTCAGGAGCGGGTAATCTTCGGGCAGGCGCGGGCGGCGCAGCGCCAGCCCCGGGATGCGGGAGAGCAGAGTCTGCAGGTAAGGGTTGAGGTCTACCATGGGTCTATGAACCTTTTCTGAGATTGAATTTTCGGCTAACCGCCGGCCGGTTGGAACAGCCCGCGGCTCATTTCGCCCCCTGGAAATAGGTGCGGAAGCCGAGCAGGCGGTAGCGCGCCAGCAAGGCCTCGAGCGGCTCGGTCACCACCCCCCCGGCCTCGCGGGAGGCGTGGGCGACCTGGCCCTCCTGCGGGCCGCCGTATATGGCCACGTGGGAGTATTTTTTCACGGCATGGCGCAGGAAGATCAGGTCTCCCCGGCCGGCCTCTTCGGGCGCGGTGCGCAGCCCGGCTTTCATCTGGTCGAGGGAGTGCTTGGGGAGCAGGATGGGGTGGGGGAGGACGGGCCCGCTGCCTTGCGTATAGGCAAGCTGGGCCAGGGCCGAGCAGTCCAGCCCGCGCTGCAGGTCCCGCCCGCCCAGGCGGTAGGGCGCGCCCAGGTGCTCCAGCCCGAAGGCCCACACGCCGCTGCGCACGCGCTGCTCCTGCTCGGGCGAGGCCGGGCAGGGCAGGGGGGCGAACTCGGGCTGCGTCTCCACCGGCAGGCAGCGCTCCAGGGCGGCGCGCTCGATCCAGCCCAGGCTGCCGTCGGCGGTGCGGACCAGGGCGCGCGCTTCCGTCTCCAGCAGGGCCGCGAACGGCGGGTCGCCCGGCAGCACCTGGGTCGCCAGCTTCTCCAGCCTGGGGCTGCTCCACACGTCCAGCGGTGCCCCGGGGGCCGGGTAGTAAAAGAGCGGGCGGCCCTGCGCGTCGCTCTCCAGCACGGCAATCCGGTCCAGCACGGGGCCGGGGTAGACCTCCTGCAGGGCGTCCAGCGCCTGCTGGCGCTGGCGGGCGGTCAGCACCTGCCCGTGCAGCTCCGGCCCGCCCGGGCCCAGGCGGACCTCGGGCTCGAAGAGCAGGAATTCGTACTGTTCCTGCAGGCTGGCCCGCAGCCTCTCGATGGCCCGCTTCAGGGCCTGCAGCTCTTGCTCGTCCATACTCCCTCTCATCCTCCCCCGCCGTCGCCCGTGAGGGCGCTGAGCGAGGCCACGATGCGGTCCAGGTCCGCAAAACCTTCGGCTTTGAGCAGGGCCGGGTCCGGCGGCAGGTCCAGCTCGGGGTAGGGCCTGCCGGTCAGGATGCAGGCGGCAGGCCCGCTCCGCCCGGCGCGGGCCGCGCGCGCCGCCCCGGCCAGGGCCGCGGCGCTCTCGTAGGCGGTGTCAATCCCCAGGCGCTGCAGCCTCTCCAGGGCCGCCAGGATCTCCTCGTCCCCCACGTACCACACCGCGCCGCCCGAGCGGCGGATGTACTCCAGCGCCTCCGCCGTGCGCCGGGTGCGTTTCGCCCCCAGGTCGCCCACGATGCTCCGCTGCCCGCTCACCCCCGGCAGGCCCCAGTCTGCAGCCAGCGAGTTCACCAGCCCCGCCTGCACGGCGTGGATCTGCGGGGGGCGGTAGCCGGGGTGGGCCTCCTGGTAGGAGAAGAAGTCCTGCGCCAGGCCCACCAGGGTGCTGGCGCTGCTCGAATACAGGAACACGGCCTCCAGCGGTGCCCCGCTCTCGACCAGCTCGTATCCCAGCGAGCGGTAGCCCTCCGGCGCGATGGGGCTGGTGGAGGGGCGCAGGTTCGGGATGCCGTACACCTTCTCGATATAGCGCGAGAAGCGGATGGGCTCCCGGCTGGTCACCACCGTGGCCCCGAACTTCAGCATCTGCGCCACCTTCAGGGCGTTGGTCTGGGGCGCGATCTGGGCGATCAGCCGCAGCCCGGCCCGGGCGCAGTAGGCCGCGGTAGACAGGGCCGCGTTGCCCGAGGAGCTGAGGGTGACCAGCGCGTGCCCGTGCTGCCTGGCCCAGGAGACCTGGTAGGCCGCGCAGCGGTCCTTCTGCGAGCCGTTGGGGTTCAGGTCCTCCCGCTTGAGCCACAGCCGCTGCAGCCCGAGCTGCTCGGCCAGTTCGGGGAACTCGCTCAACGGGGTGGAGCCCTCGTCCAGGCTGGCGCGGAAGGCGGGCCCCAGCCCGGGGGTGTAGGCGCCCCAGTAGCGCCAGATGCCGCGCAGCTCGGGCGACCAGGGGAAGGGTGGGTCGAAAGGAAGCCCGCTCATACGCACTTGACCGCAAGCCCGCAAGGGTGATAAGATCTCTGCCGGGCCGGGCGCCCGGTCCGAATTTTTTCGAGGAGTGTCGCCATGGTCGAATGCCTGGAATGCAATGCAAACTTTGAGCTGCCGGAGGGCTGCCGCGTGGGCGAGGTGATCGAATGCCCGAACTGCGGCGCGCTGCTGGAGGTTTTCAGCCTCAACCCCCCGGTGATTGACCTCTTCGAAGAAGAGGAGAAGTAAGCGGCTTCCTCAGAAGAAAGCGGCTTTCTCAGAAGAAAGCGGCTTACTCAGAAGTATGCGGCTTACTAAGAAGTAAGCGGCTTTCTCGCCCTTATTGGGGGGCCTGGCCTGAGAACCGCCAGACCGCCCTAGCCATTTTTCCCGGCTTCGCGCAGGGCCAGGTTGCGCACCAGCGTGCGGAAGCCCTCTTCATCTCCGGTATCGTCCAGATAGAACATGCGGTAGAAATACGGGCAGGCGGGGGAGAGCAGGACGGTCTCCCCCGGCGCGGCGCGCCGGTAAGCGAACTCCACCGCCTCCTCCAGGCTGGTGAAGGCGCGCTGCAGGGGCGCTTCGCCTGCGCCCTCCGTTTCCAGCTTCTCCAGCTCCGCCATGATTTTCTCCGGCCCTTTCCCGGGCATCACCAGCAGGCTGCGCACCCGCTCGCGGATGGCGCGCGCCAGCGCGGCGTAGTCCAGCCCTTTGTCGTCGCCGCCCACAATCAGGTGCACCGGCCCCGGGAGGGCGCGCAGGGCCGCCAGGGTGGCGCTGGGGGTGGTGCTGTTCAGGTCGTCCACGAAGCGCACCTCGTTGATGGAGCGCACGTACTGCAGGCGGTGCTTGATGCCCCGGAAGAGGCGCAGGCTCTCCCAGACCCGGCCCGCATCGGCCCCCAGCGCGCAGCTCGCCGCCGCGGCCGCCAGGGCGTTCTCCAGGTTGTGCGCCCCCGCCAGGGGCAGGCCGGAAGCCGGGCCGAGCGCCGCCTGCCTCTCCCCGTCCCGGTAGACCACCGTCCCCGCTTCCACGCACGCGCCCGGCAGCTCGCCCAGCGGCTCTTTCGAGAACCAGAGCAGGCGGCCGCGGGCCGCGGGCTCGAAAGCGCGCGTGATGGGGTTGTCCCGGTTCAGCACGGCGATATCCCCCGGACCCTGGAAATCCAGGATGGAGCGCTTGGTGGCGATGTAATCCTCGTAAGAATCGTGCTCGTCCAGGTGGTTGGGGTAGACGTTGGTGACCAGCGCCAGGTGCGGGCTGCGGTCCAGGCCGCGCAGCTGGCGGTTGCTGGTCTCCAGCAGCAGCAGGTCCTGCGGCTGCATCCCCAGCAGCCGGTCCAGCACCGGGGGGCTGTGGCGCTCGTTGCCGGCGAAGTACACCCTGCGCTCCAGGCCCTGCGAGAGGCTCTCGTAGAGCATGCGGCTGGTGGTGGACTTGCCGTGCGCGCCGGTCACGGCGGCCAGGGGGCAGGGGGCCAGGTCGAAATACAGCCGGGTGATGCTGCTGAAGGGGATCCCGGCCTCCTTCGCCTGGGCCAGGCGCGGGAAATTGCTGCGGTAGATGAACCAGGCCTGGGTGGCAAAGATCAGGTCGGCCTGTTCGATGCCCTCCAGGTACGCCTCCCCGAAGCGCTTCCGCAGCGGCTGCGCCGCCAGCCAGTCGAACAGGGCTTTGCGCTCCGCGCGCGGCAGGCCCACGTGCACCAGCATGAACTGGCGCTCGAACTCGCTCTCGGGGGAGAAATCGTGGGCGGTGAGGCGGCTGAAGCCCTGCTGCAGCAGGAAGCGGGTCACCGCCGCCCCCTCCACGCTCGAAAGGCCGACCACGTGCACGTTTTTGTCTTTATAGGAGAGCAGCTCAGGGAGGTCCATGAAGGTTTTGCCGGGTGCGCTTGTTCCGTGTGCCGGGAGGCGGCGAGTCTGCCTTCCCCCCGGCGTGATTGCCTGTCCGAAAGGTGATTATATCACCGGGCCCAGGTCCAGCGCCCGGTAGACGGCCTGGCCCGCCCGGCTGGCGTGGGCGGCGAGCAGGTCCCGCCCCTCCAGCGCGGCGCGCGGGAACTGCAGGCGGGCGCATTCGATGCCCGAGCGCACCACCTGGCCCCGCCCGGCGGGCAGCACCAGGAATTCCTCTCCTGCCGGGCCGTCCAGCAGGTGCAGGCTCCGGCGCGCCAGGCGCAGCTCCCCGCCCACCAGGGTGTAGACCCCGGCCTCCAGGCCGCCGCGCACCACCTGGTCGCACTCGCCGGTGTTGTGCAGGATGATCTGCGAGCCGGGCCGGGGGCCGCGCAGCGCGCGGGCGGCGCGCTCGAAGCTCTCCCGGCTGAAATCCTGGCCCCCGCCCGTCCAGCCGAAGGCGTGCAGGTGCCAGAGCAGCAGGGGCAGCTCGCCGC
>JAEWYL010000194.1 GCA_023395675.1 Chloroflexota bacterium | reverse complement strand
CCGGCGCCGCCCCCCCCCCCCCCCCCCCAAAACCCGCACCTTTTTCTTCTCTCCCCCTTGCAAGCCTGTTAACGGCCGCGGCGGCCGGACATGATACAATCGCCGCCGATGGCCCCTTATCGAATCCTGCTGGTCGACGATCAAATTGAGGTGCGGCGGGTGCTGCGCGCCGGGCTGGAGACGCTGAACGCGCCGGTCCAGGTCCTGGACGTCCCCTCGGCAGAGGAGGCCCAGCTCCTGCTCTCGCACCAGGCGGTGGACCTGCTGGTCTCCGATATTCGCCTGGCGGGCATCACCGGGCTGGAGCTGCTGGGCTGGGTGCGGGCGCGCCTCCCCCGGGTGAAGATCATCCTGATGACGGGCATGAGCGACAACGGCGCTCGCCGGCAGGTGGAGCAGGCCGGGCCGGAGGCCGTTTTCTTCAAGCCGGTGCCCATGGGCCCATTCCTGGAGGCGGTCGCCCGCTGCCTGGGCCTGACCCCCGCCGGCGCGGGCGCGCCGCCCCCGGCCCGCCCCCCGGCGCCGGCGGCCGAGCGCACCACCCCGCTGGAGAGCGGGACGAACGGCTCGGTGCAGGGCTGCCTGGCGCGCCTGCGCCGCGAGACGGGCGCCCTGGCGGTGGGCCTGTTCGACCTGGAGGGCCGCCCGCTGGAGCAGAGCAGCAGCCCCGGCCTGCAGGTTGGCCCGGAGGCCCTGGCCGAGGGCCTGTCCGCGCTGCTCTCCGCCGGCGCGCGCCTCTACGCGCTGCTGCAGGCCGCGGGCGGGGCCGGCCTCGAAAAAGAGCCGGGCTGCAGTTTTCAATGGTCGGCCGGGCCCTACCGGGTCTGGGCGGCGCCGGTGGGGCCGGTGCTGCTGCTGGCTGCGGCCGGTCGCGAGGGGCCGGCCGCGCAGGAAACGCCTGCCCTGCTGGAGCGCGCCGCAGACCGCCTGCTGCCGCTCTTCCCGCTGGAGCCGGAACCCGCTCCCCCTGCGCCTGCCGCCCCGGAGGCGGAGCCCGGCCCGCTCGAAAACGGCGCCGCAGATGAGGCCCTGGTTTCGGTTTTGCAGAGCGCGGCCCAGATCCGCCTGGAGCCGGGCGACGTCGCCGCTTTCTGGGAGCTGGCGCTGGAGACCAGCGGTTCGACCCAGGTGAGCCAGGAAGGCCTCTCCTTCGAGCAGGCCCGCCGCCTCGGCCTCACCCCCGAAGAGGGCGCCTCGGACGTCTGAGCGCCTTGAACCTGAAACGGACCGGGCCCCAGGTGCAAGGCGCTGGTGGCAGGCGCCGTTGACCGGGCCGGAGGGTTTTGCTGGCGGTGCAAGCGCCTCGCACCTGGCTGGCCTCTCCGGTGCGAGGCACTTTCTCACACACAACGTCACACGACAGGCAAAGCATTTCGGTCCGGCGTCCGCCGCCCTCGGGCGAGGGAGTGCCTTGCAGCCTGAATACCGACCTTACGAACCTGTCCTGATAAGAAATTTGTATGGTGTTAAGCGGGGCGCCTCCGGCGCCCCGCTTAACACCATAATCATTTTTCGGATAGACCCGGAAGGTCTCCAGGACCTTTCGAGTCTTCCGGCGGCCGCTGCAGCCTGGAAAGCAGATCTGGAACCCTGGTGCTCCCATCTGGCCGGGAGCAGGGCGAATCACCCGGAAATGTGTTACAATACACGGCGCTCCGATCCCGGCAATTGTGTGTGCCTGTACTCGTGAGCCATTGTTGGGGCGTGGTGCAATGGCAGCACAGCGGACTTTGGATCCGTTTATCCTGGTTCGAATCCGGGCGCCCCAGCTCCTTGTATTGAAACGGAAAGCGTTCGTGCTCGACGAAGACCCTCATTTATCTATAGATACCTCACTCAGCCCAAGCCAAACGCATCTGGAGACGAGCCGCGTATGCTGCTCGTCCTTTTATGTTTTCCGGCGGCCCAGGCCTGACACCGGCGCAAGCGCCGGGCACTCCAGGCGCGTATCCCCCTGCCCAAGAAGGAGCCTATTATGAACATCATTGCGGTTATTCTGGCTGCAGGCCAGGGCACCCGCATGCGCTCGGCGCTGCCCAAGGTCCTCCACCCTCTGCTCGGCCGGCCCATGGCCAGCTACGCGATTGATACCGCCCGCAAGGTGAGCGGTTCCGCCCCGGTGATGGTGGTGGGCCACGAAGCGGAGACCGTGCGCCAGGCTCTCAAGGGACAGGTGCGCTTCGCCGTGCAGGAGCCGCAGCTCGGCACCGCCCACGCTGTGCGCCAGGCCGAACCCCTCATCCGGGACGAAGCCGGGCTGGTGCTGGTAACTTACGCCGATATGCCCCTGCTGAGCGAGGAGACCATCACCCGCCTGGTGGAGCTCCAGCGCTCGAACCCCGGCCCGGTCACCATGCTCTCGGCCCTGGCGCTGGACGCCCGGGGCTTCGGCCGCGTGCTGCGGGACGAGACCGGGCAGGTGCGCGGCATCGTGGAGGAGGCGCAGGCCACCCCCGAGCAGCTCCAGATCACGGAAGTCAACGCCGGGGCCTACTGTTTTTCCGCCCCCTGGCTGTGGGAAGCCCTGGGGCGCATCCGCGTCTCGCCCAAGGGCGAGTATTACCTGACCGATATCGTGGAGCTGGCCGCGGCCGAGGGGCTGCAGGTGAACTGCTGCACCACCCCGGACCTGAGCGAGACCGTCGGGATCAACACCCGCGTCCACCTGGCTGAGGCGGAGGCCGCGCTGCGCGCGCGCATCAACCGCGGCTGGATGCTCTCGGGGGTGACCCTGATAGACCCGGCCGCGACCTATATCGAGCCGGGCGTGAGCCTGGGGCAGGACACCGTCATCTGGCCCAACACCTTCCTGCGGGGGAACACCAGCATCGGCGAGGGCTGCGAGATCGGCCCGAACTGCATCATTGACGACTCCCGGCTGGGCAGCCGCTGCAGGATCCTCTCCTCCGTCCTCGAAAGCGCGGAACTGGAGGATGAGGTGGAGGTGGGCCCCTTCGGGCACCTGCGCAAGGGCGCCCGCCTGGGGCGCGGCGTGCACATGGGCAATTTTGGCGAGGTGAAGAACTCGACCCTGGGTCCAGGGGTGAAGATGGGCCACTTTTCTTACATCGGTGACGCCACGATCGGCGCGGAGGTGAATATCGGCGCCGGGACGATCACCTGCAACTACGACGGCAAGAAGAAGAACCATACGGAGATCGGCGAGGGCGTGTTTATCGGCAGCGATACCATGCTGGTCGCGCCGGTCAAGATCGGTGAAGGGGCGCGCACGGGCGCCGGGGCGGTGGTCACGAAAGACGTGCCTCCCAATACCCTGGCGGTTGGCGTGCCTGCACGAGTTATCAGAAGGTTGGAGAAAGTTGACTGAAACTGGTTGGCTTGTCCTGGGCCTGGTTGTGCTCCTGGCCCTGGATATCGGCATTATCATCAGCCAGGCCGCGCTGGTGCACACGCACCTGGCGCGCCTCCTGGCGCAGCGAGAGGGCCTCGCTCCGGAGATCCGGCAGGCGCTCCTGCTCATGCATTCCATGCCCAGAGCGCGGGCCGGGCTGAACCTGGCCCACATGGTGTTCCGCTTCCTGATCCTCGGGCTGATCCTCTACCTGGTGGCCCGCATCCCCGGCATCTCGCTCCCGGTAGAGCTGGGGATCATCCTGTCGGTGGCGGTGCTCTATTTCTGGCTGGAATGGATCATCGAAGGCCGGGTCGCCCGCAATCCGGAGGTCTGGGCGCTGCGCTTCACGCCCTTTGCCCGCCTGTGGAGCGTGGGCCTTTCCCCGCTGACCGCCGTCCCGCGCGCCCTGTCCGGCGAGAAGCAGGACGGCAACGGGGATGGCTCCGCGGTCAGTGAGGAGCAGCTCATCTCCATGGCGGAAGCCAGCGAGGAAGAGGCCGTGCGCGAGGCCGGCGAGCGCAAGATGATCCGCTCGATCTACGAGCTGAACGATACCCTGGCGCGCGAGATCATGGTGCCGCGCATTGATATGAACGCCCTGGAGGTCCACACCCCGGTTCCGGCGGCGCTGGACACCCTGCACGCCACGGGCTATTCCCGCCTCCCGGTCTACGAGGAGACGGTGGACAATATCCTGGGCCTGCTCTACGCCAAGGACCTGCTGCGCGTCTGGCGCGAGGGCGGCCAGGTGGAAACGCTGCGCGGGCTGCTGCGCCCGGCCTACTTCATCCCCGAGGCCAAGAAGGTGGACGAACTGCTGGCGGAGATGCAGCTGCGGCGCGTGCACATGGCCATGGTGGTGGACGAGTACGGCGGCATCGCCGGGCTGGTGACCCTGGAGGACATCGTCGAGGAGATCGTGGGCGAGATCCAGGATGAGTTTGACGAGGGCGAGGACCTGCCCTTCGAGGCCTCCGGCGAGGGCGAATACGTCTTCCTCGGGCGGGTGGACCTGGACGATTTCAACGAGATCATGTCCAGCCGCCTCCCCAAAGACGAGGCCGAGACCCTGGGCGGCTTTATCTACAACTACTTCGGGCGCGTCCCCGATACCGGCGACCGCGTGCAGGTAGACGGTATTTTGCTCACGGTGGACCAGGTCAGCGGGCGGCGGATCCAGAAGGTGCGCGCCCGCAGCGTCCTGCCCTCAGCGGCGGGTGAAGAAAGGGAGAACGATTATGCTGACCGATGAAATGCGCAGCCGGCTGATCGAGTCGGCCCTGGGCGCACGCCGCTGGGCCTACGCCCCCTATTCGGGCTACGCCGTGGGCGCGGCCCTGCTGTCCACCTCCGGGCGCATCTACGACGGGGTGAACGTGGAGAACGCCGCCTACCCGACCAGCATGTGCGCCGAGCGCACGGCGGTCTTCAAAGCTGTCTCCGACGGCGAGCGTGAGTTCGAGGCCATCGCCGTGGCCACTTCCAACGGCGGCTCGCCCTGCGGTTCCTGCCGCCAGGTGCTCGCCGAGTTCGGGCTGGACATCCTGGTGCTGCTGGTGGACGACCAGGGCCGGGTGCGCCTGGAGGCCACCGTGGCCGACCTGCTGCCCGGGGCCTTCACCCCCACCGACCTGCCGCCAAAGGCCTGAGAAGCTATCACACGGACCTGTAGGGGCACGGCGGTAGATTCAAGGGTGTTACAACCTTATTGAATGCAGCCGTGCCCTTTTTCGATATAACATGATTTGCGGTCGGGAACCGTGGTCACGCCGGCCGGTAGGGGCACGGCTGGAGGCGCGTTGGGCGAAAGCCATTTCATGCACCGCCGTGCCCCTACCGGAACCGCCCGTATCCGGTGGTCAGGTAGGGGCACGGCGGTAAATTCAAGGGTGTTGCCCCAAAATGAATGCAGCCGTGCCCTTTTTTCGATATAACAACACAGGTCATGAGTCCACCATTTGACCCCAAACACCATCACCGTCGATCAATCCGCTTGGACGGATATGATTACACTCAGCCCGGACATTATTTCATCACCATCTGCACCTACCAAAAAATACCCATTTTTGGAGAGATTACTGACGGCGAAATCCATCTCAGTCCGCAGGGGAAAATTGCCCTGCGTGAGTGGCTGCGCCTGCCGGCCAGATTTCCGCTTCTGAGATTGGGTGTATTCGCAATCATGCCGGATCATTTACATGGGCTTTTGGCGATCTGTGAAATTGATTCCAATAGCTCTCAAGATTCCACATTGCCAATCCCGCAGCATACGCCGGTTACCGAACGTTTCGGAAAGCCGGTACGCGGGTCCATTCCCACCATCGTCCGGGCCTATAAATCGGCGGTCGCAACCAGTATAAACCGGCTGAAAGCACAGCCAGGCCTGCCAGTGTGGCAGCGGAATTATTATGAGCGGGTAATACGGGGGGAGCTGGAACTCAAAGAGGTTGAAGCGTACATCCTCAATAATCCATTACGCCAAAAATAAGCGGTACACGAAAGTCGTTAGGGCACGGCTGCCCCGTACCGGATGCAAATTTATGGTCGTAAAACATATTCGCGTTTGCGTAAGACGTATTCCATAGCGAGAGCCTGTAGGGGCACGGCGGTAAATTCAAGGGTGTTGCCCCTAAATGAATGCAGCCGTGCCCTTTTTCGATATAACAATACAGGTCATGAGTCCACCATTTGACCCCAAACACCATCACCGTCGATCAATCCGCTTGGACGGATATGATTACACTCAGCCCGGACATTATTTCATCACCATCTGCACCTACCAAAAA
>JAEWYL010000311.1 GCA_023395675.1 Chloroflexota bacterium | reverse complement strand
CCCGGCCCCCCCCCCCCCCCCCCCCCACTCCTGTTGTATGGATTTCATCATCCAGTGCTCTTTCTGGACAGCTCCTGCTTTCAAAGAACAAACCTGAGAAGTGTGGGGGAAATCCCCACCCGGTTGTAGGAATAATCCCCATTGTAGGGCCATATCTTCACAGGTATATTGAAGTTGGATTATCCTGTGTGGTCCTTAGTGGTTCATTTTTGTTGTTAAGGAGTGTGATATGCCCAGTACGATTGTTGCTATGTACGATGACTTTCAATCTGCGAATAATGCAGTCAAAGAGCTTACGGACAACGGTTTTTCGCGCGATTCAATCAGCTTCATCGCCCACGACCGCACCGGTGAGTACAGCCAGGCGATTGGCAGCACGGAGGAAACGGAGCCCAGCGCCGCGGCCGAGGGGGCTGGCGTAGGAGCCGGCATCGGCGCGGTTCTGGGAGGCCTGGGCGGCCTGCTGGTCGGCCTGGGCGCGCTGGCTATCCCGGGCATCGGCCCGGTGGTTGCCGCCGGTCCCCTGGCTGCCGCCCTCACCACCCTGGCCGGGGCGGGCGCCGGGGCAGTGGCTGGCGGCGTCACTGGCGGCCTGATCGGCGCTCTGGTGGACATGGGCGTCCCCGAGGAGACCGCCCAGTACTACGCCGAGGGTCTGCGCCGCGGTTCGCACCTGGTCACCATCAACGTCGAGGATTACCTGGTGGACCAGGCTGTGAACATTATGAACCGCCACAACCCGGTGGATATGAACGAGCGCGTGAACGACTGGCGCCAGACCGGCTGGACCGGCTATCGCGAAGAGGCTGACCAGGGCCTGACCGGCGCCGGTATGGCCGGCGCAGGCGCCGTGGGTACGGGGAGCGCCGGGCCTCGCAGCGATTGGCCCGCCTCTGCCAACCAGCCGGTGGACGCCAACCAGGCGTACCAGGCCGGCATGGAGGACGTGCACCGCATGGACAGCGGCGATAACGCCTCCCTCTACGGCACGGGCACGACGCCCTCGGACTACAGCGCCTCCGACATCAGCTCCGATTACGATGATTTCACCATCTACGATAACCGCTTCCGCCAGCACTTCGAATCTCACGTGTTCGCCGGCGATTCCGACTACAACACCTACCAGCCCGCCTACCGCTACGGCTACAACCTGGCTCGCGACGAGCGCTACCTGGGCTCGCGCTGGGATGAGCTGGAGCCCGAGGCGCGCCGGTATTGGGACGAGCGCAACCCCGGCACCTGGGAACGCTTCAGAGACTCTATCCGCCATGCCTGGGAGGAAGTGAAAGACTCGGTGCGCTGATCCGGGCGCGCGGATTTCGGATCCTGTGGAGGTTGCAGCCCTGTGCGCTGCAGCCTCCTCTTTCCAACCGGCGCTGGTTCTGCAGCGCCGGAGAACAGGCAGGTAGAGCTTGAATAAGATTATCAATCTAATCAAAGAAACCCTCTCCGAATGGAGCGAGGATAAAGTCTCTCGCCTGGCTGCGGCCCTGGCTTACTACACCACCTTTTCCCTGCCGCCGCTGCTGGTGCTCGTAATCGCCCTGCTGGGCCTGATCGGCTACCAGAACCTGGCCGAGAGCCAGATCCTGGTGCAGATTGAGAACCTGATCGGAGCGCAGGGGCGCGATCTGGTGGAGAGCATGATCCAGGCCAGCGCCCTGAACCCCTCCGCCGGCATTGCTGCCACTCTAATCAGCCTGGGAACCCTGCTCTTCGGCGCCCTGGGCGTCTTCGGGCAGCTTCAGGACGCGCTGAATACCATCTGGGAAGTGGCCCCAAAGCCCCAGGAAGGTCTCTGGGCGACGGTCAAATCCCTGATCCTGAACCGCCTGCTGTCCTTCTCGATGATCCTGGTGATCGGGTTCCTGCTGCTAATTTCCCTGGTGCTCAGCTCTGTCCTCGCTTCGCTCAACGAGTTTATCGGGGGGGCGCTGCCCCTGCCTCCCTTCGTCCTGCAGGCGCTCAATTTCCTGATCTCTTTTGGCGTGATCACCCTGCTTTTCGCCTTCATCTTTAAGGTGCTCCCGGATGCAGAGATGGACTGGGGAGACGTCTGGTTCGGTGCGGCGGTCACCTCGCTCCTGTTCAGCATCGGCAAGTTCCTGATCGGTCTTTACCTGGGACAGAGCGACGTGTCCAGTTCTTTTGGGGCCGCCGGCTCGCTGGTGATCCTCCTGATCTGGATTTATTACTCGGCCCAGATCGTTTTCCTGGGGGCTGAGTTCACCCAGGTTTACGCCAATATGTATGGTTCCAGGGTGCGCCCTGCGGACCACGCGGTGGCCCTCACGGAAGAAGCGCGCGCCCGGCAGGGGCTCACGCGTAGAGGCATACCCGCCGGTGAGCCCCGCCCGGAGGCCAGCCCGCTCCTGGCGCCCACCGGCGCGGTGGCGGTTCAGGGCGGCCCGCTGGGTCCTTCTATCGCCTCGCCCCTGGGCCTGCAGCCTGCTGAGAGGCCGCCGTTTGGTTTTATCTACCGCGGCGAGGAGGACCGCAAAGGGGTGATCGGAAAGCTCCTCTACGGCTTTATCGTGGCGACCCAGTTTGTCCCTGCGCTGCGGAACCTGGCATCTACCCGCGCCTCAGCCGCCCGGCAGCGGGCGGAATCCGCCTTCCCGGCGGAAGAACTGGAGCTGGCAGCCCGCCAGCCTCCTCCGGCGGCCCGCATAGAGACCGCTGAATCTCTCCGCACGGCGGAGCGCGAGACGGGTTCCGCCCGCGCTTATCACAGCGGCCCTTAAGCCCGCAGCCGGGCTGTGGCCGCATCATTCGATCCTTGATTCCTGTGCCCTCCGCCGGCCGGCAGAGCCGGGCGAGGCCAGGATGCTTTCTGGAGGACTACGCATGGCGCATCAGATTACCCGTACGATTATCGTGAAAGCCAGCCCGGAAGAGGCGTTCAAAGCCTGGGCCAATTTTGAGAATTTCCCCATGTTCATGAAGCATATCCGCCAGGTGCGCAGCTTCGGCGACGGCGTCAGCCACTGGGAAGTGGCCGGCCCGCTGGGCAAGACCCTGGAATGGGACGCCGAAATCACGCGGCTGGAGGAGAACAAGCGCATCGGCTGGAGCACCAAAGACCGGGGCGGCGACCTGACCACCAGCGGGCAGGTCACCTTCAACAACCTGCCCCAGGGCGAGACCGAAGTGACCGTGCTGATGCAGTACGAACCCAAGGCCGGCCTGGCCGGGGATATCGTGGCTCAACTCCTGGGGAACCCGGAGAAGAAGCTGGAGGAGGATCTGAGCAACTTCAAATCCTATATCGAAGGGAAGATGCAGAGGACTGCTTCTTGAAGCCTCCAGCCCGGTCCGGATTTCTTTTTCATGACGCCCCGTGTGCGGAGGAACAGCCTCCGCACACGTCCTGCCTACCGCCAGGCGTACGCCGGGGTACCTTCACATGCGATTTTCGCTGAGCCTCGGGAAGATCGCGGGGATCCCGCTGCTAGTTCACCCGAGCTGGTTTCTCACCGCGGTTCTGGTGGTCTGGTCGCTGTCCGCCGGTTTTTTTCCGCAGCAGCTTCCGGGCTGGGAGCCTTCCGTCTACTGGGCCGCCGGCCTGCTGGCGGCCGGGTCCTTCTTCTTATCCATCCTGATCCATGAGCTGGGCCATGCCCTGGTGGCGCTCCGGGAGGGGGTGCCGGTCAGGAGCATCACGCTCTTCATCTTAGGCGGGGTCGCCCATATCGCCTCCGAGCCGCCAACCGCCTGGGCCGAGCTGCGCATCGTGAGCGCCGGGCCCTTTGCCAGCCTGCTTCTGTCCGTGCTCTTCGGGCTGTTGAGCGCCGCGCCCGGGCTCCACCCTGCCCTGCAGGCCGCGGCGGTTTACCTGGCCGGGGTCAATCTTCTGCTGGCGCTCTTCAACCTCCTGCCGGGTTTTCCCCTGGACGGTGGGCGCATCCTGCGCGCCCTGCTGTGGGCCTGGAAGAAGGATTTTTCGCGCGCCACGCGCTGGGCCGTCCACGCCGGGCTGGGGCTCTCGCTGCTCTTTGTGCTGGCCGGCCTGGCGCTGATCGCCCTCACCCATTTCTTCAACGGCCTGTGGCTGGTCTTCACCGGCCTGTACCTGGGCAACATTGCCCGTGACGGTTACCGGCAGGCGGTCGAAGCCGGTCCAGTCCGGCTGGTGAGGCCGGCGGCCGGCCCAACGGACGTGACCGTCCCGCACCGGGGGCAGGGGGCTGCTCTCGCTCCGGGCGGGCAGGCGGCGGCCCTGTTCGGCAGCTTTGCCGGTGTTGAGCGCGCCCTGCGCTCTCTGCGCGAGGCCGGTTATTCCGCTCGCGAGGTCCGGCTGCTGGCGCATGAGAGCGTCCTTTCCACCCTGACAGGCCCGGGAAGCAGCGGGGCGTCCGGGCAGGGCCTGCCGGGTTCCCCGCCGGGGATAGGCGCCTACCTGCTCCCGCTGCCCGGCGCAGCCCGGGGAGCCGCTTCACCCGTTATGGCCGCTCTCGGACTTTCCGGCGGTCAGGCCCTGGCCTGGGCGGAGGCCGTCCAGCGCGGCGCTATTCTGGTCTCCGTGCATGCGGGGGAGGAGCGGGCGGCCGTGGCGCGCGCCATCCTCGCCTGGGCGTGCAGCTTTCACTGAACCCCGGCAGCCGGGGTTTTTCCCGCCGTTCGAGCCTCGAAAATTCCCCGTTCCCTTTTTAATTTCACAGAAAACAGCGCCTATGAATGAGATTTCCTTAGCCCCTGACCACTTCTGCTGGGCCACCGGTATTGAGGACACCTTCATCCCCCAGACTCGTGACGGCCTGCGCAAGCTGGACGAGTACGAGCTGACCCAGCATTACGACCTGTGGCAGTCTGACTTTGACCTGCTCGAGGAGGCCGGCGTGCAGGCCGTGCGCTGGGGCATCCCCTGGTACCGGGTCCAGCCGGAGCCGGACGTGTGGGACTGGAGCTGGACCGACCGCGCCCTGGACTACCTGGTGAACGTCAAGCGCATCCAGCCGATTCTGGATATCATGCATTACGGGACCCCCTTCTGGCTGACCAACAGCTTTTTGAACGCCGGCTACCCCGAGCGCGTGGCCGAATATTCCGCCGCGGTCGTCGAGCGCTACCGCCCGCTGGTGCGCTACATTACCCCCCTCAACGAGCCCACCGTCAATGCCGAATGGAGCGGCTTCCGCGGGCGCTGGCCCCCTTATCTGGAGGGGGATGACGGGTTTGTCAAGCTGCTGATCGCCATCGGGCGCGGGATCATCCTTGCCACCCGGGCGATGAAAGCCGTGCATCCCGAGCTGGTCACTGTCCAGGTCGAGGCGCTCTGGCGCTTTGTGGCCCAAGAGGCCTCGATCGAGGCGGAGGTCAGCGAGATGAACGCGCGCCAGTACCTGAGTTTCGACCTGGTGACCGGGCGGGTGGGCGATGATCATCCCCTCTATGGCTTTCTGCGCCGCCACGGGGTTTCCGGCGCCGAGCTGGAATGGTTCCGGCAGAATGCGGTCAGTTTCGATATCCTGGGGGCTAATTTCTATCCCTGGTCCTACGGCGAGGTCAGCAAGCGCAAGCACGGCCTCTATAACCGGATTTCTCTCGACGTCAGCGGCCTGGCGATTGCGGAGGTCCTTTCCGACGCTTATACCCGCTATGGGATCCCGCTGATGGTGACGGAAACCTCCGCCCGGCGGGATATCGAGGGCCGGGCCCGCTGGATGGACGAGACGATTTCCGCCGTACGCAACCTGCGCTCCACCGGGGTTCCCATCGTCGGGTACACCTGGTTTCCCTTCTTCACCATGTTCAGCTGGTACTACCGCCGGGGACGGCGCCCGCTGGATCACTACATCCTCCACCTGGGGCTCTACGATGCCGCCTATGACGAGGAGGGGGTATTCCGCCGCCACCGCACCCCCCTGGTGGACCTGTACCGCAGCCACATGGCCCGGCCCATGCCCGTAGTCCCCGAGCCCAGCCCCGTAGCTAAAACCGGATAACCCGGGACGAAAACTCCATGATTGAGCCGGCTTCCAGCCAGGTTCCGCGCGCAGCCTGCTGCTCGGAAGCGCTCAAAAGTTGTTAAGGGGTGAATTTTGCGCGGCTCTGCCCGCAAAATCCACCCCTTAACAAAAGGTTAGGCCCCTTCTCCTCTGAAACGATTGCCAAACTGGAGAGATTAGCATAGAATCAGGGTATCCGGAGGCAGATTGAAGATTGGCGATAGGATACAAAAGCGCTACCGGCTGGATGCTGAGATCGGTCGCGGCGGCCTGGGGATCATTTACCGCGCCTACGACCTGCTCCTGGACCGCCCGGTGGCGGTCAAGGTGCTCAGCAGCAGCGATGTGGGTTCCGAAGGCAGGGCCAGGCTGCTGCACGAGGCCCGCGCCGCCGCGCGCCTCAACCACCCCAATATCGTCAGCATCTACGACGCCGGAGAGGGACGGCCGCCGGAGGACAGCGGCGCGCCCGGTGCGCCGCCCGGCAAAGACGTTTCGTTTATCGTCATGGAGCTGATTGAAGGGGAAGCGCTCCACGACTGCCCGCCTGACTCGATCGACCGGCTCTATCCCATCTTGATCCAGGTCTGCGCCGCGCTGGAGCACGCCCACCAGCATGGCATTATCCACCGCGATTTAAAGCCGGAGAATGTGCTCCTCACCCTCGACGGCACCATCAAGCTCACCGATTTCGGCCTGGCGCGCTCGGTAGCCACCCGCCTGACGGTGGAGGGCGCCATCCTGGGCACGGTTTTCTACCTTTCGCCCGAGCAGGCCCTGGGCAAGGAGGTGGATGTCCGCACCGACCTGTACGCCCTGGGTGTGATGGCTTACGAACTGGCCGCCGGGCGCCTGCCCTTCAGCGGGGAGGACCCCTTGGCGGTGATCTCCCAGCACCTGTATGCCCCGGTGGTCCCACCCAGCACCTACAACCGTGCGATACCCCCCGCTCTCGAGGCCCTGATCCTCCGTCTCCTCAGCAAGTCGCCCGAGAGCCGTCCCGGCAGCGCCGGGGAGGTGGCCGCGCTGCTGGAGGAGCTTTCCGGCGCCTCCGCCCTGCCCCTCCCGGCCGCCTCCGGGCTCTCCCTGCTGGACCAGCTGGTGCGCGGGCGGCTGGTGGGCCGCGAGCGCGAGCTGGCGCAGGCGCGCGAAATCTGGCGCCAGGCGGCCTCCGGGGCGGGGCGAGAAAGCGTCTTGCTGCTCAGCGGGGAATCGGGCGTGGGCAAAACGCCGTTCGTGCGCGAGCTGATTGCCCTGGTGGAGGTCACCGGGGGTAAGGTCTTCCTGGGTGAATGTTATCCCGAGGGCGGAGCCCCGTACAGCCCCTTTGCCCAGATCCTGAACGAGGCCCTGGCCCTCCCGCACCCGGAACTACCCGAGCCGGCCCTGTCCGCGCTGGCTGCCCTCATCCCGGGCCTGTACGGGCACAGCCAGCCGGCGGCGGGCAGCTCTCCGGCCTCGCCCGCGGAGCAGCAGCGCCTGTACGAGCACCTCATCACCCTGCTCTCCGGCCTGTCTGAGCGCGCGCCGCTCCTCCTGGTGCTGGAGGACGTCCATTGGGCCGATGCCGGCAGCCTGGCGCTGCTGCGGTTTCTCGCCCGCCGCAGCCGGGCCTCCCGCCTGCGGTTGCTGTTCGTGCTCACCTACCGCCCGTCGGGGGTGGAGGGCGTCTGCTGTCTCCAGGAACTGCTCTACGACCTCCACCGTGAGAAGCTGGCCTCGACCCTGGCTCTGGAGCCTTTCAACCGCGACCGGACCCGCCAGTTCCTGGCCTCCATGTTCCAGCAGGAGGTGCCGGCAGATTTTCTAGAGAGTCTCTACGCGGTGACCGAGGGCAACCTGTATTTTATCGAGGAGATCTGCAAGGGCCTGATCGAAGGGGGCAAGCTTTACCGCAAAGATGACCGCTGGGTGCTGCTGGAGAATGTAGATGAAATCGAGCTGCCCAACAGCGTGCGCATGGCGGTTCAGGCCCGCGTGGGGACCTTCAGCCCGGCGGTGCAGGAGGTCCTGCACCTGGCGGCGGTAATCGGGCGTGAATTTGACTTTGAAGTGCTGCGCCTGGCCGGAGGCCTGGAGGAGGAGCAGCTCGTAGACGCCCTGGAGAGCGCCGAGCGAGCCCAGATCATCGTGGAGGCCGGGGGACTGCGCCCGGCGCTCGCCCAGGGCGGGCGCGAGCGCTTCGCCTTTGCCCACGGGCTGTTCCCGGCTTCGCTGCGGGAGGACCTGAGCGGGCTGCGCCGCCGCCGGCTGCACCGCCGGGTGGCGGCGGCCCTCGAAACGCTGCATCCTGAAGATTATGAGGCCCTGGCCTATCATTACGAGCAGGCCTCCGATACCGCCCGGTCTCTGGAATTTCTGATCAAAGCCGGCGACCGGGCCCGCTCCATTTATGCCAACCAGGATGCGGTCAGTTTCTATTCGCAGGCCCTGGCCCTCATGCCCCAGCGCCACCCTCAGCGCTTTACCGTCCTGCTCGCCCGGGCCTCCGTCTACGATGTCACCGCCGAGCGCGCCCGCCAGAAAGAGGACGTCGAAGCCCTGCTGGAGCTCGCGGGGCAGGGCGAGGACGATTCTCGCCTCTGCGACGCGCTGCTGGCCCAGACCGACCTTTACCTGGCGACGGAATTCAGCCTGGCTTTAGAACCGGCGCGCCGCGCCGCACAGCTGGCGGGCCGCCTGCAGGACCCGGTGCGCGAGGGCCAGGCCCTGCGCCGCCTGGGCTGGGCAGCCTGGATCACCCACGACGCCCAGGCCAGCCGGGAGGCCCTGGCGGCCTCCGTCGAGCGCTTCCGGCAGGCTGGTCTGCTGGGGGAGGCCGCCGCCAGTCTCCACACCCTCTCCCTGGTGCTCGGCGGGCAGGGCATCTGCGATTTCTCCGCCTCCCAGCGCGCCGCGGCCGAGGCCCTGGACCTGGCGCGCCGGGCCGGTGACCGCCGGGAGGAGGGCCACAGCCTGCGCCGCCTGGCGATCACTTATATTGACCTCAACGATTACCACTCTGCCAGGAAATACGCCGAAGAGGCCCTGGAACTGCATATTCTCGCCGGCGACCGGCAGGGCGAGTGCAACGTGCGCAACGTGCTTGGCCTGGTCCTGAGCTGGCTGGGCTGCTGGGAGGAGGCCAGCACCGAATTCTTCCGGTCCCTCTCCATCGCAAAAGCCATTGATTACAGCAACGGCGCCCTGATGGCGGTCACGAACCTGATCTCCTTCCATTTCATCCGCCTGGGGAAGCTCGAAGAAGCGCTCCGCTTCCTGGACGAGCAGAAAGAAAACGTCCCGGTGGGTGAGGCGGGTTTCCTCTGCTGGATTCTGAATGTGGATAAGGTGGACATTTACCTCACCCTGGGCCAGTTCGCTCTGGCGGGTGAGCTGCTGCAAGAAACGCTGCGGATGGCGCAGGAACTGAAGAACACCGACCTCTGGGCCAGCACCCTCAGCCTGCAGGCCCGCATCCGGGCAGAACTGGGAGATTTCGAGTCCGCCCGCCTCCATATCCAGCAGGCGCTGGACCTCGCCCGTGAGGAAAAGCTTCCGGGCATCCTGGCCAAAGTGATCAAGCAGGCCGGCTATATTGCCTGGCTGGAGGGGGGAGAGGCGAATCTGAACCAGGCCCTCGAGCTGGTGGAGGCCAGGCTGGCGCGGTTGGAAGGCCCCCAATGGCAGATCGAGCGCTCGGAGATGCTCATCCTCTCGGCGCGCCTGCTCCTGGCCCTCGAACAGTACGACCGGGCGCTGGAGCGCTCGCAGCGGGCGGCCGGGATTACCGGGCGCTTCCCGATCCCGGATGAGAATGAATTCCTGATCCATTCACGCGCCCTGCGGGCCGCGGGCCGCACCGTGGAGGCGGAGGAATATCTGCGCCGCGCCTACGAACGCCTGGCCCAGGTCTCCGGCGAGCTGCAAACCCCGGAATACCGCCGCAGCTACCTGGAAGCGATCCGCGACCATCGCGATATCCTGCTCGATTGGGCCCGCAGCCGCGCCCTCGAACAGCCCCCCTCCTGAGTGATCCCCCTCTGTATCACCGCTCCTCCGCTCTGGTTAACCCGAAAGTTCCCCATTGATTAGAACGATTGTTCTATATACAATCAAGATACGATGAATCTCACCAAAGATTCGCTGGGGCTGCTGCGCTCCCTGATGGGCGCGCCGCTCTGCTGCCTGTCTGCCCTCTCGCGCTCCGGCGGGCCGTTGCGGGCGGCGGAGCTGAGCCAGGCGACCGGCTACGGGCGCGGCTCGACCGGACGGGCTCTGCGCCGCCTGAGGCGCCTGGGGTTGGTGCGCTACGAGCCGCGCTCCTTCACCTACAGCCTGGACCAGGAGGCGCTTGCCCGGGCGCTGAGACGGGGGGCGCAGGGCGGCGCCTCAGCCGGCCTCCTCGCCCTCTTGCTGGAGCAGGAGGACCCGCTGGAGGCGGAACAGCGCCGCCTGTGGGATGCACTCACCCCGCGCGAGCAGCAGGTGCTGCAGCTCCTGGCGCGGGAGGAGCCGGGAGGCGTCCCGCTGACCAATGGGCAGATCGCCGCGCGCCTCTCGATCTCCGAGCACACCGTGCGGGACCATATCCGCAATATCCGCGAGAAGTTTGGCGCCCCCAGCAAGACCGGCTTGCGGCGTTTCTTCCGCGCCTGGAAATACCTCCCCGACGGAGAGCGGGAAAGGCCGGACGGGGAGGCCTGAGAGCCGCCAGGATCTTCCCGGGGGAGCGCTTACAGGTTTTCACGCACGATCCGTGCACCTCGCTCTGGTAGGGATTTGCTTCCTGAAAACCATTCCGTTATAGTTAAGGGCGGGCGCTCGAAGCGTGTGTGAAGGGGTGATGCGTGTGCGGCGCTGCCTGTGCCGGGCCGCCGCGCACGAACCACCCCTCTTCTACCACGATGGAGTGCTCCATGAGAAGCCAGGCCTGAAAAATGGCTTTTGCGGATGTCCCGGGCAGCGGGCGCGTTCCGGCGTCCGGCCAGGCGGACCGCAGCATTTTTCGGATAGAGACTTGCGCCTGCAGGGGGTGAAAGGAGTTGAGATGAGGACGATCTTTGGACTGTTCGCGGATTTTGCGCAGGCGGAGAAAGCCGTGCGCGAGCTGGTGATCCAGGGCTTTGATCGTGAGGAGATGAACGCGCTGCTGAGCAAATCCACAGCCCGGAATTTTATGGACGTAGACCAGGAGCGCATCAAAGCCGAGAAAAGCACAATTCTACCGGACACCGGGCACGGCAGCCTGTTCGACCGCATGCTCGGGGGCGAGAAGGGGGTGCGCACCCGCGACCTGGGCGAGGTGATCGCCGTGGGGCAGTTGGGGAACATCCTTTCCTCCACCGCCGCCACCGAGGACGCCTCCGGCGGCGGGGTGAAGGCTGCACTGGAGAATTTTTCGGTCTCCCCCGATGCGGCTGAGGCCTACCGGGAGGGGATTCGCGGCGGGGGCATCCTGTTCTTCATCCGCACTTCGGATGAGCGCGCCGGCCAGGCGGCGCAGATCCTGACCGAGCACAAAGGACAGCGTGTAGCCAATTATATTTGAGCGCGGTCCCTGCCGGCCGGTTATCAATGTTGAGTGTAGCGTGCGTGGTTGGGTACGGTGAATCCGTTCTCCACGGGCGCGCCATTGGAGGGTTTTTGCATGGAATACCAGGAATTTATTCGCCGGGTGCAGGAGCAGGCCGGTCTGGATTCGCCGGAGCGGGCTGAGGAGGTCACGCGCGCCACCCTGGAGACTCTGGGCGAACGGCTGGAGCGGAAGGTGAAGGACGGTGTGGCGGCCCAACTGCCCGGGGAATTGAAGACCTTCCTCCTGCAGCGCGATCAAGACTCCATCGGTTACGAGCTCCAGGAATTCTACAACCGGGTTGGGGCGCGCGCCGGAACCAAACTATACGAGGCGGCTGAAAACGCGAAGGCGGTGGTGGCTGTCTTGAAGCAGGCTGTCTCGGAGGGGGAGATCCAGAACCTGCGTTCCGGCCTGCCGCAAGATTACCGCGGCCTCTTCGACCCGCAGACACGCGGCCCGGGTTTCCCTTCTCTGGATCGCAGCGGCTAGTCCGGTCTGCCCGGATTCAGGAAGGGGGGAAATAAACGGTTAAAAGAAAATTTCCGGCGCTCTGCGCCGGAAATTTTCTTTACATCGAAAGGAAGACAGCCGTTCCGCCTAAACCCCCATTTTCACGCCTTCGAGCTCGCTGCGGATCTCTTCCATGGCCTCCTCGCTCGTCATCAGGCGGGCCAGCTTGCGGCCGAAGATATCGTACATGGACTGGAGGATATTCGGCCAGAGGGTGGTGATGCAGTCGGTGAGCGCGGTGACGCGGTAATCGCGCATCGCCGCGCTGAACAGGGTGGCGCCCAGGCACAGGTCGGCCATCATGCCGGTGAACATCAAGTAGCGGATATCCTGGGAGCGCAGCGCCAGGTCCAGAGGGGTCCCGTAGAATTTGTCCAGGGTGTAGCCGCGCACCACCAGCTCGCCCGGCAGGGGTTTTAACTCGTCAATGGTATCCGGGTTCTCAGGCCCCTGTGTCCCGATAATGCTGTTGTTGGACGGCATCCCCCAGCCGGTGGGCTGCCCGGGCGCGGCGGGCAGGTGCTCCGGGCCGAACGGGTCGGCGCGCAGGCAGGGCACCTCAGGCCCGGCCACGAACTCGGTGAAGATCACCGGGATATTGGACGCCCGGCAGAACTCGACCGTTTTCTTAATCGGCGGCAAGATATCCCATGCCGTTGGCACCGCCAGCGAGGCGTCCGGGTCCATAAAGCTGCGCTGCATATCAATCACCAGCAGGGCGGTGCGGCTGGGGATCATCCGGTGCATTTCGTTAATGCGGGCCTGCTTGCGAGCAATCAATTCTTCTGAAGCCATAGTTCCTCCAAGTCTAATCACGCGGTTTATTTTAAGCGGGTGCGTAGGCCGATTTTTCTCTCTGCCGGACCATTCTTTCATAAGAAGCAATGATCACCAGCAGCATGATCCCACGGATCACTGCTTGCCACCACACGTCAATGTTCATCAGGCTGAACAGGTTTGCCAGCACGCCGAGCACGAAGACGCCGCACACCGTCCCGGCGAGGCTGCCCCGCCCCCCGGCCAGGGTCGCGCCGCCGATCAGCACGCAGGCGATCGCCTCCAGCTCCATCCCCGGGCCCAGCACCGGGTCGGCTGCCCCAAACCGCCCCAGGATGTAGATCGCAGCCAGGACGGACATCAGCGAGCAGAAGATGTAGGCCAGGAAAACGGTGCGGTTCACGTTAAACCCGGCATTGAACGAATAGAGCCGGTTTTCTCCCACCGCATAAAACCGCCTGCCCAGCGGCGTGAAGCGCAGCAGGTAAGCAAACACGCCGAGCAGGATCACCAGCAGGATCAGGGCGGACGGGATTCCGGCGATACTCTGATTGAACAGCGTCTTGAAGATCTGCGGTGACGGGCCAAAAGGGCGGGGCGAGACCACCAGCGCCACCCCTTCCAGCACCAGCATCATGCCAATCGTGACCACAAACGGGTCGACGCGCGCCTTCTGGGTCAGGAACGCATTCAGGAATCCGACCACCAGGCCAAAGGCCAGCATAATGCCCACCCCGGCTGCCGGAGGCACGTTGTAATCCACCATCAGCTTCAGCCCGACCACGGACGAGGCCGCCATCATCGCCCCGGACGAAATGTCAATCCCCCCGGCGATAATCACGATCAGCTGCCCCAGGGAAAGGATCACCAGGGGCATGGACTGCCCGAACAGGTTGCTGAAGTTCAGCCAGGTACGGAAGAACGGGTTGATCGCCGAGCCGATGACCAGGCCTGCCGCCAGGATCAGGAGCAGCAGTAGAAAGTTGTTGCTGGTATTGGCGAACAGCCGTGTGCCAATCCCGCGCAGCGGTGAGACAGCCTTCCTCTCCCCGGTGTTCACCGCCGGGGCCGCGGCCGACTCGGCCAGATGCAGGATGTCGGCCTCGGTGATGACGCCCTCCAGCTCGCCCACGATCTTCTTCTCCGACATCACCACCATGCGGTGGCTGAGGTAGATCAGCTCCTCCCAGTCGGAGGTCACCAGCAGGATGCTTTTGCCGCTTTCTGCCAGGCCCTTGATAATCTCGTAGATCTCTTCGCGCGCCCCAATATCAACGCCTCTCGTCGGTTCGTCCAGCAGGAGCACATCCGAGTTCGCCAGCAGCGTTTTCGCCAGCACCACTTTCTGCTGGTTGCCGCCGCTCAACTGGCGCACGAAATGGTCCAGACGGCCCGGGTCCAGCATCACGCCGGTGGCTGCGCTGGTGGTGGTTACCTGCTCCA
>JAEWYL010000180.1 GCA_023395675.1 Chloroflexota bacterium | reverse complement strand
GGGGGGGCACGACCGCCCGCACCTCGCCCCTGAACCGGCCTCTAACGCCTCCTTCGAGCACGGTTTTCTGCAGGCTCAAGCATTCCGGGGTATAATTCCGCCTGCCGGATGTGCAGGACCGGACCGCTGGGAACTGATACCGAGTAAGGAAGGCAAGCCTCCCCTGACTGGATTGTCAAAATAAAAACTGGTGATAGTCTGCCGGGCACTTCGAGCGCCAGGCGGAACCGCCAATTAAACCTGGCCCTGCTGTGAAATGGAATAGAAATATCCCCGCTCTACCCTGGGTGTCTGAAAAGACCCGAAAACCCGGCAGGAGCGCGGGCTGATAAAAAAAACTTGAAGGAGCAATCGATGAGCGAAAACAATAAGGTGCGCGTGGCGATTATCGGCGCCGGGAACTGCGCTTCGGCCCTGGTGCAGGGCGTTCAATTTTACAAAGACACCCGGGATGATGAAGAGGTGCCGGGGCTGATGCACGTAAACCTGGGCGGGTATCATATACGGGATATTGAGTTCACCGCCGCATTCGATGTGGTGGATACGAAGGTCGGCAAGGACCTGTGTGAAGCGATTTTCGCCCATCCAAATAACACTTATAAATTCGCCGAAGTACCCTTCCTCAATGCGAAGGTCTACCGCGGGATGACGCATGACGGTTTGGGCAAGTACCTCTCTCAGGTGGTGAAGAAAGCCCCCGGCCCGACGGATGATATTGTTGGGGTGCTGCGGGATACAAAAACAGACGTGGTGGTCAATTTCCTGCCGGTCGGTTCGGAGATGGCGACCAAGTGGTATGTGGAGCAAATTCTGGAGGCGGGCTGCGGGTTCGTGAACGGGATCCCGGTGTTTATCTCCAGCTCGGATTATTGGGGTAAGCGCTTCCGCGAGCGGGGGCTGCCGATTATCGGTGATGACGTGAAAAGCCAGGTTGGCGCCACGATCATGCACCGGGTGCTGACCAGCCTGTTCGTGGACCGCGGCGTGCGCCTGGACCGCACCTACCAGCTCAATTTCGGCGGGAACACCGATTTCTTGAATATGCTGGAGCGGGACCGGCTCGAGTCGAAGAAAATATCGAAGACCGGGGCGGTGACGAGCATGCTGCCCTACGCGCTGCCGGAAAACGATATCCATGTCGGCCCCAGCGATTATGTGCCCTGGTTGAGCGACCGGAAATGGTGCTACGTGCGCATGGAAGGCACCACTTTTGGAGAGGTCCCGCTGAATCTGGAGGCCAAGCTGGAGGTGTGGGATTCGCCGAATTCGGCAGGCGTTATCATTGATGCGGTGCGCTGCGTGAAGCTGGCGATGGACCGCGGGATGTCCGGCCCGTTGGTCGGCCCCTCTTCATATTTTATGAAGACGCCCCCTAAGCAATTTAAGGACAGCATCGCCCGGGAGATGACCGAAGCATATATCCGGGGCGAGGACTGATAGAAGTGGTATAATCTTACCCTCGAATTTTTGGTTAGGCTGTTGGGAGAGGTTTCTATGTCTGGACATTCACATTGGGCAACGATCCGGCGTAAAAAAGGCGCAGCAGACGCCAAGAAGGGGCAGATTTTCACCCGACTGGCGCGCGAAATCGTATTGGCCGCGCGTGACGGCGGGGGAGATCCCGGCCTGAACGTTCGTCTGCAGCTGGCCATCGACCGGGCTCGGGCTCAAAACATGCCGAAAGACAATATCGAACGGGCGATCAAGCGCGGTACCGGCGAGAGCAAAGATGGCGGCAGCCTGGAAGAGGTGATGTACGAAGGCTACGCCGGGAATGGGGTGGCGGTCCTGATTGACTGCGTCACCGATAACCGGAACCGCGCCGTTTCTGAGATCCGGCACGTACTGAGCAAGCATGGCGGCAATATGGCTGAAGCAGGCTCCGTAAGCTGGCAGTTCAAGCGGGCAGCCGTTTTCTCCTTCCCGGTCGAGGGCAAAGATCAGGACGAAATCTTCGAGCTGGCTGTTGAAGCCGGCGCGGATGACGTCACCTTCGAAGACGGCTCTGCTGAGATTGTCGGCCCGGTTGAAACCTTTAAAGCGATTAGCGACGCGCTGAAAGCCTCTGGCATCCAGCCGGAAGACGCCGGTTTGAAGATGATCCCCACGAATGAGGTCGAGCTCAGCGCGGACGAGACCATGCAGGTCTTGCGCACGCTCGAAGCGCTGGAGGACCTGGACGACGTTCAGGACGTGTATTCGAACCTGCGCCTGACCGAAGAGATGCTCTCTCAGATCGAAGAAGCCTGAACCGATGCTGGTAATCGGCATTGACCCTGGGACGGCGACAACAGGGTACGGGTTGGTGCGCGATGAGCCAGACGGCAGCCTGGTGGTGGTCGATTTCGGCGTGATTGTAACTCCCGCCGGGATGCCCATGCCGGAGCGCCTGTTGGAGTTGTACCGTAAACTCTCAGATATTTTGCTTCTCCACCGTCCAGAAAGCGGCGCGGTGGAGAAGCTTTTTTTTCAACGCAACGTGTCCACAGCCCTGAGTGTGGGGCAGGCGCGCGGGGTGGCGCTGCTGGCGCTCGCAGAATCGGACCTGACGGTGGCGGAATACACGCCGATGGAAATTAAGCAGGCCGTGGCAGGGTATGGAGGCGCGGATAAAAAACAGGTGCAGCAGATGGTGAAACTGCTGCTGAACCTGGAGGATATCCCCCGCCCGGATGATGCAGCCGACGCGCTTGCAGTGGCGATCTGCCACCTGCACACCGCCCGCTCGCAGGCGCTTTATAATCAATAAGCATCTACCCGAAAAAAGTTTTGTTGTTCTGATGGGGGCGCAGCTCCCGTACTGACCGCCAGCAGCTTCGTTTTCCAGGCGGTTACTAGAAAGATGAGAGAGCGAAGATCATGATCGCCAGTCTCAGCGGACGTGTTCAGGATATATTGCCCGACAGCGTCGTGATCGAGGTGGGGGGCGTGGGCCTGCAGGTCTTCATCCCGGCTCCCTGGCGCGACGGCCTCCGGACCGGAGAGACGATCTCGATGCAGACTCACCTGGTGGTGAGAGAAGATTCGCTCACCCTGTTTGGCTTCGAGAACCGGGAGAGCAAACAGTATTTCAGCTTGCTGCTTGGCGTAGACGGGGTGGGTCCGCGGCTGGCGCTGTCGGTGCTGTCCACGCTCTCGCCGGACGCCATCCGGCGGGCGATCTTCCACGAGCAGGCGGAGGTGTTTAACAGAGTGCCCGGGGTGGGTAAGAAGACAGCCCAGAAGATCCTGCTGCACCTGCAGGACCGCATCCCCGTGGAAGCCGGGCTGGAACAGGCGGCGGCGATGACCGACGTGGATACGGAAGTGGTTGCAGCTCTCACCGCGCTGGGGTACAGCATCGTCGAGGCCCAGGCTGCGTTACAGACTATTCCCAGGGATACTCCCCAGGATGTCGAAGCCAGGCTGCGCGCTGCGCTGGTATATTTTTCCAGATAAGGAGAGGTCCCTTGCTCAGCAACAAACACATCGCATTTATCGGGCCCGGCGTCATGGCGGAGGCGATGATCAGCGGGCTGATCCGGCAGAACGCAGCGCCGGCAGAACTTCTGCTGGTCTCCGGTCCGAGGCGAGAGCGGGTCGAGGATTTGAAGCAGCAGTACGGAGTGCAGGCGTTTACCGATAACGCCGAGGCTGCCTGCCGCGCGGATATCGTGGTGCTCTCGGTCAAGCCGCAGCGCCTGGACAAGGTCCTCGCGGGGCTGCGGGGCCGGTTGAAGGCCGAAGCGCTGGTCCTGTCCATCGTCGCCGGGGCTTCCATCGAAAAGATCAGCAGCGGCCTGCAGCATGGGCTGGTGGTGCGCTCGATGCCGAACACCCCGGCTCAGATCGGGGAAGGCATCACCGTCTGGACCGCCGCTCCGAGCGTCTCTCCCGAGCAGGTGGAGATGGCGCGCATGGTGCTCCTGCCTCTTGGAGAAGAGATTTTTATGGAGGAGGAGAACTACCTGGATATGGCGACCGCCCTCTCGGGGACAGGCCCGGCTTATGTCTTCCTGTTCATGGAGGCGATGGTGGATGCCGGGGTGCACCTGGGCTTTCCTCGCCGCATCGCCGAGGAACTGGTGACCAAAACCGTGTTGGGCTCGGTCAATTACTACCAGGGCCTGAACCGGGAAGGGCATATGCACCTGGCCCGCCTGCGCAACCAGGTCACCTCGCCGGGAGGCACCTCCGCAGCCGCCCTGTACTACCTGGAAAAAGCCGGCTTCCGGACCGCTCTCTCCAGGGCCATCTGGGCGGCCTACGAACGCTCCCGCGAGTTGGGGAAGGACGCCCTGACCCGCCCGCCGGAAGGCGGCAGCGCTGAATAACCGGCTTACGCCGGGCGGCAGGCCGGTATCATGGGGTTCAGAAAGCAGCTTTACAAATTGCGGTAACCGGGTGCCTGGCACTCCACGGCCGCCAGCTGGCAGGGCAGGTGAAGAAGCCTGACCAGCACCACGCAGCCTGAGCCCAGTTTGTGAAGGTCTGGACAATACAGACTCTTTCAGGTATCATTTCAACAAACCAGCGAAGAAAGATGGGGTTTCTCAATGGATACAACACTACAGCTCTTAAAAGATTTAACCGAAGCGCACGGCATCCCCGGGTATGAAGCCCCTGTACGGGCAGTGGTGCGGGGCTATCTGGAGGGGTTGGGTGAACTCTCCCAGGACAAGATCGGGAGCGTGATCTGCGTCAAAAAAGGCGCCTCCGAGGCTCCGCGGGTGATGCTTGCCGGCCATATGGACGAGATTGGCTTCATGGTGAAGCACATCACCGATGAGGGATTCATGCGCTTTCTGCCCCTGGGAGGCTGGTTTGACCAGGTCCTGTTGGGCCAGCGGGTGATCATCAAGACCAGCAAGGGGGACGTGATGGGTGTGCTGGGGGCAAAGCCGCCGCACCTTTTGCCCCAGGATGAACGCAACAAGGTCGTGCAGAAAAAGGATATGTATATTGATATCGGCGCCAGCAGCCGGGCCGAGGCCGAGGCTGCGGGCGTGCGCCCGGGCGACCCGGTCGTCCCGTATTCCGATTTCCGCACCCTGGCGAACGAGAAAACCCTGCTTTCAAAAGCTTTCGACGACAGGGTGGGGGCAGCGCTGGTTGTGTCCGCTTTGAGGAACCTGCAGGACAGGGAGCACCCCAACACCGTGTACGGTGTGGCTACCGTGATGGAAGAGGTGGGTGTGCGCGGGGCGACTACCAGCGTAAGGGCGGTAAACCCGGATGTCGCCATCATTCTGGAGGCCGATATTGCCGGAGATGTGCCCGGTATCAAGGCAGAAGAATCCTCAGTGAAGCTGGGGAAAGGGCCTACCATCCTGATTTATGACGCCCGCATGATCCCGAACCTGATACTGCGGGACCTGGTCTTCCAGACGGCTGAAGAGCTGGATATCCCACTGCAGACCTCGGCCATTGAGGGCGGGGCGACGGATGGGGCAGCTATTCATCTGCACGATACCGGCGTCCCGACGGTGGTGATTGGCGTACCGGCGCGGCATATTCATTCGCATAATTCGATTATCCACCGGGACGACTACGACAACGCAGCCCGGCTGCTCACAGCCCTGCTGGAGCGTCTGGATGCCGAGACGGTGGCCGGATTAACCGCGTAACGCTTTAATAAAATGAATTGGTGCAGTGCGTTAGAGGGCCATAGAAAAGCGCACACATTTCTTAACCACAGCAGGACGCAATCTGGAGCGTCCTGCTGTGATACAAACGCGATCCTCAATCGGGGTAACTAACCGGTGTCGAGCTGCACGCTTTCCTATGTTTTTCAATCGGAATCCAAGGAGGAAATATGTCCGATCTGATCAGTCAAATTACTGCTGACCTGAAACAGCAAATTGAGGGTTACGAGCCTGAGCTTGAGATCCGTGACGTTGGCGAGGTGATCGAATCGGGAGATGGTATCGCCCGGGTGCGGGGCCTCTCGGACGTGAAAGCCATGGAGCTGATCCAGTTCTCGAACGGCGTCCTGGGCATCGCCTTCAACCTGGAGCATGACAACGTCGGCGTCATTATCATGGGCGAGTACTCGGAGATCCAGGAGGGGATGTCGGTGCGCTCAACCGGGCGGATCGCCTCCGTGCCGGTGGGGGATGGGCTGGTCGGGCGTGTGGTGAACTCCCTGGGACAGCCGATTGATGGGAAAGGTCCGGTGAAGTTCGACCATTACCGCCCGATCGAGAGAATTGCCCCGGGCGTAGTGGAACGGAAGGACGTGGACACGCCGGTGCAGACCGGCCTGAAAGCGATCGACTCCATGATCCCCATTGGGCGGGGTCAGCGGGAGCTCATCATTGGCGACCGCCAGACCGGAAAAGGGGCGATCGCAATTGATACGATTATTAATCAGAAAGGCAAAGACCTTTACTGTATTTATGTGGCCATTGGTCAGAAGAAGGCTTCTGTGGCCCGCACCGTCGCTTTGCTCGAGCGGTACGGGGCCATGGAGTACACGACGGTCGTGGTGGCTTCGGCGGACGAACCTGCGGCGCTGCAGTACATCGCTCCCTACGCGGGCTGCGCCATGGGCGAGGAATTTATGGAGACCGGGCGTGACGCCCTGGTGGTCTACGACGACCTTTCGAAGCACGCCTGGGCCTACCGGCAGGTATCCCTGCTGCTTCGCCGCCCGCCCGGACGTGAGGCATACCCGGGAGACGTATTCTACCTGCACTCCCGCCTGCTGGAGCGGGCTGCCCGCCTGGCTGACTCGTACGTGATCGTCCCGCAGGACTTCTCCGCCCCCCTGGCCTCCGAGGCGGACAGCGTGAACGGGACGGTTTTCCGCGGGCCGATTGCCCAGCACGAGGCTGAGGAAGCCCTGAAGGCGATGCCCGGCGCGGAAGGTTATAAGGTGGTCAAGCTTGCCGGTACGGGCGGCTCGCTCACCGCGCTGCCCATTATTGAAACCCTGCTGGGCGACGTATCCGCGTACATTCCCACGAACGTGATCTCGATCACCGACGGGCAGATCTACCTAGAGAGCAACCTCTTCTATGCCGGTATCCGCCCGGCGGTCAACGTGGGTATCTCGGTCTCCCGGGTGGGCGGCGATGCGCAGACGAAAGCCATCCGGCAGGTCGCCAGCCGCCTGCGCCTGGATATGGCGGCGTTCCGCGAGCTCGCGGCCTTCGCCCAGTTCGGCTCGGACCTGGATAAGACCACCCAGGCCCAGTTGAACCGCGGTCTGCACCTGCAGGAGATCTTGAAGCAGCCCCAGTACGAACCGATGTCGCTGGAGAACCAGGTGATTGTGATTTTCGCCGGGACCCAGGGGTTCGCCGATCCTGTGCCGCTGGAGGATATGCGGCGCTGGGAGACCGAGCTGCTGCGCTTTATGGAGACCTCACATCCTGAGATCGGTCGGGATATTGCGGATAAAAAGCGCATCAGCGATGAAAATATGGAACGGCTGCGCGAAGCCCTGAAGCAGTTCAGCCAGTCATGGCAGTGAGCATCCTCCGGCCTCCAGAACCTCCCGGTTGGAGAGGTGGAGAAGAGGGTTGGTGAGGGATTAACTTATGCCGAGTGGAAGAGAGATGCGGCTCCGCATCCGGAGCGTCAAAAATATATCGCAGGTCACCCGCGCGCTGCAGGCGGTAAGCGCCAGCAAGGTGCGCAAAGCGATGCAGCTGGTTCTGAACACGCGGCCCTATGCCGATAAAGCCTGGCAGGTGCTGACGCACGTGGCCAGGCAGCCGGGGCGTGGTACGCTGCACCCCCTGCTCACCCAGCGAGAGCGGGTGAGTAAGATCCTGGTCGTCCTGGTCACAGGCGACCGGGGGTTGGCGGGCGCGTATACGACCAATATCGTCCGTTTCACGCTGCAGCAGTTCGGTAAGTCGCAGGTGCCGGTGAACTACCTGACCGTGGGCCGTAAAGGGCGAGACCTGATGTACCGCCGGGGACAGAAGATCCTGGCCGAATTCAGCAATCTCCCGGCTGCCCCTTCCTTTAACGATGTTTCAGCCATCGGCCGGATCGCTGTGGAGGAGTTTTTGCTGGGCGATGTGGATGAGGTCTACCTGGTCTACACCGACTTTGTCAACATGGCCCGCCAGGTTCCCACCATGAAGAAGCTCCTGCCGCTGGAGGTGGAGGCGGAGGATGGGCAGGTGATGGAGTTCGGCCGGTCGAACGGTCATGGACCGGAGGCGGCATACATCTATGAGCCGGGCCAGGATGAGATCCTGGATGAGATTATCCCGCGCTTTACCGCCCTGCAGGTCTACCAGGCCATCCTGGAATCGCTTGCCAGCGAGCACGCGGCCCGCATGGTGGCGATGAAGAACGCCACCGATGCAGCCAAAGAGCTTGTCGAAGCCCTGCAGTTGGAATATAACAAATCTCGCCAGCAGACGATCACGAACGAGATGCTGGATATTGCCGGCGGGGCAGAGGCGATGGCCCAGGCAGAAGAAAAGGCATGATCCGGAAGCCGGGCAGGCGGAGAGGTGCAGAACTCTCTGCCGCAAACCCGGAGACCGGCGGATAGAGGAGGAAAAATATGGCAATGCAAACTGCGACCAAGACCGCGGCGGGCCAGGTGGTGCAGGTGCTGGGCGGTGTGGTAGATGTTGAGTTCCCGGAAGGACAGATGCCGGAGATTTTCGAGGCCATCCGCGTGCCGCGCGAGGGCGAGGATGACCTTATTCTTGAGGTTCAGAAGCACCTGGGGAATAACTGGGTGCGCTGTGTGGCGATGGACAGCACCGACGGCCTGCAGCGCGGCCGCCAGGCGTTTCCCACCGGAGAGCCGATCCTGGTCCCCGTGGGGCCGAGCACGCTGGGGCGGGTTTTCAACGTCCTGGGGCAGCCGGTGGACCGCCAGGGACCGGTGAATGCTGAAACTTACTACCCGATCCACCGCCAGGCCCCGAAGTTTGCAGACCAGTCCACCCGGGTCGAGGTCTTCGAGACCGGGATCAAGGTGATTGACCTGATCGCCCCCTTCACCCGCGGCGGTAAGACGGGCATTTTCGGCGGCGCCGGCACCGGTAAGACCGTGATCATTATGGAGCTGATCCGCTCCATCGCCACGGTTCATAAAGGCAATTCGGTCTTTGCCGGGGTGGGCGAGCGCACCCGCGAGGGCACCCAGCTCTACCGGGAGATGCTCGAATCGGGCGTTATGAAAGACACGGTGATGGTGTACGGGCAGATGAACGAGCCGGCGGGAGCCCGCCTGCGGGTGGCGCTGAGCGCGCTCTCCATGTCGGAGTATTTCCGCGACCAGGGGCGAGACGTCCTGCTCTTCATTGATAATATCTTCCGCTTTAGTATGTCCGGTTCCGAGGTATCCGCGCTCCTGGGGCGCATGCCCTCGGCCGTGGGCTACCAGCCGACCCTCTCTACGGAGATGGGCGAGCTGCAGGAGCGCATCACCTCCACCCGCAGCGGTTCGATCACCTCGATGCAGGCGGTCTACGTGCCCGCAGACGACTATTCGGACCCGGCTCCGGTGGCTACCTTCACCCACCTGGATGCGACGATCGCCCTCGAACGCTCGATCGTGGAGAAGGGCATTTACCCGGCGGTGGACCCACTGGCCTCCACCTCCCGCATCCTCGATCCCAATATCGTGGGCGAGGACCACTATGCCACGGCGCGCGAGGTGCAGCAGGTGCTGCAGCGCTACAAGGACCTGCAGGATATTATCGCCATCCTGGGCGTTGAGGAACTGAGCGAGGACGATAAACTCCTGGTGGCGCGGGCGCGCCGCATCGAGCGCTTCTTCTCGCAGCCCTTCTTCGTGGCCCAGCAGTTCACGGGCCTGGAAGGACGCTATGTCTCCCTGAAGGAGACGGTGCGCGGGTTCCGTGAGATCCTGGACGGCAAGCACGACACTCTGCCTGAGCAGGCTTTCATGATGGTCGGCAGCATTGATGAGGCGGTTGAGAAGGCAGAGCAGCTGGCGAAATCGTAGCGCGCGCTGAGCGGGCCGGGCAGCCGGGGTACGACCCATCCGGCTGCTGGCCCACAGGAGCATAAGATGACGATTCGTTGTGAAATTGTTTCACAGGACCGGATGGTCTATCAGGGTGACGCAGACCTGGTCACCCTGCCTGGGATCACCGGAGAGATGGGCATCCTTCCAAACCACGCTCCGCTGCTGACCACGCTCAAGTACGGGTTCTTGAAGGTCCGTAGCCAGGGTGAAGAACAGGTGTTTGTGGTGGCGGGCGGTGTGGCTGAGGTACAGCCGGATATCGTCACCGTCCTGGCCGATGTGGCGGAGAACGTGCAGGAGATTGACGTCTCCCGGGCCGAAGCTGCCAAACGCCGGGCGGAGGAGCTGTTGAGAGAAGGCCCACCGCCGGATACGGATGCCTACCTGGCTATGGAGACCGCCCTGAGGCGCTCGAACCTGCGTCTGCAGGCTGTCGAACGCTTCCGGCGCTCGAGGGGCTCTCGCTCTTCAGGTTTGGGCGAGGGCGAAAACCGCTAATTACAATCATAAAGTTTTCAGGTTATGCGTGGCCTCTCGCAGGAGGGCCACGCATAACGCGACGGATGACACTATGGCTCTGTTTACCAAAGATCTTGGCATTGACCTCGGCACCTTCTTTACGCGCGTATCGGAGGGGGGCCAGGTCGTGCTTCAGGAGCCTACTGTCGCGGTAATCGTTGTCCAGGAGCAAAAAATGGTGGCATGGGGGCAAGAAGCTCAGGATATGTACGGCCGCGTGCCTGAGTCTCTTGAAGTGACCCGCCCCCTGCAAAATGGGGTCATTGCCGACTATGAAGTCACCGAGTATATGCTCGAAGCGGTGCTGAAGAAGGTCAGCCCGATGCGGCTGTTCCGCCCCCGGGTGATGATCACCGTCCCCTACGGGGTGACCAGTGTGGAGAGCCGGGCCGTACACGAGGCGATCCTGCAGGCGGGGAGCCGGGAGGCTTACCTGATCCAGCAGCCGCTGGCGGCCGCTATCGGCGTTGACTTACCGATTGGCACGCCCTCGGGGAATATGCTGCTCTCCCTGGGTGGGGGAGCGACCCAGGCGGCAGTCCTGGCGATGTACGGTATTGTGGCCGCGGAGACCATGCGGGCAGGCGGCATGGCTCTGGATGAAGCCATCGTGGCCTACGTGCGTAAGAAGTACGGCATCATCATCGGGCAGCTGACCGCAGAGCAGGTGAAGATCCGGATCGGCGCGGCTGTGCCCCAGGACGAAGAGCAGACGATGGAAATCCAGGGCCAGGACCAGGTGAACGGCCTGCCGCGCTCCACCACCCTGACCACCGGCGAAGTGGTGGAGGCGATGCGCGAGCCGCTTATGGCGATTGTCGAGACGGCCCGCAGGACCCTGGAGAAGACTCCCCCCGAGCTGGTTTCGGACATCATTGACCGGGGAGTGGCCCTCACCGGCGGAGGGGCGCTGCTGCGCAGCATTGATAAACTGCTGACCAAAGAGCTCGGTATCCCGGCTTACCTGGTGGATAATCCGACCACTTGCGTGGCGGAGGGCGCAGCGAAGGCAATCAATATGTATGCCATGATCCGCCGGAATCTTCCCACAGTATAGGCGGGAAGCTGCCAAAGCGCACCAGCTGGCGCAGGTGTGTCTTATATCCAAACGTTATTGTGGTGTGGGTGGTGGCGAAGCTGCCGCTCACACCACTTTTTTTGCTGATACCTGGCGCTCGCTGAGGCGGCTCTCCACGCTATCCCGCTCGCCCACCTCAGACTGAGGACGAAAAAAAAGCGCTGGAGGGAGATCCCTTCAGCGCTGAATAACTTCAACACTCTTCAGTTTTAATCATCTAAATAATAGGTCATCCGCTGCAGGTGCGTGACCGGGTCAGTGTGCTGTACGTGCACCTCCGGCGGCGCATTGATGCTGATGGGCGCATAGTTCAGGATCGCTTTGACGCCCGCTTCTACCAGCTGGTCGGCCACTTTCTGTGCATGGGTGGCGGGGACGGTGATCATGGCGATCTTGATCCCTTCCTGGCGGATATCTTCGACCATCTGGCCGGCGTCTTTTACCTGGAACGACCCGATCTGTTTGCCGATTTTATCAGGGTCATTGTCGTAGATTACCGTCACGCAGAAACCGCGGTTGGCAAAACCCTGGTAGCGGGCGACCGCACTCCCGATATCACCGGCTCCGATCACAGCGACATTCCACACGCGGTCGACCTTCAGGATGGATTTAAGTTTATCGACCAGGTAATCTATGTGGTACCCCGTCCCCTGCTTTCCAAATTCCCCAAACTGGGACAGATCTTTTCTTATTTGTGCGGCTGAAATTCCTAACCGTTCCCCCAGCTCTTGAGAAGAAGTAACCTGGTGCCCCTCCAGAGCCATGTGCTGCAACGCTCGTAAATATAGGGGAAGCCGGCCTACAACAATATCCGGTATCTCTCTGTCATCCATATCCCTCTCCTGAACTATAGAGCGCCAGTCCTGGCATCATTGTTGTTCCGTACAATTTACCACAAATTGGATCATTTGTGTAATGCTCCACAAAACAAAAACGGGATATTTGCTTCTCTTACTCAAGATTAAATGCAGCCCGCCCCGGCCGCACCCCTATCGTTGTTTCCATATTGGGAAATGGGCCATGTGCGGCGCATCCGCCCGCACATGGCCCAAACACCCTCGCATTCAGTGCCCGGCCTCTGACCTTAATTTAGCGATACCTCACCGGCAAAGGGCAGAAATAGGAAGAATAAGCAGTCCTGGCGGCCATACGGGTGGTAAGCCGCCCAGAACAACAAATTCAGGGAAATCAACCTAAGGTATAATCGGTGAGGCTGGGGAGAGGATACCATGTTCATTGACCAGGTTGAAATTCAAGTGGCTGCAGGGAAAGGCGGGGATGGAGCGGTTCATTTCCGCCGAGAGAAGTATGTGCCGCGCGGGGGGCCGGATGGAGGCGACGGTGGGAAAGGCGGGGACGTGATCCTGCAGGTATCACCTACTCTGAACACGCTCTCCACGTTCCAGCACAAAACCCGTTTCCGGGCGCAGGACGGGGTCAATGGCGCGAAACAGAACATGACCGGACGTTCCGGGGAGGATTTGACCTTACAGGTTCCTCCCGGGACGATCGTTTATGATGCCCAGAGCGGGCAGATACTGGGCGACCTGGTGGAGCCCGGGCAGCAGTTAACCGTCGCCCGGGGAGGACGGGGTGGGCGCGGCAACACCCATTTTGCTAACTCGCGCAACCAGGCCCCGAGGATCGGTGAACGCGGCGAGCCCGGCCAGGAGATCCTTCTGCGTCTGGAGCTGAAGCTGATCGCAGACGTAGGCCTGGTGGGTGTCCCGAACGCGGGGAAATCCACCTTGCTTTCCGCCACCACGCGCGCCAGGCCGAAGATCGCGGATTACCCCTTTACCACCCTGGAGCCAAACCTGGGGGTAGCCGACCTGGACGAAGATACGTCCCTGGTCCTGGCGGATATCCCCGGGCTGATCGAGGGCGCTCACCAGGGGGTGGGGCTGGGGCACGCCTTCCTGCGCCATATCCAGCGCACCCGCGTACTGATTCACTTACTGGACGGCGCGGGCGAGGACCCTTTAGCAGATTTCGCCCAGATCAACAGCGAGCTGGCTCTGTTCGATCCAAGGCTGGGCGAGAAACCCCAGCTTGTGGCCTTTAACAAGATGGACCTGCCCATGGCGGAAGAACGCTGGCCCGTTATCTCGAAGGAGTTGAAGAAACGGGGCTACGAAGCGTTCCCGATCTCCGCGGTAACGGGGTTGAACGTGCGCAAGGTCCTGTTCCGGGCCCTGCAGGTTCTGCAGGAACTCCCTCCCGAGGAGATGGAGGAGGAACAGCCGGTTTACCGCATGGAAAGCGACCCGCGCGAATTCAACATCCGCCGCATCTCCGAAGGCTGGCGGGTGGAGGGCGAGGCGATCGAGCGCGCGGCCGCCATGACGTACTGGGAATATGACCGGTCCGTCCTGCGCTTTCAGCGCATCCTGCAGACGCTGGGGATCGAGGATGCCCTGCGCAGTGCCGGTGTCCAGGAAGGCGATATGGTCTTCATCGGCGAATATGAACTGGAGTGGACCGATTGAGAATCGGCGTTTTTGGCGGCACCTTTGACCCTCCGCATCACGGGCACCTGATACTGGCGGCCGAGTGCTACGACCAGCTGGCTCTGGATCGCCTGCTGTTCGTGCTGACCCCTTCGCCCCCCCACAAACGAGGAAAATCAGTGACGCCCACGGAGAGCCGTCTGGAACTGCTTCTGGCGGCGATCCGGCGAGACCCAATATTCGAACTCTCCCGGGTGGAAATTGACCGCCCGCCGCCTCACTTCGCGGTGGACACCGTCAACCTGCTCTCCAGGGAATTTCCCGGCGCTGAGATGATCTACCTGATGGGCGGGGATTCGCTGGTGGATCTGCCGGAATGGTACGCGCCCGGCCGTTTCCTCGCCGCTTTAGATGAGATCGGGGTGATGTGCCGCCCTGGAGAGGCAGTGGACCTCTCGGCTCTGGATGCGGTGCTGCCCGGAATCGCGAAAAAAGTGCGCTTTGTCCAGGCCCCGCTGCTCGAAATCTCTTCCTCCGAAATCCGGAGCCGTGCGGCTACGGGACGCCACTTCCGCCACTACCTGCCCGATCCGGTGTACGAGATCATCCTTGAAAAAGGCCTTTACCGGGAAAAAGTGAAGAGCGCGCAGGAATAGCTGCTCGCAGGCTGGCGCGAAAGAGGGTGTGCAGACGGCGGCGCGTTTCGCACACCCTCTTTTCTGGTGATTAACCGGGTGAAAGCGCCTCGCTTATAGCGGCGGCAGCTAAACGTCGAAATAGAGGCTGAATTCGTAGGGGTGGGGGCGGTTGCGGACCTGGAGGGACTCTACCTCGCGTTTATGGCTGATCCACTGGCCGATCAACTCCTCGGTGAAGATGCCTCCGGCCAGGAGGAACTCGTGATCCGCCTCCAGGGCGGACAGGGCTTCGTCCAGCGAGGACGGAAGGCGCTGGATGCGGGCCAGCTGATCATCGCCCCAGGCGAAGATGTTCTCGTCAATCGGGCCGAAACCGGCCCGGGTCGGGTCGATCTCCCGCTGGATGCCATCCAGGCCTGCCAGGAGCTGGGCCGCCAGGGCCAGGTAGATGTTACAGGTGGCATCGGGGGGGCGGAATTCCATACGCGCGCTGTCCGGCTGGTTGGCGTACTTGGGGATGCGTACGGCTGCGCTGCGGTTGCCCAGGGAGAAGAAAGCATTGACCGGGGCCTCGTAGCCGGGGACCAGGCGCCGGTACGAGTTGGTGCTCGGGTTCGTCAGCGCCAGCAGGGCTGCGCCGTGGGTCAGCAGGCCGCCGATATAGTGCAGGGCGGTGCGGCTCATGCAGCCGTATCCCTCAGGATCGTAAAACAGGTTGACCCCCTCTTTGAAAAGATGCTGGTGGAAGTGCATCCCGCTGCCGGCCTCGCCGTACAGCGGCTTGGGCATAAAGGTCACTGTTTTGCCGCGGCTGTTTGCCACCATTTTCGCCACGTACTTGACCAGCAACGCGGCATCCCCCGCGTCAACCAGACCCATCATCGGGGTCTCGATCTCGCACTGGCCAGGACCGCCCACCTCGTGGTGGTGGTACTTAACCGGCATACCCATCGCTTCCAGGTGCAGGGTCATCTCGGTCCGGATTCTAAACAGCTGGTCTTTGGGTGGAATGGCGTGATAACCGCCGTGAAGCGGGATGTAATGCCCGTGACCGCCGGTGCCGCTGTTCCAGTCGGCCTCGTTCGAATCCAGGCGGTAGCTGGCCCGGTTGGTGCCGCTCTCGAAGGCCACGTCATCGAAGATATAGAATTCAAACTCCGGGCCCCATAAGCTGCGGTCGGCGATCCCGCTTTCACGCAAATAAGCCTCCGCCCGGATAGCGATATTGCGGGGATCGTTCGTAAACACGGCGTGGGTGTCCGCCTCGAACGTGGTGCAGATAAAGCTGAGCGTGGGAGTCTCCCAGAAAGGGTCCACCATGCCGGTGGACAGGTCCGGGACCAGGACCATATCACCCGCTTTGACGCTCTTGAGTCCGACGGAGGAACCGTCAAAGCCGATCCCCTGTTCCATCAGCTCCGGGGTGAATTGAGTGGCGGGTAGGCTGAGGTGGCGCCATCTGCCCCAGAGGTCACAGAATTTCAGGTCCACCATGCTGATTTGATGCTCGTCCGCATAGCGTTTGGCCTGCTCGAAGGATTGGAACATAGCAGAGGACTCTCCTTGTGTGCTGGATGTAGAACTGGCGGAACCAAAGGAACGGGATAGGTCAGGTGTTAGATCTGGTCTTCGATCGAATCTTCGCCCTCCAGGATAAAACCCAGCCCGCGCAGGACGGCGGAAGCGAATTCCGGAGCGTAGTCGCGGCCCGCTCCGTGAATGAGCTCCAGGTTGCTGGGGATTCCGGCTTCGGTCAGCATGTCCATAAGGATGCGCACATTCTTGAGGGAGGTCTTCGTGTCTTTTTCGCCGGCGATGAAGTAGCCGCTCAGACCGCGGCCTTTTGCCTGCTCGATAAAGGGCAGCCAGCTTCCCGGCTCATCCAGGAATGGACCGCCCGGAGCAACGGCGATAAACCCGCGCACCTCGACAGCCCCGGTAAGGGCCAGCCAGATCGCCGCCTCTCCGCCCATTGAGTGACCGGCAATCACCATATGGCTGGGATCCACCGCGTACTGGCGTTTGAGCGAGGCGAGATGGTGTAAGATTTCCGCGCGTGTAATTTCCAGGTCGTCCCAAACGTAGGCCTGCTTCCAGACCGCCTGGGAGGACTGGGGGGCGGCCACCAGCCAGCCGGACCCGGCGGCCTCTTTCCAGTAATCCAGCTCCGACTGGGCGGTGGAGGTGTTGCCGTGCAGGCCGATCAGAAGCGGGCAGGGCAGGTCATTGGAGCCGCACTCCCCCTGCGGGCGGAGCGTGAGCAGCGGGAAAAGCACCGCCTGTTCCGCGGCCTGCAGGGCGTGGTTTCGTTCTACCAGCCGCTCGAATTCGGGTAACCCCTGCAAGGGTTTCCAGGCAGGGCTCCGGCGCAGCAGTACCTCTCCGTACCAGAAGCCTGACCCCAGGGCTTCATCCAGATGCTGCAGAGCCCCCGGAATATCCCCCAGGCGGGCTAAGAGGCTGATGCGCCAGTAGTAGAGCATGGCCCCATGCTCCGGGAACTTCGGGGCGGATTCGGCTGCCAGGGAGAGGGCCCGGGCGTATTCGCCGTTCTGATAGAGCTGCTGAATTTCGTTCAGGAGGGTGTCAAAATTGGTTAAGTTCATCCTGCCCTCATTTTAGCCTATTCCTTTCGAACGGGCAAATCTTACGGGATCAGGCGGAGAGCAAATGCAAGCGTACCCGATGTTTCGACTTCTAGCAGGGCCAGAGACAGGGGGAGATAATGCCCGGGCGGGAATTCGCTGTTCGGATCCTCTACCAGCCCCATGCGCCTGCGGCTGTCCAGGAAGGTCTGCGCGCGGAGGGGAGCTGTGGCCTGCACCTCGATGGCAGGTACGGCGCCCCACTTCCAGGTTGAAACCGTCTCCGCCGCTGCGGCGCAGCTTGAATCCGGAAACGGGGAGGGCGACCCAGTTTCAGGCTCCTGCTCGCCGTACTGCTCCCACCAGCCCGGTTCGGCGCGCTGCCAGGGATCCAGCACGAGCGGGACCTGAAAAACCTGCCGCGCCGCAGATTGGATGCAGATTTCCAGCCCCTCGGGGACGAGCGCATAGGCTTTTTGCACCGAGCCATCCTGAGCGGTGAAGACCAGCTCTCCCGGGCCGGTCTGGACCTGGAAGGGACCGGTGGAGCTGAACGCCCCGGGGATGACCGCCGGATCGGCCTGCAGGCCCCGGGTGAGGTCCCAGCCGGAAGCCGGGCTCAGCCCGGCGGCGAGCTGGGAAGAAGGGGCTGCGAGCTGGTGGACCGGGGCCGCGCCGGGCGCGCCGGCCTCGCGGACGAATAAATAGGTCAGCGCGCCTCCGCTGGGTTCGAACAGCGCCAGGACCTCCTGGGAGGCGAGCAGGCATTCAGCCTCACCGTCACGGTCGAAGTCCAGCTCGCAGTAGGCTTGTTCGTAAGGGGCAGCCTCCCAACGCGAGGCGGCAAGGAGCGCGCCGGTCTGGCCCAGGTAGTGGCTGCGGAGCTGCTCCAGACCGGCGGGCTGCGGCGCCACCGGCGCATACAGGCCGAGCAGCGCATGCCAGGCCGCGGCGGTCAAAGCGCCCGGTGGAGCATTTCGCAGGTCTTCCAACACAGCCAATGAGTCAGGAGACAGGGCCTCGCCGCCTGCGCCCTGTCCAGACGGCGGGGCAGTCCAGGCGTGCCCCAGGGAGCCCTGTGCAGCAAGCAGGTCCTGCTCGTTGAGCAGGCGGACCCAGGGATGCGCTTGCAGGTAGGAGAAGGCCTCCCGGGCGGGCTGCGGGGCGCCCCAGGCGCTACCGGTCAGGTCGCCCCCCAGAACCAGGAGCGGCGCGGGCGAGCCGCTCCCCGCCGCCAGGGCGTTTTCCGCCAGGGCAGCCCGCACAGGGAGGGTGAGCCCCCGGTCATCCACCTGAACCTCGTCGAGGGTTGGAGAGGCCAGGAGCAGGTTCTGCCCGGCCCGGGTGATAACGGCGCGGCCGGACCCTGCGACCTCTTCTCCTCCCAGGAAGACCAGGCGGTGATCTTCCGTCCCGGGGCGGTCCATCCAGGCCTGCTCCAGGCCTGGGGGCAGGTAGAGCAGCTGGCTGTCTGGAAAACCATAGGCGCGCGCGGCCGCGCGGCTCTCCTCGACCGCCCGCTCCAGGACCCAGGCGGGAAAATAGCCGGAGAGAGCCGGCGCGCTTTC